>NZ_CP077717.1:0-355000 GCF_019175345.1 Saccharolobus shibatae B12 | reverse complement strand
ATAATAAGCTCTAGCTGCAGGTAAATTGATGCGTAAACTAGATGAGATTGCCCATTTTCTCTTAGTGTACTGTTGCAAGTAGATTCCAATGAATATTAGTGGTAGGCTAACTACTAACGTGGTTACATAGACTGACATATTTGAAATTGAGTGAAATATAAGGTAGGGCAAGTATTCAACATATCCTCCGTTAGTAGTGGATAAAATTCCATTAGCCATTGTGTATAGCTGAAAAGGCCATATGCCTATTGCAAATACATAAGTGCCTATCATCATTCCGAATAACTCTATCCAATTTTGAACATAGCCACTGGCAGCCCTATAAAGCATTGATAGATTACAACCACCTGCTAATGCTGCACCAAAGCCAAATATTATAGAGCCAACAAGAATATACCAACCTGCAAAATAGTTATAATAGTACTGATCAACTGCCGGGATAACCCCAAATGCAACTAGCAACCCACTTCCTAACGCGGACAATCCGAATAATATTAAAAGGGCTCCAAATCTCTCATAACTTTTGGCCGTAAATATTGAAGTCATGGCGTTTACAAAACAATAATTACCCCTTTGAGCTGCCCAACCCAAAATAAATCCAGAAAGAGCGAATAATCCGTAGATTAATGCCCAACTCTCTTGAAGTACTGGCTGTAGTACCATACTAGGCATTGATTATTTCACCTTTAGGATTCTCACCTTGTAAAGTCCGTTATCTCTTATCACTACAAACGGGTATCCTAAGGATTTACATAAAGAAGGTAAAGTAACATGTACTGCGGGTTCGTGATCTGTTAACACTTCTAACATTTGTCCAACTTTCATTTTCTTCAATTTTTTGCTCGCACTCATTTCTGGAACAGGACATTCCTCTCCTCTAACATCAAGAACCTCATCTGGTTGTCTTAAAGTTAGATCTTCCACTTTGATTCCCTCAAAATATTACGTATTTTTAGGTAATTATAAAAGTTGTGATATTATAAACCCTTATTAAAGTTAATATAATTAAATTGTAATAATCATATCTACAGTATCTAATACTTTTGCATAAAAGTCAGGGAAACAGCCTATCTTTGCTTCCTCTATTAGTTTATCAGCTAAATTTCTCATGTATATGCATTGATCACAGACTTGCAAATATATGCCCCTTTCTCTACTAAGTTTACCTAATCTTTCGGCTAAGGGATTATCTTTCATTAGAATATAGACATTATCGTGTATAAAGAACATTCCAATAACTTCAGCGTTGTGTCTGTTTTCCTCCAACTGCGGTACTACCATCTGCCCTAAAATATAAGAACCCAAATTGGATTCAACTATATAGGCAATTTTCTTAACCATTGCTGACACCATTTATAAACTTCTCAACAACTTCATTCACTATCTGGTTAATTGTAAATCCCTTGATTTGACGTAGTTTTTCCATGGAGTTATCTCTATTTATTTTTCCCTCATTTTCAATATATCTCTCACAAAGTGCTTCTAAGGTTATTATGAGTAGTGGACATTCAGAACTTTCATAATATATTTTCCCATCTTGAGCCCTATAGAGTGTGAACCACCTAAAATTATCTATTCTAAAATAGCCCAATTTTTCAGCATTTATCTTCTTATAGCTAAATAACCTTTTCATTAGAAAGTCTGAAGCGTATTTCCTATTAACTATGCAACCACATTCATCCTTAAGCTCCATAATGGGAAATACACGCTTAGTCAAATAAATTTTTGCAAATAGTCAATCTAACGATAAATACATGACATTTGTTTCTCCAGCTAACTTCTTTAAATATTCTAATGCCTCGTAATCTAATAAGGTTTCATTTTCAGTGTCAATCCTAGCACATACCATTTTGTTACTCTTAATTAGTCCAGTAAATAACCATCCCCTACCTAAAGGTGCTGATGAGACTAGGCAAATGTCTTTTTCACAATTAAATCTATAATTCTTAAAATCATTAACTTTTTCAACTTTATGGAATTTCACGAAATATGTGTATAAAAACGACATGAATTTCTTATCCCTAATTAGTTCTCTAATTCTAGACTCGTTGAATTCCTTAATGACCTTAACGTATTCATCAGTGTTAATCGTATTACTTAAAACTAAAATCCTAAAAGATACGTAATCTTCATATTTTAGGACCTCATATCTACAGTTAAATAACTTAATTATTTCTGGGATAGTGTGAGCTACTGCGGCTGGATTATCAGTCAAAGCTTCTATTATTTCTCCCCTATTAGCCTTCATCAATTCTCTCTTTAACGTTATTTCCGGAACTGGGCACTCTTCTCCTCT
This sequence comes from Saccharolobus shibatae B12, assembly GCF_019175345.1. NCBI lineage: Archaea > Thermoproteati > Thermoproteota > Thermoprotei > Sulfolobales > Sulfolobaceae > Saccharolobus > Saccharolobus shibatae. Next base: position 352,704 of record NZ_CP077717.1, on the reverse strand, counting down.
AAGATCTAATACTTTATCTGGCTTAAGAGTAGAAATTCTAAGATTATTTTCAACTTTTTGCTTCCTTATCAAATATTTTGAATATTCTTCTAAATTTTTCCTTATTGAATTTGCTATACTACTTAGGAGTTTTTCGAGAATTCCTCTGTAACTTATTTTTACGTTTATTCTCTCTTCGCTTTCCTTCTGGAATGTTATATTTATTATGAACCTTCCATTCTTTTCTATTATATCAAGGCCATCCTTTCTCGGCTTGCATATACATTCTACTTTTAGTCTGAATATGGTAAGGTAACAGATATATCCAAAATCTAGCTTTTTTATATTTGATAATTTATATAGCTTATACGAGTTTTCCAGGTCTAACAATGGCTTGAAATCTTCAGCGTAAATCAGTGTAGTTTCCTCTATCATTGTTTAAAATGGTGTTAATTCTATTTAAAAAACTTATCTTCAGCCATTTAGTGTATAACTGAATTTAATTTTAAGAATAAAAAGTCTATTCTTATGATATAACAATAAGAAAAACATTGATGAAGAATTTTCTTGGTCAACCAACTTATTTTGGTTCAAGGATTTTCTTAATTTTATGCAAAAGTATTAGATACTGTAGATATGATTATTACAATTTAATTATATTAACTTTAATAAGGGTTTATAATATCACAACTTTTATAATTACCTAAAAATACGTAATATTTTGAGGGAATCGAATGAATAAAAAACAGTTAATAAAGGCGTTATCTAGTTATCAATTATGGTTAATAGTAGGACTCATAGTAATTATATTGATAGGAGTAGGAGCAGCATACATTATGTTAAAGCAGTCTCAATCATCATCAATACCTAGTTCGACCCAAACTACCAGTAGTTCAGTCACTGCTACTCCTCAATACAGTTTCCTAGTATTCACACAGAAAGGAATTGCAGAAATAATAAACCCATCATCCACTACTCCTTTCCAAGGATATACGCATTCCATTAACATCTCTACAAACGTACCACAACAAGTATACTGGTGGGTTGAGTATCCATTTGAAAGTGCTGCACAATCAAGATATTACCTCATACCAGTAAATAATGGTACGGTTTACGCAATCGATCCTAATAGTTTAAAGATAGTAAAGGAATTCAATTTTGGAAACAGTATAGGATTTATAGGAGTAGCATACTCACCGAGTCAACAACTAGTTGCAGTAGCAGATGGCCCAAGCGGTATCTTAGCCCTAATTAACGTTTCATCTCTTAACGTATTATGGGAACAGCATTTCGTCTCTCCAGTTAACGGTAGAACGTATTATCCTTGTGACGTTAGATGGAGTCCAGATGGGAGCTATTTAATAGTTCCAATGAGATTTAACAACAGCGTCGATCTTATAGCGTTAAACAGTAGTGTAATTAAGGTTTTACCTGCTGCTGCTGGTTCGCAACCCTATATGGTAAGCCCTAATATGCAAGGCACAATGGTAGCGGTAGAGTACGTTGGAAATAACTCAGTTGGGTTTTACTCTCTACCATCATTGAAATTGCTAGGTATCTTACAAATGCCCAACGGTACAATACCACAGAGAGGCGTATTCACTCCAAATGGAGAGTACTACCTTGAGGCACCTTCAAATGCGAATCAAGTGTTTGTGATATCCACATCGACTTTTCAGATAGTCAAAACTATAGACTTGCCAACATTTAGTGTTAAAGGCTTGGCAGATATAGAACTTATGCCTGGAGGGCAGTACGCATATGTAGTGATTCACGGTAATGTGCAATCAGGTGGTATAATAGCTCTAATATCCCTAAGTAGTTTAACGGTAAGTAGCTATGTACCTTTGTCTACCGCACCAGCAGTGATAATTCCAGTTCAAAACCAAGTAGCAACTTACCTAGTTGATAACGTTTTGTTACCTCCAGTTAGTGGGCTTCACTGTTAGGGGAATAAGGATGAAAGTCCTACATCCATATTTCTATACTTTTTTGTTTTTTAATTTTACCGTATTTCTCCCAATTTTAATAAATGGGATTAGGATAGTTAGTTTGTGGTATTCTCCCTTATCAGATACTGGACAACAAACGTTTATACTCCCCTTCCTAACATTCACTATTATATATCTTGCTTGTTCTAGTATATTTGGGTACTTCCTTTATAGACATAAGGAGAACAAATTCATACTGGTGAAAGGAGACTTTACTGTATTAAATATTATGAAGAGTCTTCTAAACGATAAGGCGTTTAGAAAAATACTAATTTTCTATTCATTTTCCTATTTAGTATCCTTCCTAATAGTTAGCGGAGTCATCTTGATCCCAAACATCAACATTAGCCCCTATTTTTTAAAGCTAACAATTATAACATATGACGCATATGGAATTCAAACCTATTTCAATTTCTTCGTGCTTAACATTCCAATGATCGTATTTGCTCTATTAAACACGTTAATACTATCATTTGCATTCATGCTAAGCTACTATACCATTTCACTAATATACGTGTCATACAATTTAATGGAATGGAAAGTACCAAAGACCTTTAGGATAACTGCAATAAACATTGCAGGAGGATTTTTAACAGCCTCTGTCCCATCAATTGGAACAATAGCGGGGATTTGCTGCTTAACCCCTACTGCAATAAATTCACTATTGTATCTCGCTTCCTCCTCGTTCCCATTAATAAGTAAAAACCTAGTGTGGAAGTACACAATCTATATGGGAATGCCCTTACTCTCTACTATCTCCCAATTAATATTACTATCCTCTCCCGTATTTGCTGGAGTGGCAATTCTCTCTTTATCATTGTACTCTCTCATACAAATTAGCAAGAAATTAAGAGAGGGATTGTTATGGCAAAGATAATGATCTCCGATAATTTTACATTAATTTTAAGGATATCAATGGCTTCCATATGGCTCTATGCGGGTATTTTAGGAAAACTTCTCAATTCAGGATTTCTGAATCCATCTTCCGAACAATATGTAGGTTTTACGATACAGTACTTAGCCCAAGGATCTATTATAAGGCAATTTTTATATATAGTCGCGATGCCACATCCGGTTCTAGTTGGAACCTTAGTGATGATTGGAGAGATTTGCTTTGGGTTTCTAACTCTTATAGGATTAATGACTAGACTAAGTAGTGTGGTAGCATTTTGTACCAACTTAATTTACTTCTTGTCTGCTAGCTGGACTGGAGCTGAGGAATACGGGTTAAATCTTCTAATGATGACAATAAACGCGTACATGATAGCTTATGGTTCTGGTAATTTCTCAATAGATTCTTTAATATCACGAAAATTTAATATTATTGACAACAAGATACTATGGATAGTAGTAGGTAGTGTGATATACATTGCGGTCATTGTGTATCTAACGCTTGTCTAGGATCTTCTCAGTTTTACATACCCAACCATTAGGAGAAGAGTTGCAAATAGAGAATATAAGTATTTATCATATATTACTAAATTTACAATATAAAATCCTAATATTACAGAATAATATATCATGTTCTTACTTCCGAATGGTGCAAGACCGTAAACGCCTAAGGAGAAAGAGATTGAAGCTATTATATAAGGTAAAATCAAGGTAAAGTCATTACCTATTAAAATAAGTTCAAACAAATAAAACGGTAGACTGGATAACATAATTGTCAAAGGTATCTCAGCTAGTAACTTCCCAACATATACTTTACTTGTTCCCACTAACCTCATAATTTGGCTTAGTTCGCCTCTAGGAAAAGAGGATAATAAATAGTAGCTCATTAAAGCTATAAAGGATAGGATGAACAATAAAAGGATAATAAGAGGTATCTTTAGTGTGTTTGAAAAATTACTGTAGGTGAAATTGACATTTAGAGGTAGATTAACGTTATCCGAACTAACCTCAAAAATTGTATAATTTAAATTTTCTTGTTTAGGATCTGTTGCGATGAAAGTTTTACCCTTAACGCTTATAATCGAAAGATTTTGGCTGGAATAGTATTTTAAAAAGAGACTTGAAAAAGCGAAAGTAGTTGAAGAATTTTGTATAGATAATGTTAAATTTACATGTTTTTGAAATGAATTTATTATTACGTTAATCCTAGTACTATTCTGAACATATGCTACTGGAAGATACAAGTAAAATGACCCATTATTCGTCTTAACGCTCTCTGTGAAATTGTAATACGACACCTTTATTTCTGAACTTACACCTTTTCCTTGAAAGTCAAAGACGTAACCAGCTACTTTTATGCCATAAGAAGAGCCCTCAATGATACCTACGACGCTTATTGACATGGAAAGAATTTGCGCAGCTATTAGTGATAAACTCAAAGCTATGAGAATTAGGAAGACAAATGCAACTGATCTTTTAAATTCCTGCATAAAAATATAGGAAAGCCTCATCTGGTGTCACTCTAATAACCTCATACTTAACTCCACGTTTATCTAAATCACTCTCGATACTATTATCGTTTTCCCTTTCCCATACCTCACTGTTCTCAAATCTTATAACCTTATACAGCAATCTACTCTTGGGACCATCGAAAACGAGCCTACCCTTAGACATAATTACAACCCTATCTATTAGATCCCATATATCCTTAAGGTTATGGTGAGCAATTATTACACCCCCTTTAAATCTCCTTATCAAATCTCTAGTGAGAGAAGAAATTTGGGACATGTCATCGACTATGATGTAGTTAGGGGAAAAAGGTAATGAAAGAGCTAAGGACAACCTCTTTTTCTCATCTAGGGATAGATCTTTAACCTTCTTACTCCAATCTAAGCCAACGAGATCTAAATAATGATACTCCTTATTAACATAACCCATTACGTCTTTTACACTGATAGTTGGTATAAACTTAGGCACCTGAGGTATATAAGCGATCTTTCTCTTGTCTTCTAAATACACTTTACCTTTAGTCGGTTTCATATCCCCTGCTAGCATCTGAAGTAGTACAGTCTTACCTGAATTATGAACACCTATAACTCCTACCTTCTCGTTCTCGTAAATATCTAGATTAACGTCAACTACTGCAAAACTTCCGTGAAAAATTTTACTTACGTTTATTGCCCTTATCACGTTAAAGTTTACTCATTTTACAAATTAATATATCTTCTCGTGTCATAACAATTAAAATTTGCAGTCCATGTAGTGCTTAAATCAACTAGTTAGTTCAATTTATTTCTATAACTATCTAGCCAATTGTAAGGAACGGTATTAATAAATGCCCATTCCTCTAAATTTCATATATAAATATGACAAAGGAAATGTTTAAATGTGGATAAGAAGCAATCATCAAGAATATTAACTATCATATTAATAGCATTAATTTTATCAGAATTTTGCAATGGAATATTAGTTAAGGCAAGTAGTGTAACAAATGTGTACATTAGTTTAATTACCTTAGATGGAAAGCCTATAATGGCAATTCAGACTTCTAAAGGTGATATTCTGAATATAACACTAGAGGATTTTAACGGAAGGAGAATAACTTTACCCACCATTTCTCTTAATGCGTCTAATATTCTAACGTACTCCTACAATAAATATCTAGTAATTGAGATGCAAGCAGAAGGAAACTTAGCAGCATATGTTATAGACTCATCGTTGACCTTAATTAACCAAATAAAGCTAAATTACAATTATTCTGTACAGTATCCACTTTTAACCGGAAATTACTTAGTTCTAATTGGCAAGAAGCTATTGGGAGTAATAAGTAGAAATATTACCATTAATGGATCGCTTTTAGAGGAAAATATTCCCATTTATAATATTTCCATATCTAGTATAAATTTTATTAATAATAATGAAAAGAATATTAGCGTAACCGATGTTATTGGATTTCCCTTAAATCTTACACTAATTAAGGATCGTATTATAGCTGGGTCTTTCTTTCCTTTAAAAGGGGTATTACCCATTTTCTCATATGGAAATTGGATTTACATAGTAAGTCCTATATATTTCAATTCCACAATAGGCGGATATGAAGTGGAGGCAGTGAATTTAAATACAATGTCAGTAAGCGAAATCGTGATTAAATTTAGGGGATATATGAGTGAGTATATTCCCTCTAACTTAGAGGGTTCACGATTCCTAGTATTCTACAACGAAAGCAACATCTCGGTTTACTCTATTAATGGGAGTTATACGGAAAGCTTAGAGATAAACAGTTATACCGAACAACTAGAGAAGCCTTATGCAGTATATACACAGCTATTTCCCTCAGTAGTATTTTCAAGCAGCTTAGCTCTTGTTAATCCAATTATTGTTCCAATGTCCATTGAAATAGGATCCACTATCAATGTAGTTAATTATTCTGTTAACGTTATACCATCGATTGCAAATCGTTTTTCAGGCTATTATTTGTTAACCAACTTCAATCCCTTTCTTTACTTAGTTCTATTTAATACTACTTATGGACTAAATATTCATAATGTAGCGAATTTTTATATTTACAATAAATCCATTTTATTAATACTTTTTTACAATTCATCTATATCATATTATCAAATTGGTAAAAGCGCTTTAGATAGACTTCCCTCGGGTACAATGATTTCAACTGGGCTTATTGTGGAGAACAACTCTGTAGAGTATTACAATAATCCTATATTCTTATATCAGAACTTTCCTTTAATTCAAGGTTCTCCAGTAATATTGAAATACAATAATGGTACATATGAATTAATTATAAGCTTGCCAAATTCCACCATTTATATACCTAGGGGATATTTTGTCGTAGGGGTTTACAATAATACTATAGTGCTATATCATAAGGGTAAATTGTACTTATCACTGGGAGATAAACTCCATGAGATAAATTTCAGCATTCCTCGAGATAATGATAGCTTTACGAATTATATTATCGTCTACGTTATCATATTACTAGTATCAATTGCAATATATATTATGATTCGTGAGAAAGATAGAATTTCATAGTAAGATGTACCATCTAATCCTTTTAAATTCAAACATTACTATATTCTATAATGATAAAAAGTTACACCATAGTGCTCTCACACGACGATTGGAGTCGTTACACTGAGAGATTTGACGAAGAGGAATTATATGTAAAGGTTGTAAGGAGAATTCCATCATTGGATGGACTCACTGAAAATGTTATGGGTGTAATTTACGCTAAGAACAAGGAGTCTTATAAGCAAATAATTAGAATGTTGAGTAGAAATGAAACAACTATTGATTTCAGAATAATAGATGAGTACAAGAATAAATCTGGTATCAGAGCAATTTATGCGTCGATAGAGAGCCTAAGAGGAAGAATAGCTGAAAGGTTGTTAAGGGATTGTAGAATTTTTAGCATGTCAGAAACTATATATGAAGGAATGGAAAGATGGAACGTAATTGCTGACTCTGAAAACTTCATTAAGATTATACCAGAGGTGAAGGAGCTAACTTATGAGTTTAAAATTATTGAGGAATCTTCAAATCCATTCCTTTCAGTAAAGGAAGAGCTAACGCCTAAGGAATTATCAATTCTGAAGCTAGCCTTTGATAAGGGATACTTCGAAACACCTAAAAGAATAGGACTAGAGGAGTTAGCAAATGAGTTGGGTATTTCTAAACCAGCCATAATGCAAGTTTTAAGAAAGGCTATTGCGAAGTTGACCGAAAAGAGTATAAGAGATTCTTAACCAGTTAGAGAGCTTAAAATTCCCAATCCTATCATAAAAATTCCTAGGAATAGTAACGATAGCCTCCCTGCCTTAGCTAGAATTTGGAAATTCCCTTTCACTCCTTTGACCAAACCTTCGTATATTAATAGAACAACTATGGATTGGGCTATCCATGAGCCTATTCCAAATAATAGTCCAATTAAGAAGGTTACATTCACACTAATAAGTGTACTTAGGGCAATGGTTAATAACAATACTACAATGAAATCTCCTCCAAAAGCTGCAGCTAGGCCGTGAATCCATATTAATTTGTAATCTGGATTACCATCTTTATCTGCAACTTTATCCTTACCTTTAATGATGAAAATTAAGGCAACTCCTATCATTGTCAGCCCTACTATAACGTCTACTACTGGATCTAGGTTGTAATTCTGAAAGAATGAGAGAAGTTGTCCAGTCAGTGCACTTAAACTAGCCCAGACGAGTGTTAACGCCCCTGCGAAAACACTTGTAGAAACTATTGCACCTTTCATATTCCTCTGCATTATTCCATAGGATACGGTAATTGGCCATGTATGTTCGTCAGGTTTTAGTCCATGAACTATACCTATTATAAAAATTGCTAAAGGCCAATAAATGCCTAAGACTAATAATATTTTATGCGCTATGGGCTCTAGTATATCTGGCAATGATAATATGGCAATTGCAATTCCGAGAGATATGGAAAACGCGATTATAAGTTCTTTTCCTCTCATACTGTATTAGGGTAACCCTAAAATATATAAATTTTTCTAGCGATAACAAAGGAAAAGGACAAAAACATTAAAAAAGAACTTTTACCTTCTTCTAATTAACACCACAGCTATTACTATTATAACTATTAGTACAATTATTCCAATCGCCATATATGTCATAGTATTTGATGATGAAGTTGTTGTTATATTAGATGTGGCTGAAGGAGATGTCGTGGATGTTAAAGTAGCAGAGACACTTGCGGTAGTGGATGCACTAGATGTACCTGTGGATGTTAAAGTAGCAGAGGATGCCGTTGAAGTAGTTGGTTGTGCAGAGTAAACTACATAATATGTTGAAGATGGATCGTCAAATATTTCCAGTTTTCCATTTATGATGAAGTAATTGGAAGAGTTTAATTTAACTAATGTACCATTCTCTACCTTATAGACGCCAATTATAGAACCATTATTAAGCGTCGTAACGTTGAATAGGATGTATTGTGAAGTCACGTTGACTACGACCTTCTGTGCCACATGAACGTTACCGTTTAAATGCACATTGGTAACGTTTACCAATAGCGGAGGTGTTACACTAACATTATGAGTGGTATTGTCTTCTGTTAATACTACGAATTTTGACGTTGAATTTAACGTTATTTCCGCCAGCACGCCTTTATGATTATGCACTATGACTAAATGAGAAATGTTAACGATTGCAGTTGACGTTATATTACCTTCATCGTTTCCTACTATCATTACTGGGACTCCATTAATGTAAGTGTAACCCATAAAGTTCGCATGTACTTGTTTTACTCCACTTACCGTAACTATCTTAAGTTCAGTAAATGCGACGTTGTAATTAAGTCCAATCTTAACTGGCATCATCTCTAGATTTCCAACAATACTCGAAATGTGTACATATCCTAGAATTGTACCATTTACTCCATAAAATTCTATCGTCTCAAAATCTGCACGTATGTTTCCCTTACCTGACATTACTGGAACTAAGCCTTCTCCTTTCCAAACTAAGGCAGGAGTCAGTGTACCATTGAAGTACGCTGTAGTAACCTTATATCCATTAACAGTTGCGTTGCTTTCCGTCCCATTATAGTTAATACTGACCAGTAATGGAGAATATCTCCTTGGTATTTGCGCTGTCGCGGTTAGCTCTCCACTAACTGATACTTTAGCCTCTACAGATGTTACCGGGAATAAGTATAGGCTTATTTTATTGCTTATACTTGCATTTTCTTTATTAATTGTCAATGTTGCATTAGCTATTGTGGAACCGTTTGCAAATTGAAGCATAACTTCACCTGTTCCATTAATATATGCATAAGCGTTAATATCAGTAGCATTAAAACCAGCCCATATCAATTCTGTCTCATTTGCACTAATTATCACTATTCTTATTAAATTAGGTAAGTCAGTTTTTATCGTAATCGTGTTATTAGTATAGGCTGATATGTTAACATATCCCTCAAATTTTTCTGGAGAAGAAGCAAATAATAGAGTGTAAACTGTTCTGTTGTACGTTACCTTAAACGCTTTGCCATCACTTAGGGTTGTATTGTATGTAGCTGAACTTATAGTATAAGTTACTGTACTTCCACTTAATGGACCATTAATACCGGAGGCTCTGTATACACTATCATATCTTTGATAATACACATGGATTGTAGGAGTTGAACTGGCTGAAATTGGAATTGTTGCTAAAACCGTTAAGAGGAGAGGTAGGAGGACTAGCCATTTCATGTGGGATAGTAGGACGTTTCCCCTATATAAGGGTTAAGTTGTTCCGCTTCATGAAACGGGTTGAATTTCAAATAATTTCTTCATTAGGTTTATATCACGAACTAATATAAACTCCTCTGAGTTTTCATTACTGCTGCTGTTAGTGGAGTTTCCTATAAATTTAAAGTAAAGACCTATATCGTTAAGTATTTGTTGTGGCGTCAAATTCTCATAACTCTTACCATAAATATAAGCAGTTACCTTAACATCATCCTCCTTTATAGTTACATTTGCATAGGTTTGGTTAAGATTTAACGTTACGACTTGACCATCTTCAAAATAGAGAATAACATATAATTGAGAAAACGTTATATTAGGCTTGATACCAACAATGTATATTCCATGTTCTTTAACGTGTATCTTAAATTCAGCCTTAAATGAAAATGAATAGGTCTGAGGCTGTTTAGTAGTTGAAGATCCAGAATTAGTAGTAGAGGATTGAGTTGTAGTGATTGTTGAAGTTGCCCCAGATGTTGTGTTAGTTGTGGCTGAACTAGACGGAGAAATAATTTGCACTGTGGAGACATTTATTGGAATCCCGCCTACTGGCTGAGTAGGTCTATTGTGTAGTGTATAATAAAGTTCTACACCTAACATTACATTTACAATTAAGGTAATTATTACCAAACCTACCAAGAGTGTTTGTCTGTCCACGACTTGTAATTGGTTGAATATTCCATATAAACCTTAGTTCCATGAAACTGTGAAACAATGCATTTTAGAATGACGTATTTACGTCAAAGTATAGTGCATCAGGTGACCTACACGAGCTACATGAGTTACATAATATCATAAAACTTTTCATAAAATACGAATCGAATGATTAAAAGATGAAAACAAAAAGCTTCAGAAGCAAAATAATATTCTAATGAAGGCTATCAGTGTTACTCGAAATGTAGAATCAATTATTCTTATCTAATTCTATAGAAACAAATTGAAATCATGATGGATTCGTGAATCACCCTATTGAGATAGTTATCAAAATTAGAGATTACGATGCACGAACTAAATATTTGAAAATGGTTCTAGAAAAACTCAGAGAAACTAAAAAGTTTAATGTAGAGGGCTTTTTAAATAAATTAAACGAAATGTGAAGAAGAAAATTCTTCTTATATCATTTATTATTTTGAGTGTTTTGACAACCATAGCTGTGATATTAACGCATTCTTTTGTTGTAAGAGTTTGCTTAGTTATAGGAATACTTGATTCAATTCAAATACATATAGTAATTTATGTTTATCAGTGCATTACGTATGTATGTTGTATTATCTCACTTCTTACTTGTATTTATTGTACCTCATCAGCTAATATTGAAAAATTCTACAAAATAAAAGAAGAGGGAATTTTTATAAAGTAAACTTTATTTTTAAAATTTTTCTAACATAAAGAGAAGCTTGGATTCCAACATATGCACCTATACTGCTATAATATATTTTTAAAATTCGATGAGAGAAATTACCATATCCTTTTTTAATGCCTAATGACAAACATATAATTATGAAGACCGGAAAAGATGGGGAATACTATTATGTTGAATTGGACAAGGAGGAAATAATTAAGCTTAAGGAAATTGTTGAGAAAAAGGCTAAGGATCGTAAACCCTCTTATGAGATCCCATCTTCCAAATAAACACGATACAGTTTTTTGAATAAACACTATAAAGTATCCTTATATCCCCCGTAACTTCTATAGAGAACATGGGATTTCCGTACTTATCCTTTCCCAGCTTCTCTCTGGCGTATTTGAAGGGATTATCAAATATTAGTAATACCTTTTCCAGCATAAGCATAACCAATTTATCGCTTTCAAATTCATCTAGCAAATATTCCGCTAATTCTTCTAAACTGTTTATTTTCTTATTTAACATAAACCTTGCAATCCACTCCTCACAAACCACAATAAAATAAAAGAAAACACATTTAAAAATCTTTTTATTTTTTGTTTAATATCTCGCCAAAAATAATAATAGTAATTGAAGACTTTTATCATAATTGAATTCTAAGGGAGGTTTTATAACCTATACTTCGATAGATATAGAAGATAAGGTAAAGGCCCAACTCTTAATTATAAGGAGAAGTTAGACAACACAATATTTAGAAATCGCTAAACTAATAAACTGGTTAATATTTAGTTAAATTTGATGAAGATTTTGCTATTATTGCTCTTACCATTGATAACAGTTCCAGTCATTATTTCACACTCATCAATCTTAAATATTTATTATAACGGTACTGTAGAGGCTGAACTTACTGGTAAAGTTAATCAATTCGTCCTGATAGGGCATAATATAACGAACCTTAAGGTCATTGGAGCTAAATATAACTTGTCCGGAAATACATTATATCTCACTCCCAGTAATACTACTGTTTTCATTTACTACAATGCAATATTACCTAGAGGAGTTATCCAAATTAATGAGCCATATAACGCTACAATCAATATTTATATACCTCTTAACTCCTCTATTAATTATGTTTCTCCACAGCCCTACAGCTTTAATGTAATGAGCAATTATTATAACGTTACTTTTGCAAACGTAAATAGTGTCATATTGCTATATGCGCTTTCTTCCCATGTTACTACAGCACAAAATGAATTGGAGATTCCTATAATAATAGGTGGTTTAATAGGTAGCGATGCAGTACTAGTTTCACTGATCATATTCCTGGTAAGGAGAGGAAATGTTAGGGTTGTGAAAGAAGAGGAAGAGGAAAGTGTAGATTTCGTTCCAGAGGTGTTGGATGAAAGGGATACTATTGTGTTAGAGGCGATAAAAATGGGTACAAATACACTAGCTGATATTGTGAGACAGACTGGTTTACCTAAATCTACTGCATATAGGAGAGTTAAGAAGTTAGTTAAGTTGGGATATATAGAGGAGATAAGAGAGGAAGGTAAGATTAGGTACGTGGTAAAGAGCGATAAGAAATAGCTGTTTCACTGTTCCGGAACGCCTCCCTTAAAAGGATGAACTTACAAGAGAATATGTAGGTGAAAAGATGAATAAACTACTCCTGCTCGGTGTATTATTAAGCACTATATTAGTAGGCGGTGTAGTAATTGGGGAGGAAATAAGCGGAAGTTTAGGGACTATAAGTTACAATGTGACCTCGCCAACTATACAAACTACCTTAGCCTCATTCAATTTAGGGAATTTAACTGCGGGACAAAAAGGTACATTAACGGAAAACGCTACTCTTACCGTATCGGCTAATGGTACTTATACCATAAAATTAAAAGAAGATGTATTAGAAGACGTATTCTCTGAATTTAACGTTACAATTCACATTGCTAATTATACCTTTACGTTGTCACTTCACGGAACGGAGCACTATACATTATACCTTAGCAAGGGTACCTATACTGTAAACATTAAGATATCTTATGTGGTATCACAAAATCCTGAGGCAAAGTCAGTTAGTAATATTCCATTCTTAATAGTGAAATATGGAGGAGAACAACAAGCACAACAAACCCAGACTGCAGAGCATGGAAAGAAACATCATGATGACGATAACGAACAAGATGACTAAAAGTGAAATATAGATTAATAAAGTGAGATATAAGGTAAAAAATATTTTTTGTCAGAAAGGACCCAGTTCTTCACCATTCAGAGAGAGATTTCACATCACGCATTATATTTTTCTCTCATATAATCTAATAGCCTAGATGGGTTATATGCCTCACCAAATGACCTCATTTGTAACTCCTTTGGTGAATATATAGCTCCGTATTTATGAATTCTCTCTCTTAGCCAATTCTTTATTCCCTCTATATTACTAATATCGAAACCTCCCTCACTTTTCATGTGGTAGTATGCCATACCGGCTATCACATTTCCCAATGTATAAGTAGGGAAGTAACCAAAAGAGCCTTGACTCCAATGAACGTCTTGTAATACTCCCTCTCCATCATTCTTAGGCCTTATATTTAGATATTTGTCCATCAAATCATTAAATAGTGAGGGGAATTCGTTAGCTTCTAAACTACCCTCTATTGCCCTCTTCTCTACCTCGTATCTGATTGCAATATGAAAGTTATAAGTAACTTCATCAGCGTCAACCCTAATTGGTTGCCTCTTAACGCCATTAACATAGTAATATACATCATCAATGCTATCCTTAACGTTTAGCAAGGGATAAATGGTTTTAATAAAGCCATAACTCCTTCCTACTACGTTTTCCCAGAATCTCGATTGCGACTCGTGAAGGCCCATGGAAGGAGCATTTGCTAAAGGAGAGTATTCTAAACTCGGATCTATTTGTAACTCATATATTGCATGCCCACTCTCATGGACTAGAGAATAAAGGACTCTCTTGAAATCATATCCTTCATATCTTACTGTTATTCTAACATCATTTCTACTCATTGACACTGTGAAAGGATGAGGAGAGACGTCTATTCTAAATCTATCCTTAGGCATCTTTAGTATCTCATAAGCTATTGTCTCTATGGTTTTACTCATCTGAAAAACGTCATATTTTTCATCCTCAAAATGATATTTTCTAGTAAACTTATCATCGATCTTATTGAGAATCTTAGACAAACCGGGTAATAAATCGTTGAATACCCTTTCAGCATCGGTAACAGTAAATCCTTCCTCATACCTATCTAAAAGTGCACTATATGGATGATCCTTATACCCTAGCCTATGTGCTATCTCTCTCTTAATCTCAAGTATTTGCTCTAAATAAGGTTTGAATGCGTTAAAATCGCCTTTAGCTTTAGCGTTTCTCCAAACTACAGTAGCTTCAGATGTTATTCTATGAAGTTTCATATCCAACTCTTCTGGCACAGCGTCATAGTACTTATATTCTCTATCTAAAACTCTTTTTAAACCTTTTTCAATATCATTTTTTGGCTCTAACTTTTCTATTTCACCTCTAATGCCTAACAACAATTTCCTCCTTAAGTTACTTAGCCTCGCTAAAGCCTCTCCCCTAGTCTTAATCCCAGATTGGGGCATGTAAGTTTGGATATCCCAATCCAGTAAGCTTATTGCGTGTTCAATTGCCCAAATGTCTTCATACATAAAGGAGAATTAGGAGAATTAAATAAAAAATTAAGCTGGTCTAGTCACAGCCCCCATTGAGGCCTGGGAGACCAAGGAGGCGTATTTAGCCAATAGACCGGACTTGTATCTTGGAGATGGAGGAGACCATCTCTTCAACCTATTCTTTATCTCCTCCTCGGATAGCTTCAAGTCAAGTCTTTCGTTCTCCACATCAATTACTATAGTATCTCCATCTTCAACTATTGCGATAGGACCACCTACCATTGCCTCTGGAGCTACATGGCCTACCATAGGTCCCCTGGTGGCTCCGGAAAATCTACCATCAGTAACTAAGGCAACGTTATTTAAACCAGCACCCATGATTGCCGCTGTAACTCTCAACATTTCTGGCATACCCGGAGCTCCCTTAGGTCCTTCATATCTTATAATTACCACTTGACCCTCCTTAACTTCGCCACTTTGAACTCCCTTAAAAGCGTCGTCCTCGGAATTATACACCTTAGCCTTTCCTTCAAATTTAACAACACTAGTTGCGGCTACCTTAATTACGGCACCTTCTGGGGCTAACGATCCCTTCAATATAACTATTCCTCCTCTAGGCTTAATCGGATTCTTAACATCTCTAACTATATGACTGTGAGGTACATTAGGATACTTGTATTGCTCAAGGTTTTGCTTCATAGTCTTTCCAGTAACTGTTAAAACGTCACCATGAAGTAGACCAGCATCTAGTAGTTTCTTTAAGACTACCGGAACACCTCCAACTTCATCCAAATCAGCCATCACGTAATCTCCACCAGGTTTCATACTTGCGATATAGGGTGTTCTTCTTGAAATTCTATTGAAATCATCTAAGGTTAATTTCACTCCTGCTTCATAGGCTATTGCCAATAGGTGTAATACCGCGTTTGTTGAACCACCCATAGCCATTAGCGTTGTTATTCCATTCTCAAAGGCCTCAAAAGTTAATATGTCCCTTGACTTTATTCCGTTTTCAATTAAACTACCTAAAGCTTTTCCAGTTTCCCTCACATACATTACTCTCCTAGATGAGGTAGCTGTTGGTGATGCACTCCCTGGCAATGCCATTCCTAATGCCTCTGACATTGAGCCCATAGTATTGGCTGTAAATAATCCAGAGCAAGTTCCCAATGTCGGATGGGCCCTTTTCTCTATTTCGTATAACTCATCTTCTGTTATTCTCTTTGCTAAATAAGCACCTATTGCCTCATGTACGTCCTCTATCGTTAACCTTTTACCCATAAAGTATCCAGGCTCTGCTGATCCGCCATAAATGTAAATTGAAGGTACGTTTAACCTAGCCATTGCCATTAATATGCCTGGCGTTGTCTTATCACAACCCCCAATTCCGACTAACCCATCAAATGCGTGAGCATTAAATTGGGCCTCTACCATATCTGCTATTAAATCCCTGCTAACTAAACTATACCTCATTCCCTCAGATCCCATTCCAATGTTATCGTTAACTACCATAGTTGGGAATGCTAATGGGGATAAACCAGCTTCTTTTGCCCCCTCCTTGGCTACTCTTGCTAAAGCTAATGTGTGGAAATTACAAGGGCCTGCCTCACTCCATGCTGTGGCTATGGCAACTAATGGTTTACCTATCTCTTCATCCGTTAAACCTACAGATCTTAGAAACGCTCTGTGTGGAGCGTTATATACACCATGATATCTCGAGGGGCTATTTAATTTTGCTGGCATATAGAGAAATCCGAACTGAGACTAATAAGTGATCATGTTTACAAGTTAGGTTTAACAAGGGTGATTTTAACATGTCTTCCCTCCAAGTAGAACCATTTCGCCTCATTTTGCAATTAAAAACCTCAGAAAGAGAAGGGAGTCGTTTAGGAGTAGTACGTAGGAAAATTTATTAATTATGAATGATAAATATAAACATAAGGGTGGGCGGGAGGGTAAATTATGCTAGATAGCCCCACTGATGTAATTATACTCTTAGTGGTTATTGCTGTACTCTTCTTTGGATCATCTAAAATACCAGAGCTTTTCAGAGCTTTAGGAAGATCAATGGGAGAGTTCAAGAAGGGACAACTTGAAGCAGAAATGGAAATGCAACAAATGATGTCTAGCAATGTAGTTGAAAAGAGGGAGAGTAGTGAAAGCGTAGAAGAACTCGAGAAGAAAATAGCGGAATTGCAAAATCAATTGGAAGCACTGAAGCAAAGCAAGAAGGCTTGAGGTATTTAGAGTGGAAGAAAAGGTAAAGGAGAGAGGAAAAGAAGAAAAGAGTTTTTTGAAGAGAAGCAGTTATTAGATCATTTAAGAGAATTAGCAATAAGGCTAAGGAGGATTATAATAGCTTTAGCTATTTCGTTCTTCTTTTACTTTATGATAGGCTATGAGTGGATTAATATAGATCCATTACAAATACCATTACTTGGGATAAATATATCAAAAATTCCAATTCCCTATCCGTCATTTTATGACAGTATAGCAGTACAAGTAACTAGATTCTTTATTTATCATGAACTACCAGCCAATACTAAGATAATAATAAACTTATTCGATCCATTATATGCATCGCTATATGTTTCACTCTACCTTGCGTTATTGACCACCTCTCTTCCCATAATAATTAGAGAAACTTGGGCCTTTTTGGCTCCGGGATTGTATGAACATGAAAAGAAAATATTTAAGCTAACAATAATTCCAGCCTTTCTGCTTTTCTTCTCTGGGTCTCTATTTGCATTTTTCATATTAATCCCCTTAATGTTTGATATGATATCGTTGTATACCCAGTCTTTAGGGCCTGCCGTAGAACCTACCATAAGTTTAAGTTCGTTCATATCTACAACTTTCTTATTAATGGGCTGGAATCCTTTTTCACATTAACAGAAAACCTTTTTATATTTGATAATGTTAGAATTTTCCGATGAAGATGATCCCTTATGCCGATGTGGGCTATGCCCAAAAGGATGAGGGTGAAAATTGCAGAGATGTGAGCCCCGTGCCGTTGGGCTCAAAGGAGTCCCATGACCCACCTACCGTGAAGCTGGATAGGTGGTTGAGGGCTAAGTCCCTACACTTAATCATGATTGAAGATAAAATGATTGAAATGAAAGTGTAGGGACAAACGGTCGTTAGGATTGGCATTTGAGATGCCATTGGTAATGATTGGTTTAACTTACCTAAGAATCGTTAAGGCTAGCACTTGGAGGAATTATTGGAGATGGGGAGTTTTAGTTTCCTTCATTATTGCATGGATAATTTCACCGGGTACAACTGGAGGCGTTATGGAAACAATTATAGGATTATCACTATCAAGTCTATACTTTTTAGGAATGGGAATATCATTCTTACTAGAGAAGAAAAGGAAATCTTAAGTTATAAATAGTAGTTATCTTTATAATCAAGATTAAATAAATGTATCATCATGGGAAACTCGGAATCGATATCCAGCACCTTGAAGGAGATATTTAACGTGGATCTTAGTAAGTACTGGAATGAAGCTGAAGGAATAAACAATGAGATTAAGAGGACTTTAGGGAATAGTTTTAGGTATGCGCTTAGTGAAACTAAGAGGTATATTCTCTATTCGATAATAAAGTATTACAATCCAGATGTAGTGATTGAAACTGGTGTTGGTCCGGGTGTATCAAGTACAATAATACTCTCTGCCTTAGAGAAGGGTACACTACACTCCATTGATATTAGAGAAAGCTTAGAGAATGGAAAACCAGTAGGATTTTTAGTACCAGAACAGTTAAGGAGTAGGTGGAAGTTATACATAGGAAGGAGCAGAGATATCTTACCTGATCTATTAAAAAGGTTAAGTAAAGTTGATATTTTCCTTCACGATAGTGAACATACGTCTGAGAACGTAACTTTTGAACTTAATCTAGCGTGGGATTACTTGAGAAATGATGGAGTATTGCTTGTAGATAACCTAGATTTCACTGAAGCACCTTATCATTTCGCTAAACAGAAAGGGGTAAAACTATATGAATTGACAAACGAAGCTGGAGGTCTTGGAATTATAATTAAGAGTTGAAAATAGATAAATATTTAAGTTTAATAATGTACAAAAAATACTGATGATGCTAAATAGAACTAAGGCATCTGGTTACCTCATATTAGTAGGTGTATCACAATTTTTACTATTTTTTATAATATCGGAAATCTTATACCCAGGTTACTCGGTCAAATATAACTATATTAGTGACTTAGGAGTTGGAAGAACTGCAATTATATTCAACACATCCATAGTCATAATGGGAATACTAGTTATCATAGCATCAATACTGCTTAGGGCAAACTACTCACCGTTAGTCTTTTTAGTAGGGTTAGGAGCAGCATTAGTAGGTATATTTCCGGAAAATACTGGACTGCCCCATTTGATTGCATCACTAATAACTTTTCTTTTCGGAGGGATAGGGGCAATAGTTACTTCCATTAGGAGGAATTACTTTTGGACAATACTAGGTTTGGTAACGCTAGCTTCACTAATTCTATATATTCTTAAGGGTTATGGTCCTTTAGGACCAGGCGGATTGGAGAGGATGATAGTTTATCCAGAAATAATATGGGGAATAAGCTTCGCAACGTATTTGACACGTTAATTGTAGATACAGAAATCATCATTTAGACGACTATTAACTATTTTAAAGTAAAAATGTTAATAAGATAAGCTTTATATTCTCTTATAAGAAATGTAGAATTGAAATGAGTTTCAAATTTGAGGATATAAAAAGCATATTGCAAAATCCTTCAATTAAGGGATTTAAGGTTAGTGTAAGGAAAGCAGTGAATTTCTCTGAGAGCAATACTTTCCAATCAATATCTAAAACGACAGTGAAGGAGGGAACTAACTTTGAAGGTATGTGGATTAAGTGCATTAAGGAAAGATTAGAATGCGATGTGGTAACAGAAAAAGGAGACCTGTATATAATTAATTTTAAAGATAAAATAATAATAAAACTTGAATATATTTAGCTATAGTTTGTCTGCCAATACTTTATACTTACCGTCTTCTGACGACTTAATTTTAACCCTAACTTTATCACCTATCTCTACGTCACTTGCGAAATTGCAATATATCTTAAATCCCTCCTCTAATTCCACGATACCGTATATGGAAGTATCGTTTTTCCTAAATATCTTAGTCCACGAGAAAACCTTACCTATTCCACCGCTTCTTAGAACCTCTAAATCTCTTGATCCACATTTAGGACACAAATTCCTAACGTAGAAGAAAGTATTCATACACTTCCTGCATCTAATATATGGTAAATATCCACTCTGTACTATTTTATCATAAGTGGAATATATTTCTTCTAACCTCATTTCTTCTCACCTAATACTAAAGATACCGAATGAGACCTATTCCACCCACCAATTCCATTTAGGAATACAACGTCAGTACCCTTAACTTGATGGCCATCTGCCATATCGTTTAATTGAAGTAAAGCTTCTTCTAAAATAACACCACCACTCATGTAAGCGGGTTGACCAGTATTCAAACTACCACCCCCAGTATTAATGGGAACATCACCCTTGAATGTAGTATCGTGATTTTCAAAGAATGAGCCTCCCTTACCCTTCTCCGCTAAGCCAATATCCTCAACTTGTAGCATAACGGTAATGGTAAATGAATCGTAAAGCTCAAAAGCGTCTATCTTTCCATTTAATAATCCCTTAGAACTCTCAACAGCTGGAGTATATACTATCTCATCTAGCTCTGTAGGCATAAAAGGCCAATGAGCCTCTCCATATCCCAAGATGTCTATATTTCTAAGGACTGACTTGCTGCTTCTCTTACTTACCACAAAAACGTGAAAACCATCTATAGGGTAAACTATCTCAAGAAGATGCAAAGGATAGGATACTAGCGGAGATTTCAAAACTTGCTCTATAGTTAGCGGATCTCTAAACATGGCCTTACTGTTTTGCATTGCGTTAAACCTTTGCCTAACTGCTATTAAGGCCCTTTGTTCGTCCGTACTTTTAAAGAGGTACCTATGTCTATTGGCTACCAGTGCGTAATCTGATACTGGGTTTAGATCGTTAAGTCCTCTGAAAAGCCTATCAAATGGTGTTAGAGATACGTCAGGGTATGCCTTATCTATTGCATCCACAGTAACTCCCTTATTTCTCAGTTCTGTAGCTTTTCCACCTACTATACATAAGATTGTTTCGCCTTCTCCAGCCTTAATTGCCTTATATGCTCTGTGTATCATACTTAAGGCTGAAGCTCCTCCATAATCAAAGATTTGAGTGAATTTAGGTCTTATTCCAAGATATTGGGCCACTTGGTTTGTGAAAAAATGGGAATTAGCGTAACCGTCAAAGGTTCCCGGCAAATATGTAAGATATATTCCATCTACATAATTCTTATCTAAACCTGCCATTTCTAACGCAGAAAATACAGTATCCGCTAATAATTCAAAGGTTGACCCTTGATACTTTTTGTAGAGACTGCTGGTGAAACCAGTTATCACAACACCAAACCCCCGGTAACTCCTATTACCTCTCCCGTTATGTAGGATGCTTCTTCAGAGGATAGGAAAGCTATTAGATTAGCTACGTCTTCTGGACTACCAACTCTACCCATTGGTATTTTCTCTATAATTTTTTGTCTAACCTTCTCTGGAACTGCCCTCGTCATTGGAGTATCAATGAAACCTGGAGTTATGGCGTTTACGGTTATGTTATATTTAGCCAATTCCCTTGCTAGAGTTTTCGTGAAGCCTATAACCCCAGCCTTAGCTGCTGAGTAATTAGCTTGTCCAATATTTCCCAACCAACTCATTGATGACATGTTAATTATTCTTCCATAATTTCTCCTTATCATTCCATCAACAACTTGTTTAGTCATATTGAACATACTATATAGGTCGACCTTCATTACTTCATCCCACTGTTCAAAAGTCATCTTAACAAATAAGGCGTCCCTATTTATCCCCGCATTGTTTACTAAAATATCTACGTAATCTATTCCTAGGATCTCGGTAGCTTTCTGATAGAACTCCTTAGCTGAATTGAAATCCCCCACGTTTACATAAAGTGGAACGACTTTAGAACTTGTCTGTTGGGCGATTTCATTTGCGACGTTTTTAAGTTCCTCCAACTTTACATCGCCTAAAACTACGGTAGCTCCAAGACTCGCTAATTTGAACGCTATAGCTCTTCCTATTCCACTAGCGCCTCCAGTTATAATGGCTATTCTCCCGCTTAAATCACAGAATTTACGCATATAAGAAGAAAACGTGAGAAAGATATTAAAACATTAGACTTTACAAATAAACGTTTCACTATTTACCCTCGCCATAAGGAACAAGACTTTTAGTTAAAAATTTTCGTATTACTATGTATATATGGGAAGGTGTGCCTTTGAGCCTTCCAACCATTCCTTAAGTTCCGAATAGATGAGGAAAACCTTAGCAGTTTGGAGCAAAGAAGAGTTCGGCTTTCATCGTAACTAGTAGTCATTTTTAATCATTATCTAGTTACTCAGCCTCATCACTCCTTTTCTCTCCCCGTGCCTAGGTTAGGGAACCTACCTCCCAGCCACGACATGGGGAGTTTCGTTGATTACCTTCCTCCCCCTCGCAACTGCTCATAGAGTTCATAGTGAAACTCTCTGATTAATTAACTATAAAGATTTTAAGGTTTCGGTTTATGAACGTAGGGTAATCTGATAGGCATATGACATCAGTTTGCCTAATATTTAAGAGGATTAGAAGTTAATTAAAAATGACTAAAAGTTACGTAAATACATTACAGACATATTGTAATGTCTGCAAACATAGTTATAGCTCCTGGTTAATTGTTTCCCTTTTAATATATTGCACCAAGCGCTATTTTTAAAGGGTTACTTCAAGGATTTCAACGTATGTTTAAACATTTGTAATTAAGATTAAATATACCTAGGAAAGTATTAGAAGACCATACCTCATCAAAAATTAATTAAAATGACGTTTGAATTTCAGAACAAATTATTGAGAGTTTATAAATAACTGGCTCAAAATTTTCCTCAACCCATTTCTTATATGCCTATCTAAAGTTACCTTAGTTACTCCAAACATCTCAGCCAATTCTTCTAATCTGACTCTTTTAGGGTATTCGAAGAACCCTAGTCTAATTGCAGTTGTGAGTATCTCCCTTTCTGTAGGAGTTAAAGAGTTAATTATAACTAGATCATTTTTTATATCATTTACCTTAGTTTTTTCCATATCAACATTTTCCACCTTAACGTCTATTCTCTTCAGACCATGTGATATATTTGAGAGAATTTCCTCTTCTTCTCCAAAGAAATACGCATACCATTCCTCTATTCCATTACTTATGGATAAGTTCGTTATGACTGCGTTATTTTCTATCATGACTCTTGTAACCGAGTTGTCAAAATTTTTAAAATAATACAATAAGGCCACTTTGCTAGATCTTGGTCTGTCTATGTTAGCTACTTTTATATTATTGCCATATCTTCTATTAATTGCTGATATGAAA
Source organism: Saccharolobus shibatae B12 (assembly GCF_019175345.1). NCBI lineage: Archaea > Thermoproteati > Thermoproteota > Thermoprotei > Sulfolobales > Sulfolobaceae > Saccharolobus > Saccharolobus shibatae. The sequence goes on along the minus strand of NZ_CP077717.1, from coordinate 329,069 downwards.
TCTGAAAGTTCGTTTTTATCATCGGAGTAAATCTCAGCTATTTCGAAAATTGAATTCTTAGTTATCAGTGGAAAGAGATACTTTACCTCGGCATTTACTTTGAAATCAGACGTCTTATAAGTCCAACACGAATCATGCTTAAGATCAAGCTTGACTTTATAAACATGCATCAAGTCTTTATATATCCGCTGACCTTAATATACTTATATTATTATTGTGATAGTATCAATCATATAAACTCACTATTGGATTTTAACGAAAAACTTCATTAGTATTATAAAAAGGAATCACTTAACCATATTAAGTGAATATACTTGATCGATAAACCCCTTTATAACTTCAAGATACTTATCCTTTTCCTCCCACATGGCCATATGGGAGCTATTCTCGAAAATAACAAGTCTAGATCCCTTAATATTTTTATGAATAAGCTGAGCTACATTAACAGTTACTTCATCGTATTTTCCCACGGTTATTAGAGTAGGAACAGTTATTTTATATAATTGCTCAGTAACGTCCCAATCCTTTATTGTTCCAATGATAGTAAACTCGTTCGGACCATTCATTATTTCATACGTCCTCTTTTTCTCTATGTACTCGAAAGTCCTTTTAACTGGTTCCGGCATTTCCTTAAGTCTCAATAGATGTTGACTATAGAAGAAGTTTACGGCCTCTAAATATTCCGGGTTTTTGAAATCACCTAAACTTTCATATCTCTTTATAATTGTCTTGTACTTGTCTGGTAATTCCTCAATTAATCTCCTCATCTCTTTAACGGTATAGGGAACACTTGATAGTCCACTACTTACAATAAGACCTCTTAAAAACTGTTGATACTTAAGTGCATAAGCTATTGCCAACGCTCCACCGTAGGAGTGTCCCAATAATACAATCTTATCATTGCCGAAAACTTGCTTTCTAAGTTCCTCTAATTCCTCTACGCCATGATCTATGGTATAATCAGAAGTATCTTTAGGGTCATCGGACCTACCGCAACCAAATTGGTCATAAAATAAGACGTTAATTCCGTAATTTGACAAGTCTGCTAAAGGTATTAGGTAATCATGAGAACCTCCAGGACCGCCATGCAAAGTTACCAAGTTCCTATTACTATCCTTTACTCTATACAACTTATAGTATATGTTTATTCCAAAGATTCTCCCATAACCTTCCTCCACATTTATAGAATAACCTTTCATAGTGATAAAATAGTATGATAAGATAATAAAAAACCTTGACTTGTGACTTTGAATTAAGATGATATGAGGAAAAAGAATTAACTACCAGCCCTCGTATACTGTCTTCTCCTTAAGGTAGAACTCTAAAGCCTCTTCTCCCATCTCTTTCCACGTAGTGGCTCCAGAATTCTTAAAACCACCAAATGGTGCTTGCAATTCCAGTCCGACTGTTGGCTTATTAACCTTTATAACTCCTGCATCTACCCTACTAACGAACTCGTTAATCGCCTTGATATCGCTTGCCACTATTCCAGCTGTATGTCCATAGTCTACAGCATTGACTAGCCTTATAGCCTCATCTAAATCTTTTGCCTCAGTGACACTGAGTACTGGACCGAAAATCTCTTCTTTAAATAGTCTCATATCAGATGTGACTCCTTCGAAAATTGTAGGTTCTAGGAAATATCCCTTCCCCGGTATTGTATTTCCACCATAAATTAGTTTCGCTCCGGCATTCTTTCCGTATTCTATATACTCTAGGTCTTTCTTAAATTGACCTTCATCCACAACTGGACCCATATCCACATCTTCAGTACCCGGTCCTACTCTCCACTTCTTAACTCTTTCTAGTAGTCTTTGTTTAAATTGAGTATATACATCCTTGTGAACTATTAACCTACTAGTTGCAGTACATGATTGACCGGTTAGCCCAAATCCTCCTCTTACGGCTAACTCAGCAGCTAACGTTAAGTCAGCGCTCTTATCCACATATAACGCGTTTTTACCTCCTAGCTCTAGTTGAATTCTTGTCATTCTATTTTTATTTCCCACAAGTTTGTAAATTCTCTTGCCTACCTCGGTTGATCCAGTAAATGATACTGCAGCTATGTTATCATCACTTACTATGGTATCTCCGACTTCACTTCCCTTACCAACTACTAAATTCACAACACCCTCTGGCAATCCAGCTTTAGACAACACTTCTACCAATTTGGCTACCATTAACGGTGTTTTCGTCGCTGGTTTTATTATTGCAGTGTTACCCGCAGCCAAGGCTGGAGCCAATTTCCATACTGGTATTGATAATGGGAAATTCCATGGGGTAATTAAGGCCACTACACCTAAGGGTTCCTTTACTGTAAATATCCTAGTATTAGGATCTGCTGAAGGGAGCGTTTTCCCGGATATCTTAAATGCTAACGCTCCATAAAATTTCAGTAAATTATAACTTCTTGTCACTTCGAACATACTATCCTTTAGAGTTTTACCCTCCTCTAATGTCATCAATAACGCGAACTCTTGGGCTTCCTGTTCCATTAATTCCCCTGCTTTAAGTAATATTGCCCCTCTCTTAGGTGCTGGAGTCTTTGACCATTCTTCAAATTTGGCTACAGCCTTGTTTATGGTTTCCTTAACGTCATCTTTTGTATATAATCTTATTTTAGCTAGTACGTGATCCTTGTCAGCTGGGTTAATATCAAGGTATTCTTCCCCACTACCCTTAATCCACTTGTCAGCCAATTCTTGATAAGATTTCATACTAACTATATCGCCTTAATGGTTTTTATTTTGGTATGCTAACATGTTTACTACCAACTTTATTATATGCTAAATGCATTTTTATCATGATGAAATTATTTAGAGTTGTAAAAAGGGGATATTATATAAGTTACGCAATATTAGAGAACAATACAATAATAAGGTTAGATGAGGATCCAATCAGAGCCCTAATTAGGTATTCGGAAAATAAGGAAGTTTTAGGAGATAGAGTCACTGGAATAGATTATGACTCACTGCTAAAGAACTTTCAAGTTAACGATGTTAGAATAACTAAACCAATTGAACCTCCGGAAGTTTGGGGATCTGGAATATCGTACGAAATGGCCAGGGAGAGGTATTCTGAAGAAAACGTAGCCAAAATATTAGGTAAGACGATCTATGAAACAGTGTATGATGCTGTTAGACCAGAGATATTCTTCAAGGCTACTCCAAATAGGTGCGTAGGGCATGGTGAGGCAATAGCGGTAAGAAGCGATTCTGAGTGGACACTACCAGAACCGGAATTAGCTGTAGTATTAGACTCCAATGGTAAAATCTTAGGCTATACCATAATGGATGACGTTTCCGCCAGAGATTTAGAGGCTGAAAATCCTCTCTACTTGCCACAGTCTAAGATATACGCTGGTTGTTGTGCCTTTGGACCAGTTATTGTTACCCCAGATGAGATTAAGAACCCGTATAGCCTTGATATCACTTTAAGGATTATGAGAGATAATAAAGTGTTTTTTGAGGGATCAGTGAATACAAACAAGATGAGGAGGAAAATTGAGGAGCAAATACAATACTTAATTAGGGATAACCCAATACCGGACGGGACGATTCTAACTACAGGTACTGCGATCGTTCCAGGAAGAGATAAGGGGCTTAAAGATGGAGATATAGTGGAGATAAATATAAGCAATATAGGGACATTAATAACTCCAGTTATAAAGAGAGTAAAAAAATAAGATCTTTTAAAATATTTCTTTATTATTATGTTTATTTAACTGTTTTTTCTTCTAATTCCTCCACGTCCGCAACCTTATATGTCCTAGTATCATAGCCTATAATTAAACCTAATATACCGGTCAAAATACCATAAACGGCCAAACCTAATGTCAGATCTACTGGACTATAAGTTATACCAAGAATTCCTATTAGTAACCCTATAAATGCAGCTAACTTAACCCAGAAATATCCCCATCCCGCAGCAGTACCTCTTTCTTTGGCTCCAAAGAAAGCGTTTATGGACGTCATACCTTGACTGGCTGGACCTATGACATGGAAGAAATAAAATAGGAAAGAAAATACCACGAAGTATATTAATGGTAAGTGATAAATGTATGTAAGTGCGATTAGCCCTACTGAAATTCCCTCACCTATTGCTCCTATTACATATTGTGATTTGGTACCAATTCTAGGTGTTAACCATGCTGTCAAATAGCCACCTATTACGCCTCCAGCGTACAGAAATGCAGAAGCTGCTATTGAGGCAAGTGGTCCAGCCAGTTTTAGCGCTAGTAATATATAAGGTACATAAAAGCCAAATGTATAGAATATGAATCCTTGTTCAAAGTTGCCGTTAAAGGAATAGACCAACTCCCTCCATTTACTCGCCCTAAATATGCTAAAGGCACTCTTTAATCCTCTAGCTGGTGCCCTTAATTGCAAATCCACGTCTGGGACATCTGGCAAATCTATTCCGTAGGTCTGCTTCAATATTTTCTTGGCAGTAGCTAATTTACCTTGATATGCTAACCATAATACCGATTCTGGGATCCTACTTCTTAGTAATAATATTCCTAAAGCTAGAACACCTCCAACTATCATAATAATTCTCCATAATAAGGGAGATGTCAATGAGTGAACTGTAAAGAAGAATGGAACCACTATTAAAGCTATGGTAACCTCGTACATGATATACCATTGTATCTGCCATAGATTTGACCAAAATAGTCTCTGTTTTTTCTCTAAATACTCGAATATATAAGCAAAACCTGTTGCAGTATCAGCTCCTAAAGCAAAACCTAATAGACCTCTGAAGATTGTTAACTCTGTAATATCAGTAGATAATCCTCCCAAGATTGCCATACCGGTAAATAATATCATATTAAGTATGAACATATTTCTCCTACCAATACGATCGTTTAACCAACCGCCAACCACTGCACCTACAACAGCACCTAATTGTACTGCGCCTATAGCTAAGGAAATTAAAATAGGTGGTACAGAAGGGAAAGTGCTTTTGAGGGATGCAGTACCAAACGTCATACTTGCGAAATCATATGCATCTAGCCAGAGACTAGCTAGAGCTAAAATTACTATATATCTTGCGGTTATATTTTTTGTATTCAAGACTGTATCATATACTTTTTTGATACCCCTATCTATCTCTTCTTTAGAGTATTGTGACATACTCTTCTCAAAAGAAACTATCATTAAGGAAATATTTAAATAGATAACTTTACTGGTAAAGATTCTTAATATCCTTTATTTTTGGAGAAACATGACTCGTTTTTAATGGGAAATAGCTTTCCTCTTTAAATCCTTATTATGCCTTGGCTGATAAAATATTATTCCTACTTAAATCTACATTTATTTATTATAAATAAATTCTACTAGACTTATATCTTCCTATTTTTAACTATATTCTAAGACATTGATTTAAATATATCTTGTATAATTACATATTTATAGTAAATAGTAAACTTTATTAATAATGGAAAGAAAGAATCTTTTATGGGAGGAAGGGAAATAAGCACTGGGCAAGTAATTAAGGTAGCTGTAGGTACTTCCTTAGGTACTACAATAGAGTGGTACGATTTCTTCCTATACGGCTATGCAGCCTCACTAATATTTCCTAAACTGTTCTTCCCGCCATCATACAATCCGCTAGCAGCTCTGCTAGTATCCCTTTCCACGTATGCAGTGGGATTTGTGGCAAGACCAGTAGGCGCAATGATATTTGGACATTTAGGAGATAAATTAGGTAGAAGAACGGGATTGCTGTGGGACTTAATACTAATGGGTATAGGAACTGGGATTATAGGTTTCCTACCAGGGTATTCGCAAATAGGTTTTCTGGCCTTAACAATAGCTACAATCAGTAGAATCTTACAAGGTATTGGTGTTGGTGGTGAATGGGGAGGAGCGACTACTTGGTTGACTGAATACGCTGCAAAATCAAGATGGAGAGCATTTTGGGGAAGTTGGGTCCAACAAGGTGTTCCAATAGGATTATTATGGGCTTCCGCGATGCTAGGTCTTTTTGCAACATTTCCTAGCAGTTCACCTTTAGCTTTGTCAAATTATGGATGGAGAATAGCTTTTTGGATTGGAGCCATTGCAGCTATCATAGGTATAGTTATAAGGTTAGCATTACTGGAGAGTCCATTGTTTGAAAGAGTTATAGAAAAAGGTGAAGTTTCAAAAATACCATCCATAGAAGTTTGGAGGAAATACTGGAGTAAGATACTTCTACTGGCAGCTTCGTGGGCAGCTCAGAATGCAGGCTTCTATTTATATTCAGTTTATTCAGTAACCTTTCTTGCTGGAATAGGTTTCCCAAAGAGTCTAGGTCTCTTAAGCGTAACGGTCTCTGCGTTGATAGGCATATTCATAACGGTATTATTTGGAATTCTAAGCGATAAAATAGGGAGAAGATTAGGAATGATGATAGCGTTTGGATTTGGCTTAGCCTTTAGCTTCCCATACGTTTTACTGCTATTTTCAAAATCATTTTCAATAATATTGTTAGCGCAAATACTCATGGTAGTAGCAGTACTAGGATCTTACGCTATAATTCCGGCTTTCTTTGCTGAGAATTTCCCTACAAAATATAGGTATTCTGGTACAGGGTTATCTTACCACATGGCAGCACCATTTGCTGGTGGACTTGCTCCAATAATAGTTGCAGATCTAGTAGGAGAGAAATATTTAGTAAACTGGTGGGCATTTGGTGCAGTGTTCGCTGCTTATTTTATTATATCATTAATTGCGCTAGCTATACTTAAAGAAACTAAAGGGAAGGAGATGGATTAACACTGTAAAAATCCCTCTTTCAATTCATTATTTTTTGATAACCAGTCCAATACAAGTTCCCTATTTTTCTTACTCAAGTAAATGAAGTTTCTGCATAATATTTTACCTAGTTCTGATGTTAACTTACTATTTAAAGAGAGAAGTTTGAACAAGTCAAAGTCATTTATCCTTCTCCCAATCTGTTCTATAAATAATTTTAAATATTGTTCATGCTTAATCATCAACTCTAATACCTTCTCTTTATTGTCGAAAAAGAATATTGCATTGAAGGTAGTTAGAAGTCCATTAGCGAAGTTATCATTAGATAAGGCTAAATCCAAAACACTTTCTTGATCTTCCTTCTTTAATTCATAAACCTTACCTCTAATGAACCCAATGAAACTTCCTAGGGATTCGCTTATACCTTCCCCAAACCCACGTGCGAAGTCGGGATTTCCTTGAGCCGTATTAAAGGCAAGCCTCTTTAAATCCTCTGTCAAATAGGGTAAAGAATTTCCGAAATTTCTACCCAATACTCTAGATAGTTCCAACTCACTCTCTCCTACCTTAACTATTACATCAAGGAATTCGTCTTCTAATAATGAAAGATCAATCGATGACAGAAAGCCTTTAGCGAATTCCTTATCTTCTTTCATCTTTTCTATGACCTTCCTCTTCCAGTGGTAAGGTAAGTTTTGAAAGCCTTTTCCTACACCTATACTAATACTTGGGAAATTGAGTAACTTTTCCTTCATCTTATCATTAACTTCGTAAAGTCTATAACCTATTATCTCGTCAATATCTTTATTTTTATTCAAGAAATTTTCAATATTATCTACCTTGTTTAAATTGACAGATTGCAAAAACTCATAGAGGAACATCGAATTATCCTTAAATATATCTAATATCTGCCTTCTAATCTCAAAAGGTAATTTATCGAATTGCCTTGCAATATTACTCCCCACACTTGGGATATGCTTTAATTGAGCTACGTTAACAGCCAATATCTTCATGATATCTGGATATTTGTAAAGTTCAAGATTGGCTAATAATTCCATTGCCATTACTGGGCTTAAATTTCCAAGATAGAGTACCAAATCCCTCTCTAATTCAATCCCATCCATTCCTCTCGCTATTCCTCTACATAAACTTTGATAATAGTCACATGATTTGACAAGTGCTTTCAACGTCTCTCTGTCAATTCTACTTACAACCTTTCCTATACCTAAACCTAACTGATAGAAGTTGACGTCTCTATCCAGTCTATTCCAATTATCAGCAGTTAATATTTGAATTAGTGCCTTAGCGTAATCTGTAGGAAGGTTAGAAAGTAAATCTCCAATTCTCTCCATAATAGGAAGTTTTAGTTATTAGGATAAAAAAGAATTCACGACTTGCACTTGTACTCTTCAAACACTCCATCTCTAATTGTATAACCTAATCCCGGTCTATCCGGAACTACTAAATGGCCATTGTCAATTTCTATGCTCTCCTTGAATATTCTGTCTCTTAAGTCATTTTTCCTTAGATGCATCTCTATCCAAGGTGAATTTAATGCAGCTGCTACGTGTAAGTTGCCAATAAGCGATATACCTCCTGCTGAATAATGCGGAATTAACGGATATCCCATCACCTTGGCCATATTCCCTATTTTCATCATCTCAGATATTCCTCCTGTCCACATTACATCTGTTTGCACAATATCAACTGCCCTCTTTCTCATAATCTCGTAAAATTCCCACCTAGTATAGGCTGTCTCGTAACCAGCTATGGGAACTTCCAACTCCTCTGCTAGTCTGGCACTTAGGTCGAGGTAATCTGTTTGAATTGGCTCTTCAAAGAACCATATCCCCAATTTCTCTAACCTTCTTCCCATTTCCAACGCTTCTTCAAACGTGTAAACGTTATTAGCATCCACAGCTATTTTAACGTCCTCTCCAACCACTTCCCTTATGGCATTGAGTCTCTCTAGATCTTCATCCATGGTTTTAGCGCCGATCTTTACCTTAATTCCCTTAAATCCCATTTTAACGTAGTATGCTTCCTCATCTCTAAGTTTTTCAAGATCCTTCTTTTCAGAATAGTAACCCCCAGTTATATACGCTCTCACTTTCCTTTTGCTACCTCCAAGTAATTTATAAATTGGTTTCTTTGCCTTTTTCCCCATTATATCCCATAGGGCAGTATCTACACCACTAATACCAGCTATGGCTATTCCTCTTCTACCAAACCTCAAGGTAGCTTTATACATTTTATCCCATAAGTACTCAATTAGTTCCTCGTCTTCCTTGAGGAGCAATGGTTTCAATATTTTCTCTATTGTAACTTGAACTGCATCTGAACACCCGTAAGCCAATGACTCACCATAACCTACATAACCGTCAGAAGTCTCGATCTCAGTTACCACAATCTCCATTGGGTGCTCGGCTAACCCCTTAATTGCTAACGCATCCATTTCATCGTTTATTCCTTCGTAACACAACTTATACGTTCTAATATCTTTTATCATGATAGTAAGTAACCTATTATACTTATAAACCTGAATCCTAACAAGGTAAAGTTTGAGAGAAATTAATAAGTACTTTTGCGGATTTATTTTTCATGAAGATTATAAGAGATCCAATTCATGGCTACATTGAGGTTGAGGACATCATATTACAAATTGTTTCTACTGAAATATTTCAGAGGTTAAGGTACATTACACAAACTGGTTTAGCCTACTTAGTATATCCGGGAATGAGACATACCAGATTTGAACATAGTCTAGGAGTTATGCATTTAGCCAAGGAACTTACTAGATACATTAAGATAAATTCTGAGCAATATACCGATTTAGATTTCATTAATGAGGAGTATTTGAAATTAGTGGGTTTATCTGGATTACTTCACGATATAGGGCATCTCCCCTTTTCTCACACTTTTGAAAATGCCTTGTCCTTGGCTAAGGAGGTTTATGGGATTGATGTGGAATATTATGGTAAGAAAACTCATGTAATATTTGGAAATAGAGTTATAGACTATTACTTGGGTAACTACCTTGATAAGCTGTCTAAGAATTATGATGTTGTGAACTTCGTGCAAAGGGTAATATCCTCTACTCCTAGGACTAGAGAGGAAAGTTTAGCCTCACTAATAATTTCAAGCCCATTAGATGCGGATAGGGGAGATTACTTACTGAGAGACTCCTATTTCGCTGGTGTTGGGTATGGAAACTTCGACATTGAGAGAATTAAGAGATCCTTAATTTACGTTAATGGAAAGTTAGCAGTACTGAAAAAGGCCATACCAGTGGTTGAGCAATTCCTCTTGGCTAGAATGTACATGTATGAGACAATATACTTTCACAGTGTAGTAGGGTTATATAATGGGGTATTATCTCACGCGGTTGCTAGATTAATACAAGGAAATCTTATACCTAGTATAACTCCCGAAAACTACCTGAAGCTCAATGACGTTCTAATCATGTCAAAATTATATGAGGCTGGGAAGGAATTCTTCGACGCGATAATCTATAGAAAGGGCTTTAAGAGATACAAGAAGGACATAACCGGTAACTGTTATGAAACCCTAGAGAAGAAAAGAAAAGAAATAAACGAGATAATGAGAGAAAATAATGGATTAATATTATATCACGACTTTTACGATGTGCCATATAGTGAGGATGAAATATTCGTTTACGATGACGATGAAATAAGACCATTAAGTAACGAGTCTAGAATTGTCTCATCTTTAAGTATTATTAAAAAAGGTATTGTAGGGTACCACGAGAGTGTAGAGGATAAAATGAAAAAGATCCATGAAATTTTACGAGAATGTTCCCTTTAAGGGTTAACTCATTTCTCATTAGTATTCGAGAGAACCTATTCACGTAGAAATTATATTGTTGGAAAAAGGGAAAACCTCATTCTATGACAACTGGTATTCCTTCCCTCACCTTAACTTCGTTTAGTTTAGAGTCTTTAACATATAGTAATGTACCATCTGCCTTAGGAATCACTACGTTATCGCTAGCTATTACAGTAAACGGTGGTAAAATGTATTCTCTTAAACCTAAAACTTTGCTATTCTTCGGAGAAGTAACAACAACCTCAGTGTCAAGTTCTTTTAGCTTAACATTAAAGTTACCTACACCAAATTCCCCAGAAAATACCTTATAATAGTAATAGTCCTCCTTATTATTATAGTCTTCCTCTACCTCTTGATCGTTTAGGTTAAAGAAAGCAATGGCGTTATATCCTTTGACCTTACTCCTAATCTTCAACAAAACCCTTTCCCTTAATGGATCTTTGAACAATAAATCCTCAGTTACTAACCCTGGCTCATCCACTCTAACGACTTCACCATTTGGAAGAACTGCCATCTTTAACAACTCAACGTTCATCTTTTCTGGATGTCTATCCGTGATATAGAGTGGTCCTCCACTGAAAACCCTTGCAACTAGGTGAACCTTTGCATAAGGATCATAAGACATAAACATATCGTAATCTGGATAAACTATGTGAGATGTCAACAATGAATTATACGCATTGAACATAACGTGAAGTTTCGCTCCGTCTTTCCAGAAGGGTACGTAGTCGATTGAATTCCTCATTACATTACTATAAAAATAATTACAGTAATTTTCTGGATTCATCGACATACAATTTATAATATCTTTCCCTACTGCATATTGCAAAGCGAGTTGAACATTCCTACTGGCTAGACCTATTGGAAACCCATCATATATTGCGTGAATTACCCATTGATTATCAACTTTAACAAGATCGAAGTCCCTTAAGATATTTCCATCAAATGCCTTATAGAAATCTATTGTATCCTCAAGATTTGGAGGAGGCACATAACTGTTGAGGAAGGTATTAAAATGTCCCTTTACGTCAAGTGACTTCATTAACTCTTGAGTCATCCCTCCCCAATGGGCGTTTATCGCATGCCATAAACCAACGTACTTAACGCCAATTGACTTTAACGAGCTTACAGTCTTTCTGAAGCCGCTTGGGAACTTCTTATTATCTGGCTTTAAACTCCTTATTGCCCTATCGTTATTTTGGTCTTGCCATCCATCATCAATTATTACCCAACTCAATCTTACTCCTCTATCCATTATCCCCTTTACCGCTTTGGTTACATTCTCCTCATTAAGGTCCTTAGTTAAAAACGCGTTCCAACTACACCACCCTAGCCCACTCATGACCTTGTCTGGAAAGCCCTTTTCTTTTCTTAGCTTGAAGGTATGTGTTTCCTTAGAAGCAATACTAATTGCGTTCTCTATTGCCTTATATGGGTTATCTGAAGTACCTATAGAGAGGAAGTAACTCTTCCTAATTTCATCAGCATTAAAACCAGAGTAGATTTTAACTGAATCGTTAAAGAGATAAGCTGTAACGTAATTGTTGGAAAGTGTAAATAAAGCTTGATAGGAATTTCCACTCTTAACTAGTGCGAAGACGCTATAGTCTGGAATTGTGTTAAAGACTGGATAGAGCCAACATGGGTAAGTCCTTATGTATTTTTCATGATCCAGACTCTTAATCTCGTATTTAACCTCCTTTGGTGGTTCAGTTACGGGTTCCATATCAATTGCCAATTGGTTATAATATGCAAAAGCTTTCCCATAGACTTCTGAATAGATTTGTTGAGTAGTTAATGAGAGAATTTGATCAGCCTTTAAATCAAGCTTTAACGTAATGGGAAATTTAGATAGTTTCACAAACGACTTTGCCTCAACGCTGTATATCTTTCCTTCACTATTGTGCTCTTTCGTATGAATCTTAACTATTGCTAAGTTTTCGCAATTTCCGTTGCTTTCACATTGATATCTATTCCCATTCTCGTCTTCTATCCAAATCATCATAATAATAACCTATTTTGCCTATAAGTACTTTAACTTTACCAGTTAAAGGCAAAATAAACCTAATATTTAAGAGTATATGAAATAAAACTTATAAGTCCTCCAAAAAGATATATCTTAATGTCAGATAGTTACGATCTAAAATACGCTTATAAAGCATTGTTTATCTTAGCCCCCATAGCTATAGCGGTAATGTACACTGAAGCTATGTTGATACCCTCTTTGCCAACGATTGCAAACGACTTCAACGTAAATTCAGCAACTGTAAGTTGGATTTTAACTGCATATCTTGTTAGTGGGGTCATCTCAAATCCTATCGTAGGAAAACTAGGTGATATCTACGGAAAGAAACGTGTTTTGGTTTACGTAATGATGATTTACACAATTGCAGTCACATTCAATGGCTTTGCCCCAAACTTCACCTTGTTCATAATTTTCAGAACTATTCAAGGAATTGGGTTAGGAATGTTTCCACTAGCCTTTAGCCTAATAAGAGAGGAATTTCCACCGCACTTAGTACCTAGAGCCCAAGGTATTGTCAGTGCGATGTTCGGTATAGGCTCAGCAATAAGTTTACCAATAGCAGCAACAGTTGCTCAAGATTTAGGATGGCAATATAATTACCACTTCATAATACCATTTGTGATATTATTGACTTATTTAACATCTAGGGAAATTAGAGAAAGTAAGTACACAAATCCAAACACAAAGATCGATTACGTAGGTGCTTTAGTATTGGGACTCTCATTGGCCTTAATGACGATAGCCCTTTCAGAAGCACCAACGTGGGGTTGGCTATCATTTGACTTTTTAACAACAGTGTTTTTAGGGATATTCCTCTTCTTTGGATTTATATTGTACGAAATGAGAGCTCCATTTCCGTTAATTCCAATAAACTTGTTGAGGGAGAAAAATGTATTAGCTGCAAATATAGCTGCATTTGTAGCAGGATTTGGAATCTTCATGGCATATCAAGCAATAACTTATCTCCTTGAACTTCCAAATCCAGTAGGATTTAACCTAGATATTCTGACTACCGGACTGTTAATGTGGCCAGTTTCATTAATGCAGATGATAGGAGCCTTACTATCCTCAAGGCTAATACTGAGGACTGGTACTAAATCTATAGTTGTAATATCATCCATAATTTTATCATTCTTCTATTTCATCCTAGGTTTAATAGCAATAGGAGGTTCATCAAATAGTCTTGCAACAATAATAGTACTTTCCTCCTTGGCTACATTGGGCGCTGCAATGCTTAACGTTGTATTAATAAACATCTTAACATTTTCAGTGGAAAGGAGAGTTTTAGGAATTGCGACTGGAATGAATACAGTATTTAGACTCATTGGGGGAGCTTTCGGGCCATCAATAGCTGGGTCTCTATTATCAACTTACTATCAGTATTTGATATATCCAGTGACGTTGAATGGGCAAGAAACGTTCTTATCAGTTCAACTTCCATCCGATTACGCGTTCCAACTGACATTCTATATAGCGTCAATTGCCGGCTTACTGATGGCCATAATAGGGAGTATGACAAGAGATATAAAAATAAGAGGGACTATAGTATCACAAGAATAATCAGCAAGATAACCTATATTTCTCGTCATCCCTCCCTTGTCCCAGCCTTCATCATAAAGTACTTGCTTTTCAAATATTCCAACACTTTAGGAATATTTATTTTCATAGGACATACCTCCCTACAGTTACCAGCATGAGAACAAAGCAAAGCCGGCTTATAATCGTTATAAACTACACCACTCCACATTGCGCCCATTGGGCCAGAATAGGGAGGATCGCCCCATTTACCATCTAAAGCCCTATAAACTGGACAATGGAAATGACATCTACCACATCTTATACAGAGTAACGCTTCTCTCAATACCGGATCCTCATTAGCCTTTCTCCTACCATTATCTACTAAAATTAGGTGAAACTCCTTTGGACCGTGGGCCGGAGATACCCTTTTTTGCTCAACATCGCCAGTTGATGAAGGACCAGAAGTAACGTTTATATAAGTTGGAGGATATAAACCAGCATAGGCTGCTTGAACTAAAACCTCATACATTGCGTACTCCAAGTTAGGCAAAATCTTCTCTACGCCGGTAATGGAAATGTGAACTGGGGGAACTACGCTACTCATCCTTATATTGCCCTCATTCTCCACTAGTACGATAGACCCTGCATCTGCAGCTACAGCGTTAGCCCCAGTAATTCCTATATCAGCTGTTAAAAACTTCTGCCTCAAGAATTCCCTAGCAACTCTAACAATATCCTCATGTTTATCTCCCGGATCTATACCTAACTTCTCCTTTATCAACTCCCTTATTCTCTCCCTAGTCATGTGGACGGCGGGGGCAATTATATGTGATGGAGGCTCATCAGCGAATTGTATAAGTAGTTCACCTAAGTCAGTCTCCCAAACCTCATTTCCTATGGACTGCAAATACTTCCTAATTCCCGTCTCATATGCAACCATTGACTTCCCCATAACAACCCTCTTACCACTACCTACAATTTTACCAACAATCTCCCTGGCTTGCTCAGCGTTCTCCACGAAATACGCCTTACCACCAATCATCTCTACAGATTTCATGGTCATCTCTATGTAATGATCTAAATTACTAAGAACCTCCAATTTCCCCTCTCTAACTTTTCTCGCTAAATCCTCTAAATATGGATGTTCCCTTAATACCTTAAATACCCTAGGAACGTTATGCTCTACTCCCCTCTTTATTGCAATATCCCAATCACTCACCACTTATCACCTCCGCGAAATCGTAAGCTTCAACATAAGGAGAGAGATTAGCGTAACAAAATGGACAAACTAAGAGAACTTTATTGTGAACAGTCTTTAATGCCTCTGCTCTATTTCTCGCTATTTTATCGCTAGCATCCTTATTTATCGGAGCCAATGGACCTCCGCAACACATTGAAGTTTCCTTACCAGTTATCATCTCATCCTCCTTCAATACTATTCCAGCACTCTTAATAACTTCCCTAATGGAATCCCTCATCCCCAGAAACCTTGAATAAAGACAAGAGTCGTGAAATACGAAAGTTCCTTCACTCTTAATCTTAATGTTTTTAATAACTTCAAAATAGTTTACAATCTCCACATTCCATGATGAAGAAAACATCTCCTTTATTCTAAAGAGCGTATAATGAGTATGAGGATCTACCGTAATTATCCTCTTAACGCCATGAGAGTTGAAAAGCTCGATTAATTTCTTAGCGTATTCCCTAAATTCCTCTATCATTCCCATTTCCAGTAAGATTGTGCCACTATAGGGCTCATTCTCATATAAATAACCGAAATCAACACTGGATTTTAGAACTGAAGCAATATTCCTAAGTATCTTATATGAGCGTGTATCCCTAGGCTTATAGAAGACCTTTAAGATCGATGAAAATCTTTCTACACCCTTAAATTTGGATAATGTTGGCAAAATTTCGTCAAATCTCTTTCCTAATTCAGCCAATTGATAAGAACAACCAGTGTAAATTATTGTCTCCCCACCTTTCTTAAGATTTAAACCATTAGCCCATTCGTAACAAACACTCTTATTTACCGGAAATGGAAGGTAATCCTCCATTAAATACTTCAAAAGGTTCCTTCTAATGAAATTGATTTGATCTTCATCTATCATTAATGGAATTATCGACTCCTCATATAATAAGTTTTTATCCTAACGTGTGTAAGATTATATATAATGATTGTTAAAAATTTCATTGCTGGACCACTTGCAACAAACTCTTACCTAATAATTGCGGAAAAGGAAGGAGTAGTAGTAGATGCTGGAGGAGATATGAGTGAACTAATACAAACCGTAAGAAAGGAAAAAATTAACATAAGGTATATAATAGCAACTCACGGTCACTTTGACCACATCATGGGAGTAAACCAAATAAAGAGGGAATTCCCTTCATCAGTTTTCCTAATTAACGAAAAGGATTTAGGATTATTAAAGAAAGCGAGTAGTATGGCCCAGTCATTTCTTAACCTATCAATTTCAGATGTGGTAAAACCTGACGGTTTTGTAAAGGAAGGTGATGAAATAGAATTGGGAAGGGAAAAGTTAAAAATTATTGAAACCCCCGGTCATACAATGGGTAGTATTTGCATTATAGCAAATGGATACATATTCACTGGAGATACGTTATTTTACGGAACTGTTGGGAGGACTGACTTAGGTGGATCTGAAAAATTGCTGAGAGAGAGTTTAGAAAAATTGAAGAAATTACCAGATGAGATAATAGTTTATCCTGGCCACGGTCCATTTACAGTATTGGGATATGAGAAAGTAAAGAATCCATTCCTTACAATGGACATATTACCATAAGTTAACGCAACTTACTTTCCAACCTATTTTCTAAATCATCTAAAAATACGCCCAACCTCCTAGCAACCTTTTTATCTTGTATTGATTGAATCTTATATCTTATTTCATTCAAAAGCTCTTCTGCATCTTCACACTCATCGCAATCCTTAGATGAACAATTAACACATTCATCTACTAGTTTTTCCGCCTTATCCAGTAGTTTTCTAACCTCACTCTCCATAACTCTATATATTATGAGGTGTTATATAACTATTTAGTTAAGATAGATTAAGAAGTGCCTTGTTGATCCATTGGATATTTTTCTATTAATCTACAATCATACCCGTTCCCAACTAATGTATAAGTACGCAATTTACATTAGCGACAGTCCTTGAATACACTGGAAAATTCAATAAGTCCATAAAGCAGTTAAAGCTCCATGTTGCTACACCTCTTATATAAAACATATTAATCAGAGCTGAGTAACACAGACTTGACTGGGATACAAGTATCATACCTCTTGAGCGTAGAGCTAACAAACCTAATTTATTCACACTGTAGGATTCTCCCTCTCTATACATTAAAATGCTTAAAAGCTTAAATTGGTTCTTATAATTATGAGCCAAGAAGAGAGTGGACCATTCTTCGAGGATTTTAAAGTTGGTCAAAAGTTCAAAAGCAAAGTTGGGAGAACAATAACGGATGTTGATAATATTTGGTTTACACTTTTAACAAATAATTCTAATCAGATTCACTTCAATAAGGACTACACAGAAAAATATTTTCCAGGTGAACCGTTTAATGGTAGGCTAGTGGTTAATGGCTTCCTAACACTTACAATTGTAGCTGGACTATTAGTTGAGCAGACCAGTCAAAATGGGTTTATGCTGGGAATAGAAAACGTTAAGTTTTTACACCCGGTATTTTCTGGTGATACTATTTACGCTGAGGCTGAGGTCATTGAGGTTAGGGAATCTAAGAGTAGACCCGGTTTTGGAATAGTCAAGATAAGATCATATGGATATAACCAAAAAGGAGAGAAACTCATAGAGTTCGATAGAGTATTTATGGTGAGGAAAAGAGGTGCAAAATGGTCTAGCTAGTGAAGGCTGTCTCATTAGGGTAAGCTTGGGCAAACACTGTAACGTTATAACCACTAATTTGGAGGACAACAGAATAGTTCCATACGTAACCTGGTAATGAGAAATTATAAATAAGAGGCTGTGGAAGGTGCTTGCTATTAAGGGACTGTGCTTGCCCATTAGTTATTATAAATGGTATTACTTTAGAGGTAACATTATAAATTACACTACCTTTCATATAATAGACACCCGTTAGAGTGTAATTACTACTCCCCCTTAATACAATGAGAGTAGAATTAGCCCAAACTGAACCTGAGGAACTTTTTGGATAAGTAGAATTGAAAAATATTAGAATTCCACCACCATTTATCTGGTTCTTTAGAACTTGAACATAGTCTAGTTGTTTGACTGAAGGTACAGAGTAGTTGCTAAGTATATAAAACAAGGGAACTAGTATTAATACTATTATTATTATAGCAATAATGAAACCGATATATTCTGATTGAGCCTTCCTCATGGCTAATCACTACAATTGTTCCCAATTTTCTATTATATTGTAGCTAACCGTTATATTCATTGGTTGATTAATTATAACATAGGATGGAATATTAGGAAATGTGTAAGTAAAGGAAGTTCCATTAGAGTACTTGAATATTACCATCTGTGCACTATGGAATATTACCATTTGTCCATTATAGGAATATGTTCCATTGAGATTAAAAGTATAGCTACCTCCAATTATCCAATAACTATTATTATAGTTATATACTGTACTGTTAAGGATTAAACAAACTTGATTATTTAAATAATTATAATCTTTCATGTAGACCTTGTAATAGTTATAATCATTTTTATAGTTTAAATATACTGTAGGATTTGAGCTTCCGGGGGGTACAAATATTAAAAAAGATGTTCCTCTATACACATTCCCGTTGTATATTGAATATGAATACATATAATGTCGTATTATACCATTAGATTGTTGTGTAGTATCATTAGCCTGTAAAGTAAAAATAGTTATATTAACATATCCCGCTGGTACAGTAATCGTGCTAGTCCCTTGTAAATTATAATTCACGCCATTAACTGAAACCTCTATAGCAATATTACTATTTATATTATTATCACTGTTAACTTGTAAATTCAAGCTCACATTGCTGGTTAGTAAACTATAGTTGCCTATTAGTACTAAAGGTTGTCCTTCTAACGTAACCTTAATTCCTTGACTAATAGTTGAGTTGACTTGGGCCATTCCTAATACTATCCAATTATGAAATACACCAGTTATAATCTGCCCCTTAGAGCTCTGATAAAACACGTACTGAGGCAATCTAGCTACAAAAGTCCCAGACTGGTTCGAGAACGCAATTGGAGTAGCGAAATTCTTATAGGTACCATATATATTCGTAGTAACGTTAGTAGATACTGATAATGGTTTACTTGAGATATATATTTGAGTCAAAACCTCTACTCCTCCTTTACTCGCAGTCGCAAAGAGACCTATTGATGATCCAGGTTCCAAGAAGAATATATTACCTAATGATGTGACTATAATGATTGGTCTACCTTGAATATAGCTAGGTAAACTAATAACTTGGCCTTTTGATACTACTAGAGGATAATTAATTGAAGTTACATTTACCCATATTCCGTTTGTATTGAGATATAGAATACCTACTATTGTCAAATTTGAGGGGGGTACAAAAGTTCGATTAGAATACACTGCGTAAATTGAACTACCGTTATAGTATAAAGATGGATGGCCAGTAGTTACTTGTGAAATTTGAAGGTTTTTTAGATAGACGTAATTGTTAACTATAGAACTTGTAACAGTATTACTCTGCGAAGTACTGTTTAAATAATATAAAAATGGTATGAAGACTAATAGAATAACAAATATGAGGATAATAACGGATATTACGTTAGAGAGGGCCTTACTCTTAACCATTATTCCCACCGTATTTCCATTCCTCGTAATTAATTATGATAAGGGAAGAATTTATGTATATTATACCGTAATCCCCACTTTGACTTTGAGGAGAGTACGGATAACCATTAGGATACGTTACATTATAGATAATCACATTCTGCAGACTAGATAACAGACCAGTATAATTTGTACTACTATGACTTGTGACATTAAAAATTGTGAAGTTCCCGCTTAACTCTTGCAAATAGTCTAAAGTAATTTCCAATTTCGTTCCACTCTTGAAATATATCTTTTCTGGAACGTAGTTTTTAATGTTACCGAGTGTAATAACTTGATTTGTTCCCAAAACTTTAACTTTAAGTAGTTGTCCCGCTATACTTATATTAACTGGAGTAGAATTGTGTGAAGCCCAAATATCTGAAGGAAAGTAGAAGTAATTTTCCACAATCACTAAGTAATATGTTTGATTTAGTTGGTAATTACCAGTAATTTTGCCATTACCATTGACGAAGACTGTATAACTGTTGATTATACTTATACTACTAGTGTTTGTTGATAAACTTGCGAACTGATAACAATTTATTTGACCATCTTGTATCGTTACTTTTCCATTCTGATTAGACTGCATGGATATACCATTCTTAATTGGCATAACGTTATAAGCGCTTGTATAGGCGCTCGAGGTATAGTTGAAGGT
Source organism: Saccharolobus shibatae B12 (assembly GCF_019175345.1). NCBI lineage: Archaea > Thermoproteati > Thermoproteota > Thermoprotei > Sulfolobales > Sulfolobaceae > Saccharolobus > Saccharolobus shibatae. The sequence goes on along the minus strand of NZ_CP077717.1, from coordinate 308,450 downwards.
TATATTATAATATAAGGGAAATTGTATTATATGATAACCGTAAGTTAATTGCAATTTTAATCCAGTAGAATTTATATAGTACTGTCTATTATCTATTAATACTGGTATTGTCTTGTTAAGTGAGGTTAAGGTAACTTGATTATTATTCTGATTTATAATATTTCCTAATGGTAAATTACTGGTATTTATCACTACTGTAAATCTCTGTAATTGTACCTTATATATCGCAGTTAAAACTAGAGGTCCGGTTGCAGTAAAAGTGGTTGAAAGTTTAGAAGGTGAATCTAAATTCCCATATCCTATTAGAGTCCAGTTCTGGAATGTAGCGGTCAAACCATAACCTTGTAAGAATATGGTAGAACCGTTCTTATCACTAATTGAATAAGTCCCGGGATTTAGATAATAGACTTGCGGAGTTAAAAATGATTGATTCGCCCCTAAAACCATCTGAATGCCTACTGGAATTACCTTGCTCCCATTTATCGCAAACGCATTAACATAAACTGGAACCTTACTTGCAGGCCCCGATATGGTAATTGTGGTAGCTGAAGTGTTTGGATTTAGAAAATAGAAATTAGCCTGAGAAGATACTATTAAGATGGGCTGATTAAATGCAACTCGTGGTAAATAAATGTTCTGATTTCCATCAACTATGATTGAGTTTTTAAGAGCTGGAACCCATGTACTGCCATTAAAATAATAAATTTGCGTTATATTAAATGGATACGGTATTGAGTTATATAAAAATTCGATATAAGGTATTAAGGAGGAATTGTAATAGATATTGGGATTTCCTCTGAATACTTGATTTTCTTCATTTTTCTGAAGTTGTTGATAACCAGTACCGGCAATCTGCCCTTGACTTGAATATATTGGAGTTGAGTTAAATATCAGTAAAGCTGGTATCAACACTGAGAGGAGAATTATGAACATGACTATTAAGAATATTGCCGAAGATAGTGCTTTCCTCATGTTGAAGGTACCCCCGTAAAGGTATATGCTATTCTAAACCAATAACCATTTGAGTTATATAATACCCAAACTACTAAAATATAGTTACTCCCGCTTACTCCATTCACCACTACCGTGACTGGAGTATTAAATGGCACTGTATATGCTGTTATTTGAGAATCGTAAGTTATTCTACCATTTACATCATATATTGGTAAACTTATTGTAAAACTTTTAGCTAAGTTACCATTTGATAAATAAACTGAAAACTGCGGAGGTGACTGAGGTGTTACTAATCCTACATCTTGCTGTAAATATGAAGGTTCTGGGAAGACTATTAAAGTAACGTTCCCAGATATTGCTGGATTATATGCCTCGATTACTGTGCTTGCACCTGATGAACCAATTATTAATGGTCCAACAGATATTGTCGTTGACGAGGATATAGAGTTGGCCTGTTGTTGAGCTAGACTAAATAGCTCGTGAGGTATGAAATAGGCGGTAGCAAAACCAAATAATACTAATCCTATTAGAACCACAGCAATAATTATAATGAACTCCTCTATAACTTCTGAAGGCATCTCTAATCTTCATTTAGAAAAACTTATATATAAATCCTTGTTTAATATTCTATATATGCCTAGTTCGGTTACGAATTTATTGATAATAATCGTTACTGTTATAATCGCTCTCTCTGCGTTTGCAATATACTCAGAATTCTTTTCAGTTCAAGGTCTTACATTCGTACAAGAGGAGAATGTGATAGGTATTTCTAAAATTGTTCAAGTGACAGTTTCACAAGTTTCGTTTAAAGGTTTACCACCTAGTTATAATTACTTTAATGTTAGTTACTTAATATGGATTAACTCACCTACTAAGTATGTGACTGTTATACCTTTCGTTGCTTCACCTCTAGTCAACCCGTTTTACATTATTCCTAACAACAATCAAAATGCAATTATTCTCTCTTCTACCCCTAACGGTTATACTACATTAAATACTAACTTTTTTATTTTTAGTAATAATGTATACTTGCCCCAACAGAGCCAATTAATTGCCAAAATTAATGGTTTTTATGCCTATAATTTGACCTCAAATCGGAGTTATATATTATCGGCTAAAGTCTCGAATGGCCAAATAATTATGTTATGGATATTGTACTATTATCAAGGTAAGTGGTATAGGTTAGATTACACTTACCTGAACCCATCAAATGCTGGAATAGGAGTTTATGTATTATCTGGGAGTGGAAAATATGTGGGAAATTCTAAAAACACTAATTTTAAACCTCCGCATCAAGTAACAAGCCAGACTGCATTGGGCTTTGGACTATGGTTCCAGCTTATGCCTAATGCGCCTACCACGACTTATCTTTTTAACTTAACTATTACACCTACTAATAATGAAAATTTCTCAATTTTAGCTTGGGTTATTGGGAATAAGTTATACGTTGGGACCTACGATCTTACCAGTAATAAATATATAGGTCAAACCTATCTGATAACGCTTTCTCCGAACTATTGGTATTTCATTAACTTTAGTCTCGGAAGTCAAGCAAAATTGTCACAAGAGGTTAACTTTACAATTTATAATTTGAGCAGCCAAAAACCGCTTAACAATAGTATATTAGGAATTACAGAATCTAATGGATACATATCAACAGTGAAGTTTGGCTCGTCATCAAAAACTGTTGTAATATCTCAAGCTTATTTTGTAACCTTGCAAAATGTGAATGGTTTAACTAACTTCTATAACGTTTCGAGTACAATATTCAAGAATGGTCCGCTATACAACAATACTTATAATTACAATTGGACTATAGTCCACTCTAATAATTTATTGTATGCAATAGGTTATTGGTATTTTGTGTATCCAAGCTATCCACCTTCTCCTACACTCCCTGGAATACTATGGTATTGGCCTAACGGAATTAGTAAAACCAACTATCCCCAAATATATTACATACCGGAACAAGGTTACAATACATACGTTTTTGTATAACAAAAATCATATACTCCTTTTATTTATTTTGATAATTCTTCAAGTTCAATCTTTGACGCCTTAGGTCCTAAAATTGCTACAACTAGAGTTACTATAAGAGCCATTATAAATACCACTGTGTACATTGCAACTGGTCCGTTACTATATAGTACTATTGGTAAGAGAGTTAACCAAATGTAGTTTCCTAACCTACTTAAGGAGTACTGTACACCATCTGCAAAAGCCCTTACTCTAGTTGGATATAACTCAGCACCGTATTGATGGAAAGCATTGGAAAATATGTTTGATAGGAAACCAAATGCGAAGCCAGTTACTACTGCCTCCAGAGGAGAGGAGGAGAATCCAAAAGCTAATCCGACTAATCCCATTAATAACATTACAATACTTACCTGCCATTTTCTATCAAACTTTTGACTATCTATGATGAATATTGATGCTAGAGAACTAATAAAGTACGAGGTATAGATTATCATGGTGTACTGTAGTGTATGCACTAACGTGAAACCTTTCGCAAATAGCACTGATGGTGCTAACGAGGCAAAGCCATAATATACTCCAGCTTGTAAGAATTCAAAAATCCATAGCATTACTGTCCTCTTTCTATACAGTGGCGAGAATAGTTCAGATATCTTAACCCTTTGTGAAGTTATAACTTGAACTTGTAATGGTTCTCCCAATTGCCCCTTTTCCTTAATCGCTATTTCCTCCATCCTTCTAACTATTTTTTCAGCCTCATCTAATCTTCCCTTACTTTCTAACCATCTGGGAGATTCTGGAATTAGGAATCTAAATGGTATTATTGTAAGTATACCTAAGCCTCCTATTATGAATAACCATTGCCAACCGTATAGAATGTATTTATGAGGCAGAAGAAGATAAGCTAGAACTGCAACGACTATAGGTGCAGTCCACGCTGCAGTATAACCTATTGCTAACGCCTTACCTCTGACAGTCGACGGAAAAAACTCCGTTATTAAAACGTCTAAAACTAATATTGCCTCTGGTCCAACTCCTACACCAGCTATAAATCTTAATATTCCAAAAGTCAGAATATTTGGAGAAAATGGTATCAACAGCAACGCAATTCCGGTTATTGCCATGTTGATTATTAGCGCAGTTCTCCTACCTACTGAATCTCCTATATAGTTGAAAATTATCGCTCCTACAAATGCTCCTAGAAAGAAGATTGCAACAGTATAGTAGATTCCAGTTGCCGATGATACTTTAAAAAACGATGCCACTTGTGACGCTACAAAGCCTCCAGTAAATAGATCGTAGAGTTCGAAGAACTCTCCCAGAGTTAAGAGGGCTAAGAGTCTCGTATGAAAAGAAGTCCAAGGCAGTCTTTCTATTCTCCCAGCGATACTCATATGTGTTTATAAATTAAATAAACTAATAAATTTTGCAAAGGGGAGATGGTTCGAAATTTTATGCAAATAATCTTATTTATCTTCTACTTTTTAACGTAAGATATGGAGAAAATTAGGGTTATCGAACTTGGAAGTAACATATCCGCACCGTTGGTTGGAGAAGTCTTAGCTGATTTAGGTATGGAAGTAATTAAGGTTGAGCCACCGCCTTATGGTGACGATAGGAGAAGGGTTAAGCCTGAAATTAATGGGATTAGTATTTACTTTGCTAGTACGAATAGGGGTAAGAAGAGCGTGGTAATTAATCTGAAAAGTGATGAGGGTTATGAGATCTTCCAAAGGCTAGTTAAAACTGCTAACGTTATAGTTACTAACTATAGACCCTCTGCATTAAAGAGGCTAAATGTTGATTACGAGAGTGTTAAAAAGATTAACCCCAAAATAATTTACTGTTCCATAACTGGTTTCGGTAATTTCACTGAGGAAGCTGATAGACCAGCTTACGACACCATAATTCTAGCCTTAAGTGGATTAATGGACATGACTGGGGAGGAAAATCCGGTAAAGTTTGCTACCTCAATTTCAGATATCACTACCGGACTACTTGCTAGTATAATGATATTATGGGCCTTAAATAGGGGAGGTCCATCTTTTATTGATGTTCCAATGATCTATACTCAATTTTATTTAACCCTAGAAGACGCTTACATGTATTTAAATACTGGGAAAGTTCCCAAGAGGATGGGATCTGCACATAGATATTTAGTACCTTATCAGGCGTTTAAGACTGCCGATGGTTACATATACGTTGCTGTATTTAATGATGAGCAATATTTGAGGCTTTGTAAGGCAATAAATAGGGAGGACTTAGCTAAGTTCGATACTCTCCAAAAGAGGATTGAGAATAGAAATTATATAATAATCGAGCTGAGTAGAATTTTTGAGAAAAATACTAGAGATTATTGGGTTGATTTATTAAGTAAGGCTGATGTGCCAGTTGCTCCAATATTAGACCTTGGAGAAGCATTTAAAAGATATGGTAATAGGTTGGTTTACGAGAATGAGGGCGTTAAGTACATCAATTTCCCCATAAACGTAACGCCAAATAAGAGTAAAGCACCTAAACTCGGTGAGAATACTAAAGAAGTTTTACTTGAGTTAGGATATTCGAAAGAGGACATAAACAAGCTTGCTGAAAAAGGAATAATAATGCTAATATGATTTAGGAAGTCCTAATATGTGATGAGCGATGTATGCTAATACTAAATTTTGTGACACTGGGGCTACCTTATATAATCTAGTCTCCCTTAGTTTCCTTTCTATTCCAGTTTCTACGGCATATCCGTAACCTCCATAAATGTCCATTGCTACATTTCCAGCCTCCCAAGCTATTTCAGCTGCCAGATATTTTGATACGTTTGCGTAATTTCCGATAGTTTTTGTATCCTTCCCTTCTTCTAGTGCTCTCAAACCTTCATTAAAGTAAGAGGAGAGGGATAGTAATTGAGCATATACTTTAGCTATTGGAAATTGTACACCTTGGAAGCTACCTATTTGCTTATCGAAAACTACTCTATTATTAGCGTATTCAACTGCCTTGTTTACGAACCACTCAGCGTTGCCTATCATTTCTGCAGCTATCATAAATCTTTCAGCATTTAATAGATCAAGCAAGTAATAGAATCCCTTTCCAACTTCCCCTAAAACGTTTTCTTCTGGCACTTTGAGACCGTCAATGAACATTTCATAAGCGTTAGTGTTTGACATGGTCCTTATTTCCCTCATTTCAATTCCTTCCCTTCCCTCTCTTAGATCAACTAAAAACAAGGTTATACCATCAGTCTTCTTTTCAACCTTTTCATAGGGTGTTGTTCTAGCTACCAATATCATAAAGTCAGTGTGTTTTACCCTAGAAATGAATATCTTATGCCCCTTTATAACGAAATTATTCCCAACTTTCTCTGCAATTGTCTTAATTTTCGTCGTATCCGAGCCGACTTCTGGTTCAGTTAACGCTAATGACAATACTTTAGCGCCATTTGCGATATCCTTGAAGTACTTTTCTCTTACCCTTTTTCCAGCGTGTTTTGAGAGTAACGCAGTGTTGTAGTAATGTCCGTGTACGAAATATGAGTTACCGCCTTTTAGATTAATGCTATATAGGATTAAGGAAGCGAGTCTAACTCCTTTCCCAACTCCACCATATTCTTCTGGTATTAAAATTGATCCTAATCCCAATCTCATGAAGTCATCGAGGAAATCTATTGGGAATTCCCTCTTTTGGTCCTTATCTAGCCAATACCTTTCGTTGTATTTTTCCATTAATTGGTCAACTGTTGAGAGAATGAGTTTTTCTTCTTCATCTTTTGGTTGCAATAACATACAAATAAAAGGTAATTAACTTGTTTATATAGATTTTCCATTAAATTTCAACCGGAATTGGTAATTTCGCAACATAACCGCCTATAAAACTCTGCAAAATGAAGGAAAATCCCACCAATACTCCCATATACGTTAATGGAATTAGGATGAAGGAGTAAAATAGAGCTGGAATTTGGGCATAGAACTCCTCGGTCTGTAACGCAATGTCTTGTAAGACAAAGTTTTGATTTTGGAGAGGTGAAGTGTTGGATATTAGTATTGGTAAGAGGGGGAGCCCCACGTAAAACACAACGGTAAAAGCTATTAACATGCTTCCAATTCCCTTCCCCATCTGAAATGGAAGAGCCATCAATAATATTCCAACTGCGATGAGTACCATATATGATGATTGAATGAAAAGACCCAGATCCATGTAGAAGTTTAGTAGAATGAGTATGTCTGTTAGGAATGAAATGTATTGTAAAAGTGGTGTTACTAAGGAGTAGAACTGGCTAGGTACTTTAAAGTGATAGAGTATTATTGCTATAATACCGTATAGGAATTTCCCCATATTGATTGCCACACCGGTTTGGATTTGAAGGAGACCTATGTCTAAGTAAAAGATACTCCAATTCACTCCTAATATGTTTTGCAATTGAGATAGTATGGAAAGGATGAGGCCAAAGATGTTAGCTAATACTGCTACGTAAATCGAGTTAACGATCATTTTATGACCCATCTCTTTGAATCCTCTCACTGGAATTGGTGAGCCGTAAAACAGTGCACCTATGGTGTAAGAGAGGGAGTCTATTACAATTGCTAAATAGAGTATTTCAAATGGTGAGTACACGAGAGCTTTTAAGAGATTATATTATCTGAGGGAAGACCGATATTATTTTTTAGTTAAACGTTAAATGTTAAACGAGATGAGCTCACTATCAAGCAGAGAAATTAAGTTAATATTCCTAAATTTCATGAGTTATACATTTCTGGTATATAACTATTCAATATTGTTAGTGTTTAACTCACCATACATCTCTCAAACGTTATTTAAAGGTTCATACGTACTCTCACTATTAGGAGTTTATGGCCTACTATTGATCGACGTAATAATGAGAGTTCCTGGAGCTTACGTATTGGGACCAATAAGCGATAGGTATGGTAGGAAATTTGTTACTAGAATATCCAGTTTAGGTTCAGCTTTGCCTTTAGTTGTAGTAGCGCTAATACCAGATCCCTCTCCCATATTGTTAATAATATTATATATGGTACAAGGTTTCTTTACTGGAGGATTATCCGCTGGAATTACTGTAGTAGGTGTTGAGGATCTGCCGGAAAGACATAGGGGTTGGTTTGGAGGATCTGGATTTGCTGTTGGCGGTTCAGCTTATCTTCTAGCGTCAATAGTGTTTTTCACAATAATTACTGTAATAGGTAGTTCTAACTATATTGAAATAGGATGGAGAATAATGTTCTTGACCTCTCTTCTCATATTACCCTTTGGATTCCTAATGCCGGAGTCCTTAAGGTTTAGGAGAAATAAGGAGAGAGTTAAATCTCCTGCTAAGGTGTTAATCTCGTCGTACAAGAGGCAATTTATATTGGCATCGACATTAACTGCCCTTTGGGCTTCGATGAACGCGTTGGTTAACGTCATGCTACCTAACTTTCTTTATGCCGTTGATCACTTATCAAAGATTGAAATAGGATATATGTCCTTGATATACAGTGTAGTAGCGATTATTTCGGCATTTATGGGAGGTGAATTGAGCGAAAGAATTGGTAGAAAGAAGATTTCAATGATAGGTGGTATTTTGGGAATATTGTTTTCACCCGTTTTCATGCTAATGCCCCTATCTTCAAGATCGTTAATTCCTATTTTTGTTTCAATTTTGGGCTTCGTTTCCGTATTTGGAGGTGGTGGAATAATGAGCTACGTAAACGAGAACTTCCCAACTAAAATCAGAAGCACCGGAGTATCTTTAAGCTGGAATATTGGATTCTTAGTTGGGAATTTCATTCCGTTACTCCTCACAACCATCCTTTATTTTACCTCAATAGCGTTATTTCCAGTGGTGGAAATGATAGCTATGCTTATTCTTGGTGCATTAATAATCTCGGTAAGCATTATCTCGCATGAGACAAAGGGCAATATAGAGAAGGAGTAATTCTTCCAATTATCCTCAATTTGTACCTCAATTCTTGAGATGTGTCTAACTTTTGCTCACACTCCTATTTTGGAAAACTTGAAGATTACGTTAAAATAACAACCTAAAGTTTCACCATTTAAGGTGATCAGATAGCTAGAACAAATTTGTTCACTTTCTTAACCTTACCTTCTAAAGAACTAATAGCGAAGGATTTAATGAGTGCTGCAATAGGACCACTTATCACGGTGTTCTTTACCAAACCAATATAATCGTCTCCGATCTTAAATACTATGGCCTTCTGTACTGGTTTAAACTCGACTTTCTCACCCTTTATTGCATTATTCATAGCAACCTCACCAGCTTGTAAGGAAACTTGTGCAGATTGTGGAATAAATCCATCCCTAAAGTTGGCACAATCACCAGCACCATAAACGAAATCGTAATCCACTGATCTGAGGAATTTATCAACTAGCATCCTATTGTTCTTATTTGACAATCCCATTTCCCTTACTATTTTAGGACCGGAAAAACCCGCAGAGAAGATCACGTAATCGCTCCTTATTCTCCCCTGTGTGGTAACTACCTCATTTTCCTTTACTTCCTCTACCTTAGCCCTTAGAATTACGTTAACGCCTTGCCTTTCCAAAACCTTTTGAACCTCCTTAGAGAAATCCGGGGTCAGATATGGTACTAATCTATTCTCCGCCTCAAGTAAATTCACAATATGGCCCCTCTTTCTTAATGCTCCAGCCAACTCAACGCCAAGTGCACCTCCTCCAAGAATTGTGACTATCGAACCCTCTTTAAAAGACTTAATCTTTTCCACGTTTTCCAGGGTAAATCCTTTACCGTAATTTTCAGCCCCCTTTATCCTACTCAAATCTTGCTCATAACCCAACGCAATTATTAACTTATCGAACTTGATTTCACCCTCAGTTGTTATTACCTTCTTCTCCTTAAAGTCAACCTTTAAAACCTTAGCCTTAACGTCAACTTTCCTATGAATTAAGGCGTATGATAAAGGAAGGTTCTTCTCTATAACCTCTACCAACCTTGGAGTAACCACCATGAAGTCCCTTTCGTCAACGAGTATTGCATTAGGATACACTAACTTAGCTGCAATACCAGCAAATCCTCCTCCTAATATTACTACTCTTTCATCTTGCATATGTTTATACTTTACACGTAGCTATTTAAATATTACAGCTAATCTCTTAACTAATGAGTCATTCTTTAGTATGTTTTGTTTTGATAGATGATGATACTTATATTTCTAACAACTTTTTAAGAACATAAGCGTTTATCATAGTATGAAAAGAGAGGATTTTTTATTAGTGTTAGCTTCCTCCGTAGGGGGAATAGTTTGGGGAGCTAACACGGTTATAATGGCGTTATATCTGAAATCACTTGGTCTAAATCCCTTAACAATAGGAGTAATATTGGGAAGCGCTATAATAGTTAATACGTTATTATCCTTATTCTGGGCAGTATTGGGAGACGCTTACGGGAGGAAGAAATTCGTATACATATCTAGAGGTGTTGGAGGACTCTCCTTTCTTCTACTCCTAATAACCCCTTATGCTTATCTTTTTACAAACCAAGGTTATGGTCTAATCTCCTCAATACTAGCTGAGAAAAGTGGAGATTTGGATAAGGCAATGGCTTATAGGTCATCCTTAAATACAATTTTTTCCGTAGTAGGTTCCTTACTGCCAATAGCGCTAAACTATAGAAGCATTATAGCACTTGACAGTATCGTAACGTTCTTATCGTTATTACTACTCATTCCAGTTAAGGAAAATTATAAGGGAACAAGGAAAGTGACGCTTAAGATCTCTTCCTTTAAGGTGTTAGGAAAACTCTCAACCGAGGCAATAATAGGATTGGGAGCAGGGGTCTTGTTACCTATGTTATCTTTATGGTTCAACTTAAGGTTTCACGCTACAGCTTCATCGCTTTCTCCAATATATGCAATATCAGAGATAACCTTAGCATTGGGTACCTTAACCTCGCCGTTTTTAGCTAAAACATTGGGTAGAATAAAAGCAATAGTAATAACGCATTTTGCCGCAATAGCCCTCCTATTTATAATGCCATTTTCCACTTCCTTATTTATTGCTGGAGTAATTTACATAATGAGAAACGTATTAATGAATTCGACTGGGCCATTGATGAATAGCTTAGTTTTCAAAGTTGTGAAAGAAGAGGAAAGGAGTAGGGTAAATAGTATGCTTCAGCTCCTTGATGCAATTCCCCGATCTTTAGGACCTAATCTGACAGGTTATTTATTTTATATTGGAAACTTAAATATGCCCTTCTTCATAACGGGATCGTTGTATCTGGTTGCAACAATTCTCTTCTATAACTTCTTTAAGGATATAAAAATATGAAATAATAAGAAATAATTACTTTAAAAAAGAAGAATGTATTTATACAAACGGAGTCCATTTGGCGAATCCAGTTAGGTGGCTAGGCACTGCCTCTAAACCTATATATCCTGCCACAAGTGCTGCTAGGATCAATAGTACTGCATCAATTATTAGGAATGCCTTGCTGACCTTAGCGTTATCAAGAAATACGGCAACTGGATAAAAGAAGATGGAAGATAAACCTGTTAATGCGTAAAGTGCTAATAACGCTATTGGTTCAAGGGTCATATTCTGTAAATAACCTGTCACTCCATAGTATATTGTAACTAGTCCGTACAATAATCCCATAAAACCTAAAACTTCCAGCTTATACTCATTTTTTATACTAACTGCAATGCTCATTAATCCAATTCCTAAAATTGGATATAAGTCGTAAAATAATATGTTGTAGCTACTAATCAATGGCCACACTAACAGTCCGTAAATTCCAGTAATTGTCATAAATGTTCCTAATGCTAGGAGTGGCATATACGCGCTCTTCATGGCGTTCCTATAGTCGACTACTGTACTATGGACTCTATAGGTCTTAAATAACGCATAAGCTAATACTAAGAAGCTAACTGCCATAGCTATGAGTTGACTTGTTAACGGATCTACGAATAAAGCCATTTTATCACCATTTATAATTATGGATATACTTGACTATAAGCAACACATGTTAAAGTATATACTTTTGTATCATAGTAAGATATAAGTATATTAGGATTTAGAACCCTTTGGATATACATTCTTTTTTAAATCTTTTAGATTTATTCAACATGTCCAACAAATTTAAAGAGAATAATTGAGTTAGCTTATAAATGTTATGTGTATAAATGTATTGAAATAAACGCTTATGTTATAGGCTTTTGTGAATACAATGTCAAATTATCTGAAAGATGATTAGACACTAAATGAGCTTGACAACTTGGCTTCCTCATTCTTTGGAGTAAGCTTTATATTTTTAAAAATCGAATATATTATTTTTAATATTTAGCACACAGTAGACGACATCTGTTATTACATAGAAAAATAGAGTAAAATTTTAAGCTATTAACAGTGTTATAGAAATATAGGTGATAAAAAATGATAGGAAGAATACTAAGTGGTATAGGTGGTATTATTGCTCTAATAGCTAGTTTAGTGAGTGTAACTACAAGAGAGCCACTAATTGATCATTTAGTAAAAATATTGCTCATAACTGGAGATGCAGTAGTAGGTATGGGAATAATAGGACTCATCGGCTCTCTAGCCACAATATATGGGGTATATAAGAACAACTGGAAGTACATGGTTAGCGGAGGTATACTAGGTCTGTTTGCTCCATGTATACTTTCGATATTAAGTATTATAGGCGGAGTTTTGGAGATTAAGGGGCAAAAGGTTTCTAAATAACTTTTTTGAGTAACTTTCTTTAAACCGATATTTTTTGTCCCTAGTTTAGTTGACTTTTTTAGTTGTCATGAAACTCTTACCTTATGGAATGCCCTAAAATCCTTGTCCTATTCTATGGATATGGTTCGATAGTTGATTTAGCTAAAAATGTGGCAGAAGGAGCTAAGGAAATAACAAAAGAAGTCAAATTGGCTAGAGTAAAGGAATATCTCCCAGAGGAAATGGTTAAGAAATTCAGAATTCCTATTGATACCGTTAAGGATATACCAGAAGCTACATTGTCCGACCTTGAATGGGCTGATGGAATTGTGATGGGATCTCCAACTAGATATGGGAATATGACTGGTCAATTAAAATTGTTTTTAGACCAAACTGCCGAATTGTGGATAAAAGGGGCATTGTACGGAAAACCAGTGGGATTCTTCACGGAGGCGTCAACAATACATGGAGGACATGAGAGTACAATATTAGCAATGGCGAATTACGCTTACCATCATGGAATGATAATAGTTCCAGTAGGATATGGAATAAGGGAAGTATCAAGCACTATGACTGGGGGAAGTCCATATGGAGCATCACACTTGGGAAATAAGAAGGAACTAGATGAAAACGAGATTGCTATTGCGAAGTTTCTAGGCAAAAGAGTTGCAGAAGTTGCAAAGAAGTTGAGATGTTAACGTTTATAAATGAACTCTTTTTTTGAGTACTTTTCATTAGCCAGCCTAGTTGCAAGCTTCAATTCCTCATCATTTATCCCATCGAGAAAATAATCGTCACTATGCAAAAGCGAAGAGAAACCTCTTATGAAAGCTTCAACTACTTCGTCATAGCTTATATTATCTTTTACTAAGTTTGAGAGATTGCTAACTTTATACTTTATCATGTTAATGTTGTCTTTTTTTCTGTAATTTTTAGGAGGTATGACCAATACCTTATGCAATATATCCAAATTAGATGAAACCAGAAGAGTTCCATGCAAAAGATACTTATCCTCATTTATATATCCGGCATTACCAGAAATCTTGTAACCCTTAAATGCAATGTCAGTTTCGTTATAAACCTCAACTCTTTCATTTACTAAACTCTCTATGGCACTGATTGTCCCTTTTAATAAATTGCCGTAAAGGTAATCTATACCACCTTGACCACTCGTTATGAAAGTATAGTTTATGTTCCCCATATCATGAAAGACTGACCCCCCACCACTAATCCTCCTAACCAATTTCACACCAAATCTCTCAATCATTTCTAAATTAACCTCATCATTCACGCTTGACAATATTCCTAAAATTACGCTCTTATCGTTTCTCCATATCCTTAAGGTAGGAAAGCCATTACTTTTTAATAAAAGTGCCTCATCCATTGCCACGTTCAAATAGGGGTCATTAGGATATTCCGTTAATAATACCCTAAGCTTCACTATGCTTTTATTTTCCATTATCAATTTATAGTTTGTGCAAGCTGAGTTAAAGATGCCTGAAGATATATGGCCTAGAAGAAGGGATTGGGGAGGGGAAATAGTCTCGTTATACATAAAAGAAGGAAGCGAAATTAAGGTAGGAGATGTTATAGCTGAGGTTGAAATTGAGAAGGCAATATTGAAGATTTTATCCCAGTACAATGGTAAGGTAGTTAAAGTTTTGGTGAAAGAAGGAGATAAGGTATCGCCTGGATCAGTTATAGCGTTAATAGAGGTTTAGGGGATGGAGAAAAAAGTTCAAATTACAGTTTACGAAAATGAAAACTTCAAAAGAGTTGCGGAGATTGTAAAGACAAAAAGTATTTCCACAGTATGTGAAGAGGCCTTATGTCCAAACATTATGGAATGTTGGGGGTCTGGAACTGCGACATTTATGATCATGGGAAGCATTTGTACTAGAGGTTGTAGATTTTGTTATGTGTTAAAGGGAAAGCCCTTGCAATTGGACGATGAAGAACCTAAAAGGGTTGCAGAAGCGGTAAAGGAGATGAAACTGGATTACGTTGTAATAACTAGCGTTGATAGAGACGATCTAGTTGATGGGGGAGCGCAACACTTCGCTAACGTAGTAAAAGCAGTAAAAGAACTTAACCCAGGTGTAGTAGTTGAAGTGTTAACCCCAGACTTTAGGGGAGATTTTAACGCAGTTAAAAAGGTAATTGATGCGGGGGTTGACGTATTTGCACATAACGTTGAGACTGTAAGAAGATTAACACCATTAGTAAGAGACCCTAGAGCCTCATATGAGCAAAGCCTTAATGTTTTAAAATACGCAAAAAACGTAATAAAAAAATCCTCGATCCTATTAGGTTTTGGTGAGACCTGGGATGAGATAATTGAGACCATGAGAGATTTGAGAAGTGTAGGAGTTAATATATTGGTACTTTCACAATACATGAGGCCTAGTCGTAAACAATTGGAGGTTAAGAAGCGTTATACTTTTGAGGAATTTAGGAAGCTTGAGGAAATAGCCTACTCTATGGGTTTTTCAGCCGTGGTCTCCCTACCATTAGCTAGAACCTCTTATAAGGCGAAAGAGACATATTTAAAGGCGATTGAAAATGCTAAGAGTAGTAGTTGATGGTCCTAGAGATCCATATTACAATATGGCAATTGATGAGTCAATAATGCTGAGTAGAAATAGTGTTAATTACGATACGTTAAGACTATATATGTGGTCTCCCTCTGGAGTAAGCCTAGGGAGGGGACAAAACGCTAACGCAGCGTATTTAGATAGGATTAAGGAGTTAGGCTTTAAGTTAGTGAGAAGACCCACTGGTGGTGGGGCATTATTACACCCTGAGGATAACGAGATTACATATAGTGTAGTATTGTCAACAAACAGTACAATAGCTAAGTTAAGTGTTGATGAATCTGCCATAGAGATCGCCAAGGGCGTCTTATACACTCTTCAAATCCTAGGGGAGAACGTTGAGATTAGAGGCTTAGGGGATATGAAAAAACATGATTTGTGCTATTTGAGGAGTGGTTCAAGCGATGTGGTAATAGCGGGGAGAAAAATATCTGGATCAGCTCAAGTAAGGGATGATAAAGCGTTGTTACAACATGGCACGTTGCTGCTTAAGTTTGAACCAGAAACTTGGCTAAAGGTTATTAGAACACCCGGAGTTACTGAAGAGTTCTTAAAAAGTAGGATAGCGGGCCTATTCGAGTTTATGGAAGTGGGAATAGATCAAATTTTTGACGCAATGATAAAAGGCTTCGCAAAGGCGTTAAATGAAAAAGACGTGTTTATGGGGAGCCTAACTCCAAGTGAAATAAAATTAGCTAATAGACTTTACAAGGAAAAATATTCTAACGAGAGATGGAATTTATTAGGTATCCAATAAGTCAGCAATGTGGTATACATCATAACCCATCGACCTTATGGCTAATGCACAAACGCTATTTGTTACAATAACTTTTTTAACACCGCTTTTAGCTATCTTTTCCTTCTTAACGTTTATCACCATGTCAGATAACTTAGGATGAGATATCCAATAATCTCCACCAGCACCACACTCGAAATGTGGATCCTCCATTTCACTTATTTTAACCCCCATTTTCTCGACAACGTTGCGAATATGCGTACTTAGCTTTTGTCTATATGCGTGACAAGGATAGTGAATAGTAAATGTATCGTTAACCTTAGGTAATTCTATGCCTTCTTTGATTAAAAACTCCGCAAAATCATATGCGTTGATTTCTATACCAAACCATTCCTTATACTCCTTCATAAATGCGGCACAATTAGACTGTAATGTTATGACCTTTTTACCCTTAACCTTTTCAGCAAGTTTCATTGCTAACTTTCTAGCGCCTTCATGATTTCCATTACTTATATGGGCTAAACCACAACATCCATTTATAATTTTTACCCTATACTTTTTGCTTAAGAATTTGTAAGCCTTTTCAACAGTTCTTCTAAATATAACGGATTCTATACAACCAGGAAATAATATTATATCCCCTTCATCATTAGTTTCCAATGGTTCTGAGATCTCATTGGGTTTAACGAATTTCATGAACCTTTCCATCTCTGGATAGCTATTTACCTTACCTAACAGTTTTAATGACTTGCTTAGTAATTTTGGGTTTTCCAACATCTTTTCCATTAAGGTTTTCTTTGTGGAGCTTTTCCTAACTGGTGTGATAATTTGAGCGTATTTAACACCTGCTGGACAAGCAGTTTCGCATAATCTACAATACATGCACGTCTCAAATCCAATACTGTTTATTCCAAGCCTCACTGCTTCTATTCTACCCCTAGGTGAATGAACTTCGTTTCTAGTTACAACATAAGTTGGGCAAGTTTCTAGACAAAATCCGCAATGGGTACACATTTCAGTTAATTTCAAAGATGAGATCATATATCTCCCTCCAATAAGTAAGTGTGAACCCTATTAACGGTATTACATATTTCATTCTTAGCCGGGGGGATTAACTTACATGGATTTAGAAGTCTCTTGGAATCAAATGCCGTCTTCAATCTTCGCATTAAGGTTAAATCGTCTTCCGAATAATAAAGCTTCATAAACTTTATCTTTTCTATTCCAATACCGTGTTCCCCACTAGGTACCCCACCTAATTTTATAGCCAATTTCGTTATCTCCTCAGCTGCCTTAATCGCCTTAATTGTCTCATCTACGTTTTTGGGATCGAATCCTATTAATGGATGTAAAGTCCCATCTCCAGCGTGAAAACTATTGGCAACTGGTAATGCATACTTCTTACTGATTTCATATGTGAATCTTAACATGGTGGGCAAGGTTGATCTAGGAACATTAGCGTCTAGTGTTAAGTAAGCTGGTGAATAGTAGGCAAATGAAGGAAAAGCCCCCTTTCTGCCCCACCACCATCTGTTTTTCTCTTCATCATCTTTAGGAAGGAAAACTTCACCATTATTCTCCCTTACTGCCTTTACTACCCTAGCTTCTTCCTCCTCCACATTGGCACCGTATCCATCAAGTTCTATTAAAAGGATAGCTTCAGCCATAGGGTAATTTGCCTTATATTGAGTATTCTCTATGGCAATTATGGAATTCTTATCCAGAAACTCCATTGCAGCCGGCGTTACTCCAGATTTATAAACACTTACAACGGCTTTTCCTGCATTGTCAATTGAATTGAACGATGCTAGAAGAGTCTTACTAACCTCAGGTTTTGGAAATAACTTTAACGTTGCTCTTAAAATGAGCCCTAAAGTGCCTTCTGCACCTACAAATATTGATGTGGGATCAAAGAAATTATTACCGCCAATTTCCTCAACCTTTCCGTCAGCCAGGAGAACTCTTAATTTTACTACACTATCGAAAGTAGTACCGTATTTTGGAGTGTGCATCCCCCCAGAGTCATGACTTATATTACCGCCAATTGATGATACTACATAACTTGAGGGATCTGGGGCATAAAAAAGGTTAGGATTACCTAGCGTTTTATTAATTAGAAAGTTTGCTAATCCTGGACCTACAGTGATTTCAAAATTATCCAGTGAATAAATTCTGTTTAGCCTTGTTAACGAAATTATGACCTCTCCTTGTGTCGGAGTTGTTGCCCCGCTTAAACTTGTCCCAGAACCCCTTACGAGGTACTTTATATTATTCTCGTTAAGAAAATTCACTAAGGAAATTACTTCCTCCTCACTTCCAGGTAAAACAACAACTGGTGGCTCTACTTTCAAAGGTATAAATGCAGGATAAGAATACAGCTTGACTTCATCACTTGTTATTACCCACTCCTCGCCTACTATCTCAGCTAATTTGTTAATCACAAGGTTAATGTCTTCAAGATGGTTTATAAAATACCCTTTCTATTTTCTCTTTGCCTTATATAAACTTCGCTATTAAAGTAATAACCCGGGTAGAAGAATATTATTGGGGTCAAATGCTTCCTTTAGCTTGTACAACGTTTCTTTATCGCTAATTCCCCAGTAATCTCCCTTATAATCTCCTCTTTCAACCACTACATGTCCGTTTATTTCTTGCCTTAGTACCTTAAGATTGTCAAATGAAGCTACTTCCAATCTACAATAACCAGTCCCAACTATTCCTATCGCCCTTTTAACCTTCATAATATTCTTAGCCTTCTTAATCTCCTCAACCTCTCTCCCTCTTACAGTATGGATTGAAATAATCCTTTCACTATCAACGTAGTTTATATTATAGAAACCATCTTGTCCTTTTACTCCAATTTCCTCCTCTATTTTGCTCATTGCCTTTTTAAATCCAATAAATGTGACGTAAGTCCTCTCGCCTTTCTCATCAACTTCGTGTATTATGGAAATTGGTCTATATTTACTGGTTAAGGTAACCTTATCTGTCTGAAATGTGGCAATCACTTCTGGAAATGGGTATACCTTTAGAGTTGCCTCCAGATAAATACCTAACCAGCCTAACATACCAGATAGAATTTTGTGTATTTTATAACCAGAAGAGAATTTAAGGGTTTTACCACCACCCTTGGCTATGATACCGTCTCCAGTTATTATTTTAGCCATTAATATTAGGTTTTTAGGATAACCGTAAAATGAAGAGAAAGGTGTAGGTAAGTTAGTTGCCATTAATCCTCCTAAGGATCCATCATAATACGCTGGAAGAAATAAGCCCTTAGCTTTTACCATTTCAAACAAATCTGAAACTTTTACTCCAACTTGTGATGTTACGTAAAGATCCTCGTCTGAAATCTCAATAACGTTGTTGAATTGGCTCAATTTAACTCCTATATCGGTATTAATGGGAGGACCTATATGATGCGCATTAAATGATAATGGATAAATAGATAACTTTCTCTCATTAGCAAACTTAATTACGTCCCTAAGTTCCTCATAAGTTTTTGGTATGGCTGTAATTTTCCATATGGTAGAACCCTCATTTTTTCCGTCTGATGTTTTGACGATTCTGGCTAACTCATCAATCCAATCCATTAATAGAAAAGTGGATAAATTATAAAAATAGTTTTTTATCGAGAGTACATTTATGCCAAAATACATTTACTGCGTAAATAAAGATAAATTGATACCTTGCGATGGTGGTGAATTTTATTACGTATTTGAATTTACGAGGAATAACGAGTTATTATTATCCAAATGTCAAAACGGTCACTGTGAACAAGTCTACGAAGCCATTTCGGAATTAGGGAAATATAGGTTTGCTTATGAGATAGACAACTTTGATGAGATAAGGGATAAAATAGATGATATAATTTCGTTTCTTATAAAATATAATCTAAAAATCTATTTTATTGGTGACAACTCCGTATTAGAGGCATTATATACACCATCACTATTTTACTACAAATATTTTGGACTAAAGGAAGCTAAGGATAAGGTAAATTTCGTAAAATCGTGGCTTAATAAACTCGTTTTAGCTAAAAGAGTTCTAGATGAAATAGGAATTATGGAATTCAAATCTCATATGGACACCTTAGATGGAAGGTATGCAATGTGGTTAAATACTGAAGATGAGTCTGCATCTTTTATCTCGCGCGAAGGAGATTTAGTTAAATTTTGGATTTCATATAATGGCTGCGATATATTTATCCAGAGGAAAGGAAAGAGTATTTGTATTAAGAGTGGATAGATTCTTTCCTGATTTCCTCAATCCCAATTTCTATTAATCTTCTAATTGCACTATACGCATCATTTATTATTTCATAACCATTCATCGTAAGAATTCTATTACCTTTAACCTTACCAATGCTAATGATATTTGTACCTTTAATTAGTTTTAGATCAAACTCTCCCTCAAAGTAATCAAAATTTATCTTTAGATTAATATCAGAAGCAATATCGTTAATAGCGTCTATAATATTCCTAATCAAAATAAACCTTTCCAAGAGAGTCCCAACGTTGTTTATTGTTAGCAACAAATAATTATCAGCCTCTTCCTCCTTACTCTCATCATAATTAATTATGTAATCAATTATTTTATTTATCCCGGTCTCGAAAATATCAATATTCTCAAATTTTAACCTATCAACATAATATATCTTATCGTAGAACAAGACAGCTATTTGCCTACTATCGTCTCCATCTTCTATATTAGCAAAAGCGTAAATTTTCTTACTTTCTATTAAAGAGACTATCACACTCAATATTATTACCTTATCATTAGCCTTTATCAAATATTGAACTTGATCTTTAATTTTATTCTTACCAATTATTGGATAGTTCTGTTCGATAATATTAGTCACATTGGCAAAAATTTCAGAATTAACGTAAAGAAATTTCCTAGAAGAAAGCTCAATAGATCTCTCCTTAACAAATTTTGAAATCGAAAACAAACAATACTTTACACATTTCTTATATTCATTAAGCTTGTACAGACCTTGATTGAAATAGTCATGGACTTCATTTAAATCAAAAATTTCACATAGCTTTTCCTGTCCATAGTAAAAAGCGGTATTACTAATTCTAGAGTCAATATAACTCCTTATTTCAATTAAAGAATCGTCTAACGATATTAGGACAACATCTTCCATATCGCTGACTACTATATCTTTTATTGCCTCTTGAAAAGTTTTATATAACGATGTTGGAATCTCAGCCCTTATCATTCAATTACCGTTAACTATATATAAAATTTAAATTTTAAGTTCAACTATTTCAAACAATTTGGAAAGTATCCTATATGTCATCCCCCAAATTCTATATTGCTTATAATAAAATGCGTTATCGCCCCTTGCGAATTCACTTTCGTGAACCCAAAATACCTTATCCACCTCCGCTGGATTCGGCCTTGGTTCTATTAGCTCATCAAGTAATGCAATATATGCCCTAACTTTTATTTTAGCATTATTAGGTGAGAATACTCCTAGACTGGACCTTATATTTGGCCTGATTCCAACTTCCTCCTCACACTCTCTGATAGCTGCTTTAAGAGTAGTTTCATTATCTTCTCTATGACCTCCTGGCAAAGCCATTTGACCCGACCACGGATCCTTTGGATTAGTAACTCTCTTTATCAACAAGATATACTGGCCTTTAGCTATTAATACTACAACTGCAGCATTGCTCTCATTATCATCAGTTAGTGGAAGCTGAAGAAGTTTACTAATGTTCATAATTAGAAACTAAAAACAGTTCCAATTAATTTTTATGCACTATTGCCTTCTAGCTTTTATTAATATGGAAAAACGCTTAAAAGGATAACGGGAAAAAAGAGCTATTCCATGGCTAGAAGAACTTGTCCTAAATGCGGTAAGGTTGTTGAAATCTTAGTGGAGCACGTTAATAACAAGGTTGTGAAAAAGTGCCCTAATTGTGGCCATGTATTCATAGAGTACGAAGTTAACTCCAACTCCTCTTTTCTATCATCTTTCTCTCCATCTGCTAAATCTAACAGAGAGGAAAAAGAACAATATAGATTCGAGTAACAGAACTAGAAATGATATAACTAACATTTCCACGCTTGTATTTACCAAATTTGTAATCCCTTGTGAGAATATTGCTGAAGCTGTAGTTGGTAATATGAGCAAAGGAATGTAAAGAGACTTAGGGAGGAATGTATAGGGATAAAAAACCGGTGGTATTATGGTTAAAATGCTAGATAAAAGACCAGCAAAACCCCAGCCATATCTCGTATGAGGTACTAGGCTAGCCAAGAAGAACCCTATGGAGGATGTTGCAAACAAGAGAAGAGTAATATCAATTAATAATGGTATAAAGTTAGTTAAATTCAAAACGTGGTACACTAATGCAAGTATAATGTATAATATAACTCCCGGAGAGGAGTATAGTAAATTTGCAAACATTAATCCCATGATATAGTCACTAGGGCCTATACTAGTTGCAACCAACAAATCTTGAAGTCTACTTTCAAGTCTTAAGAACACTAAATCACCAATTAGTGAGAACCCATTGTTGGCCATAACGCTAATTAATCCTCCAACAATGGCGAACCTTACGAAATCTCCCCTCGTGATAATGTATATTAAAAACAGTTCAGCTAGAGGTATGCTGAGATAAGTTAATACGTATACAAATCCTCTCCTTATTGAGGATAAGCCATAAAATATTGTAAAAGCTAAGAGAAAACTACTCCTCAAGAGTCTCACCACCGTAAATTATGAACAGATCCTCCAAAGTAATTGGCTTAATAACATATTTCCCTACATAATCAGATGCCTCATTCCTATCTATATAACTAATCCTTAATCTTCCTATCTTATAATCACCAATTCCCTCCACTCTAACCTTATTGTCAAATTTAGCCAAAAGCTCCTTTATGCTTCCTTTAGCTATTAGCTTTCCCTTATGAAGAAGGATTACCTCATCCGAGAGCTCTTCAGCTTCTTCCATATAATGTGTAGTTAACAAAATCTTGCTCTTTATACTCTTTAACACGGACCAGACTTCTAACCTAGAGTATGGATCTAACCCTGTAGTTGGTTCATCCAATAATACTAGCTCAGCATTTGATGCTAAAGCCATAGCGACGAAAATCTTCCTTTTCATTCCACCTGAGAGTTCGTCACTTGGTTTATCCTTAACTTCCCATAGCCCGACTTCTTTGAGAGCGCTCCTAGAAATTTCAGTAGCCTCTTTAAACGATAATCCCCTAGCTGTTAAATACATGACCAAATGTTCCATGGGACTAGCTATGCCTATTGACTTAGCCTCTTGAGGTATTGAAGCTATTATTTTTCTAACTTTCTTGGCGTCCTTCACTACATCATAACCTTGAACCCTAGCAATTCCGCTAGTGGGCAATAATTGAGTTGAAAGAATTCGAGTTAGCGTTGTCTTACCAGCCCCGTTCCTACCTAAAAGCGTAACTACTCTACTATTCGCACTAAACGTTAAGTTATCCAACGCGATAGTCCCATCTCTGTAAACCTTAGTAAGGTTAATAGTTTCAAGCACAAATCTATATTAATGGACGCTTGCTTTAAGTATATAGGTTTTATAAAGAGAAATAACAATTCAACATCTAGAAATGCAACCGTTGAAATCCATATAAATAAGGAATATGAAGAGGGGTTAAAAGGATTAGAGGAGTTCTCCCATATCATAGTCGTTTATCATCTACATTTAGCTAACTTTGATGGAAGATTGTTGAGGGAAAGGAAAGGAGTTACGGTAGGAGTTTTAGCAACAAGATCACAATTCAGGCCAAATCCTATAGGCATATCTATAGCTGAATTGATCGAGATTAAAGGTAATATTATAATAGCTAAAGGTATAAATGCATTTAATAATACTCCAGTTCTGGATATAAAGCCATACGATAAATGGGATAGGGCAGAGGAAATTAGAGTTCCAACATGGCATGATGTTGTGTGATATTTCCATATATTAGAGAAAGAATATATAGTTTAATGCAATTCATATAATTATGTATGTTGCAGATTTGATAGTTAGAAATCCAGTTACAGCAAAGCCCGAAATGAGTATACGAGATGCTGCGAAAATTATGAGAAAGGAAAATCTAGGATCACTTATAATAGTAGACGAGACAAATAAGCCAATTGGGATAATTACTGAAAGGGATATTTTAAGAGCGGTCGCTGATGAGATATTATTAGATTCTCCAGTTTCTACAATCATGACGAAAGGTTTGATAACTATTTCTCCAGATAAGGATGTTACAGAGGCGTTGATAATCATGTATCAAAATAACGTTAGACATCTGGCAGTAGTTGGGCAAAATGGTGAATTGGTAGGAGTAATATCTATCAGGGATGCAGCCAAGGCAGTTAATCTATTGGCACTTGATCTGGCAATATGGTAAGTTATCTTACTAAAGTAAATTGTTAAAACCATAACGAATTAAATATTGGCAACAATCTAATTCCATATTATAAATATTTTTTAGTACTAATTTAGTAGATGAGTTTAAATGTGATAATCCGGAAAAGGAGAGGATGAAAAATAAATTTATAATATATTTTATTTTATTCTTATTTCTGATATCATTGGGTATTATCCCATTAGAACATGCTAATATACAAAAAGAACAAGTAATCATACAGCAGTATTCGACATACTTAATACGAAATGGTGAGTATCTAAATTACACCGTGGTAGGTGGAGTTGAAGACAAGACGATCTACAGCAATGTAACACAAGTAGGAGTCAGCTACAATAAAACTACATATTTGCTTAAACCGTTAAATTTAGTATATTATAATAACTCAATAATAAATGTTTCAATAGATGGAGGAAAATTAAAAATATATAGTGGTATCCCACAACTAATTAAGGCCATACTCTATACCTCAGGTCTACAAGAAGTAATATGGGCTGGATATCTATCAAAACCAGCCTTTATTTCGACTTACGCTTATGTAAATGGGAGTGGCACCTTAGAATTACAATATCTAAACGGTTCTTCTACATATAGCTTAAATGTTTCTATTGGTCACAACCAAAAACTCTCCGTTCCCCTTATAGGCTTAAACTATGTAGCGTTTACACTGAAATCATATCGTAATATAACGATTTCAACTGAGTTACCCATGCCATATAGATCATTTGAAAATATAAGTTACTTTTACGTCTCTATGTCATCATTTTTCAACAACACGTTTTTACCCTCAATGATTTGGAGATCAAACAATATTACAGCAATTGAGTTCTTTGGAATTGATGACAATATTGCAGGATTCGTGGAGGTAAATGGATCGAGCCTATTAATCTTGAAAAATCTTAACGCAGAATACTATACGCCTAAGTACGTTATTACTACAACAATTAATAATAGGATAATAATGTTAGGAATTGGTAATAACAGTGTGGAAAGCACTGCTAATATTACGTTCTCTTACTTCGTTGGTGTTAGTAAACAAATAGGATTATTATTTAGTATTGAAAATACGTCAAGTGTATACTTGGCTTTTGATAATGGTAGTGTTTATGATATTGAAATCTCATATCCAAAAAATATATCTGTCTCCAATATTACAATTCAAAATACGGTGTTCTTAGCAGAAAAAATAATTGTTGTCCCTAACTCGTCAATCTCACTAATACCAATAACACCTAAATATAACGGCACATTTTTGATATTGAAAGAGTTACCTAATAGTTCAATATTATTTATAAATGAAACGGACTTTTTCATGCGCAACAGTACCTTATACCTATTAACTTTAAAGCCTGGTGGAACGTATTATATTGTATATTCTGACCATCCATTACTTACAATAACACAAACTAAACAACCTATAATACCATATGGAGCCAATAATCTCGTTTTAATCTCTGGAGTAGTTGTAATCTTGTTAGTTATCGTATCAATAGTTGCAATAAGAAAGAGAAGATCGTAGTACATAAAGTATATAAGACGTGCTTCGTTAAGTGTAAATAATGAGAGTTTCTAAATCCAATAAACCAAAGGAAATATGCCCAATAGTTTCCGCAATAGCTGTAATTGGAAGCGAACCGAAGCTGTTAACAATAAGGTATTTACTTGAAGGACCTAAACGATTTAATGAACTTCAAAAACTTACCTTGTTAAGCTCTAAAACCCTCTCAAAGACACTAAAAGAATTGGAAAGTTACGGAATAATTGAGAGGAGAATTATAAACTCTCGTCCGGTTATAGTAGTTTATGAATTAACAGATAAAGGCAAGGAACTGAAGAGAGTATTCGATGAACTTAGAAAATGGGGAGAGAAATTTACTCTATCACAAATTGCTATAACAAATAGCATTCGAATGAACGAGAATTTTTAGAACTAAAAGGAAACTGACTCCCTTATATAAAACATATTAGTCAGATCTATATTACACAGATTTGGCTGGGGTGTAGGCCGTTAACTTCCTTGAGCGTAAAGCTCCATGCAGAGCTTAACCTCCAATTCGGACCGGAAGTTAGGCTTGAAGCCGAATAAAAACATAAGGGTATACATGGAGGTTCCAGTTACAGGAAAAGATGTATCAAAAGATAAAGTAGTCATGTATTTCCAAGGCAAATCCTACGAGTTGCCAAATGATAGGCTAGGTTATGAGGACATATTCACATCTCGCCTAAGGGTTGTAAAGTGGATATATTGAAAAGGCACTACATGGTTTTAATGTCACTTTTCATGATCGAATATTGTTCGTGTATACGGATATTCTTTACTTTCATAATACCATGTTTTTCTTGCATAATATCAACTACCTTCAGCCCCTAGAAAAATTTACTTGCACTCCTACTCGGGGTTTTATCCTATATAGTTATAAAGACTTACAAGGATCAGTTTTAACTTAAGATGCTGAAAACGAGCGAATTGATAAAATCAACCAGTATAACTTGTATTGATAAATATTGATTTCCCTTATTATTTAATAAGAGAAGCTTTATATTTATATGAATTTTTGCATATAATAATGTGTTAGTTCAATATTCATACTCCTTATATAAGGAAGAACATTTTATAAATTTTATATACAAATGATGGCAGCATGTCCACACTCAATATTCTGATAGTTAAGTTTAATTATTTGGTGATTAGATTATTCTTTGGTAAAAGATGGAGAAAGTGGTAATAAAGAGAGTTGACATCCAAGGAAGGATAGTTATACCAAAAGAATGGAGGGACAAGTTTAACACTGACGAGTTCATCCTAGTTTTAAAAGACGATAGGATTGAGCTTTACCCCCGTGTTTCAAATTTAACAAAACTTATTGACAGCATTGATGTTGAAGAATTGCCAGGTGATTGGCATGAGCTTAAACGTAAAGTTTATAGATTCTAACGTGTTTATATATGCATTACTGAAACCAAAACGTTCAGTTGATGAAAAGATTGTGAAAATGAAAGAGAAAGCAAAGGAAATATTGACGCGAATTGATAACGGGGAGGAAAAAGTTCTAACTACTGTAGTTCACATATCTGAAATTGCTAACGTAATTGAGAGCTTATCTAACCTCACGACCTCAATTAAGGTTATCGAAAACGTGATTAACAACGAGAATATTCTCGTTAAAGAAGTCACAGTCCAAGATTACACTGAAGCTGTTAAAATAGCCAATGAGGAAAACTTAAGCATCAACGATGCTCTGGCTTATGTTATAATGATGAAAAATGGTATCAACGAGATTTACACTTTTGATGAAAAACATTTTAGAAAATTGAATGTGAAGATCTTGTGAATGTCCACCTCGAAGTGTAACTATTAAGCTAAATATTACTAGCTAGCTTAGAGTTTTTCTTACTGAATTAACTTAAAGTTGAATGAATGTACCAAGTCTAACTTTCAACAATCCTCTTTTTCAATAATAAAAGCTTTTTTAGCACCTCCTATTTCACCTTAATGAGCCCTTAAACCCTTCGTGGATGGATAGGCTCATTAAAAAAGGGTATAAAAGCTGTAAATAGGAGTTTGGAGGTTATCAAATATTCATGAGATACAGTTTTATGGTAAAGAAAATTAATTCTAGAATTTATAGCTTAAGGACGATATCATCTCTACACTTTAATACGTTATTAGCAAGGAAACTATAAGAATATTAACATACGTATACGATCTATTTAGGTAACAAGCTCATCCCCATCTTTACAAGACGACTAATGTTTCTTAATACCTTAGACTTAATTTATGTAAATTATCTTTTTATGGTTTTTAAGTATTCTAAACTACGTATGTTCGATGTACATATCTTATCAAGTTCTCACTTCTTATTTCAGAGAAAACTTTTGTAATTACGAGCATAGCTCTGATATTGTAAACCCCCGGCAAAAATATATTTAATAAATATATTATGTAGAGTGAGATCGAAAAACTCAATATAATATGTATGTTCTATATATTCCTCTATATTATATGAGTATGGACATGGTGTCGTCATTAAGGTATAAATTTTTACGTTTTGTAGAAAATCCACTTAGTTTATTATGAATTTTAGCCTAAAAAATACGAACTTAATTTTTTGTCGAAAAGTTTGTAACATAATAACGACATTATATAGAAAATTCTCCATTTAAGCTAGAAAAACGTTTATTAATACAATAGATTTATTTTTAGGGAGATGATTTTGGATCTACCATGAAAGGGAGTATTTCCTTTAGAGTTGGAAAAATTCTGAATAATTTTCAATTTAAAAATTTAAAATTTTTATACTATATTTATTCCTACAATATATGGCGAGGCTTTTAGTCGTAAGGCGCAAGCTACAAATTAGGTGGGTACAGATTATAGGTATAAGAAGAACGTGGGAAAATCTAACCTTCATAAAAATTTTTATATGAGAATCATCACACTCTAACGTAATGCCAATTAAGGGAAAAAGGAAGTATAAGGTGGAATTCGATGATTATACGTTGACTTCAGTAAATGGAGAAATATCATTAATCGATCAATTAGGTTCAAAGGTAGATTTTTCTAGGTTAGAGATAGGAGATGACGTAGCTAATAAAATAAATTCTGATCGATATTTCTATTACAAGATAATTCCACTATCCAAATATTTCGATATAGTAACGTATAGCCTCATCGATAGTATAGTAAAAGTGGGTGGATTTTATGGAGACCTATTGGAAGCGTGTTATTTGAAAGATAGGAAAAGTGGAAATAATGATTATAATTATTTAAAATATGCCTTTGGCAAGATTTCAATAAACAACGTGAAAATATATGACACGATAGCAGATGAAGCAGTAAAGAAGCTTATAGAAGAATATGGATGGGACTTCATAAATATATATGAGAATTTACGAAGTTTATTTAGAGTGTCAGTTGAAAAAGCTTACAATAAAGTAATTGAAAGCTTAGACAGGAAAAGGGAATTGGACGCCTTTATGGTCTATATTATATACTCCTACGATAAAAATAAGGCTAAGGAAATTCTAGAGAAAACCGTGATTACACCAAATTTAGACTACAATTATGAGTATGTAATCCCAAGATGGGGGCTAATAGGAATAGATGATAATATTATAAAAATGTTTAGCGAGATGGGAGTAAAGGTTCACAAAGATTCGCTTAAATTCAATGAGATTAAATTCCTTCTAGCAAAAATAAATAATGAGAAAGTTGAATTAATTAGTTAGATAATTCACGTTCCTACGTAGACCTTTCTTCCATCTTTAAGAACTAATAATAAGCATCTCTCCCCTTTCCTCACATTATAATACATCACCTTACCATCTATCGTGCTTCCGGCGAATATAACTCCCTTATATCTAGCAAAGCTACATATCTCATCTGGAGGTATCACTTCTTCAATTTTTTCAATTTGATCTCTAGGGAATGAAATGAAAGTAGATAACGTAGGTATTTTTATCGTAACACCTTTTTCATTAATCTCTACGCTCATAATAAAAACTCTCATTTTATGAATAAAAATGTTTTGAAACATGCAAAAATTAAGGGATTTTCATAAAGTGTGTCCTACTTAAACCGGAAATTATGAACTTAAGCTATGAAATTGCCGTTAATTTGTATTAGAAATCTTTTTTAGGAGTTAAGGTTACATGTATCTGATTTTCCTCGTGAAAGTCGATTAGGTGATAGTCCTCTTTTATGAATAGTCTTTCTAACGTTTTGAAGTTATATGCAGATATCTGCTTAAAAATGTGCGCTATAGTTATTCATTCCATTACAATTGAATCATAAAATTGTTGTAAATTAACCTTCCCAAAATTTTTCTGTGCCTTCTCGTTCAAAAATCTTGCATATTTTTATGCATATGTAAGTACTCTTTATTTTAAACAACTAACTGACTGATTAATAAAAATTTAAATTATATCATGAGTATTTTTAAATCATGATAAAAGTAGTTAAAAGAGATGGAACTGAAGAGGAACTTATATGGGAAAAGATTGTAGTCAGCGTATTGAAAACAGGTGCACCAGTTAACGTGGCTAGGAAAATAGCTTACATGACTGTCGGAAAAATATACATGGATGGAAAAGATAAGGTGACAGCGAAGGAATTAACAGGTATAATTCTAGGATTTCTAAGGAAGGAAAATGAGGAATGGTATAAGAACTGGATTATCTACGATAGGGCAGTCAAGAAGAGAGAGACTGAAAAAGAATTACAAAAATAAAAAAAAAAATTGCCTTTTAACTATTATCATCGCCTTGTGGATGGATAATGAGTAGTGGCTCATTGCTAACGTTTAAATCTCCTCTAGGATGCTGGGATACTTGGAATATAATTAATATTGAAATCTTGTAGGACCCACTCGTTAAACTGACATTGGCACTATCGTTTTCTGGTGTAAGAATTATAGTATGGTTGTTTATCTTTAATTCTACCGTGAAATTGCTGAAAACCTTTTGAAGTTTCTCAGCATGGAGCAAATCTATTGTATATGTTCCATTAGATGAAATGTTGATTACTGCAGTAGCAGTTGTATTGCCCTTTTCCCCAGCAGATAGATTACCTAAGTTAATATATGCTGGTATTATTTGCGCTTGACCTTGTTGTTGACTTACCATAATATGGTATGATATATACGCTAGTGGTCCATAGCCCGCTACACCAGCAGTTGTTAGTCCCGCTACAAATGCACCCGCTATCACTAAGGCTAGTAGAGCTGTTTTCATTAAGATAGTCTAAGTGTTTAGTTCTTTTAAGGATCACGTTTCGAAACGCGTTCCAATTAAAGTGAAACATAAAAAGAGACAACAAAACTGAATGAATCCCCTAATATAATAACTTTATTTAGTAATTATTTCAAATACTAAGTTTGGCTAAGATTTATCAAAATATTATAAGTCATATTTATGATAATGACTTACCCTTAATAGGGAGTCTTATTATTAATTAGTAAATTGAGAAACTGATAGAGCTCCAATAGTCTATTTCCGTTGTACTAAAAATTTATAACTTCAGATTTTATGTTCAATTTTAATACTTAAGAGATAAGAGAACTATGCAAGAGACCTACCTCTTTCCATACACTACAGAACCACGTAAAGAAAACATAAAACCAGTAATCCTAGAACACGAAGATGGAGATTTAAAGTAGAGGATATGGAAAAGTTAGTGAGCCTTAACTAAGTGTTAGGGTAAAATGTAGTATCTTTATTGTTACATACTACCTTTCTCAACACCACTTAACTTCCCAACAATTGATTCAAATGTTTACACAATTGAAATTTGCAATGGCGAAAGATTCCTCACCATAATGTTACTATATAATTAAAAAAATTAAACGTAAAATTCCGTATTAAAAGAGAAAAGAGGTTCCCAACTAAAATGATGTTATTTAAAAGACTTTCTACATAAAGTTAATTTATTTAGAGGCTTGCTCTTCTTGAACAATTACCTCTTCTTCACTTATTTCCTCTAAACTCTTACCCTTAGTTTCCTTAACAGCTATTAGAGTTACTATCGCGCCTAGTATTGATAGCACTGAAAGCATTATTAAAATATTCTTTATTCCTATCGAGGCCAAAAGTGTAGGGAATAGGTAAGTAGTTATTGCAGCCCCCAATTTACCTGATGCTGCACTAATCCCATGGCCAGTAGTCCTAGCCCTAGTTGGGTAAGTTTCAGCAGGGAGTACAAAGGTTGTAGTATTAGGACCAAAGTCTATGAAGAAGAACGATAGTGCGTATATTAAGAATCCAAGTTCAGCTGGAATCGTTAAACCAATTACCTTAGTACCGCTAACTATTAAGAATGAGGAAACAACTGCATAAATTATCGCCATCAATATAAAGCCTTGCAACTGTATAATTCTTCTTCCTAACTTATCCATCAAACTAACTGCCGTGAAGTAACCGAAAAATCCTACCATATATGGCAAACCTTGTTCTAATATTAAATTCGCTATACTACTGGGTTTTCCTAATATTAATTGAGTTATTGCACCAGAGTATATTCCAGTTCCATAAAAAGCTATATCAAGGATAAACCATGGAACTGCAGTACCTATTAGTGTTAGCCAGTATTTAGATAGGAACTCTGACAGCGATATAGGCTTCGAGTAAGCTTTCCTTTCCTCGATTTTACCACCTAGGAACTCAGCAGCTTTCTTAGCTTCTTGTACACTACCCTTCACTAACATTGAATATCTAGGAGTTTCTGGAGTTTTTCTTCTAAGGTAGATTACAGTCGCTGCCGGTATAGCACCTATTGCTGCCATCACCCTCCAAGAAATATCTAAGGGAAACGCTAAAACAGTACTAATCCCTACTGCAACTGCCGCTAAACTACCTAATCCTTGATTTGCAAATACTAAAGCTATCAACTTACCTCTGTCTTTAACATTAGCATACTCACTCATTATAGTAGCCGAAATTGGGTAATCTCCACCTATTCCTAAACCCATTAATGATCTGAAAATAATTAGCCAATATATGTTTGGAGAGATAGCAGAAAGTAAAGCACCAGCTGTCATTAACATTGCTTCAATCCCATATATTGCCTTCCTTCCTATCTTATCACCCAAGAAACCAAAGACTAATTGCCCAATTATTGCCGTCCATAACGCAGATGACGCTAAAAGACCCTCCGTAAAACCATTAAGTGGAAAATTAGGGTCATGCAACTGTATTAAAACGTCCAGAATTGCACTTATTATGAACAAATCATAAGCATCAGTAAAAAATCCCATACCGGAAGTGTACCAAACTTTAATATGGTTAAAAGTTAGTTTTAATGAATCAATGGAAGCAAAAGGCGTTTTTGAAATTCCTTTATCCATTTTTTCTCATGCCTATATCAGCCTCTGCTATTATATATTTTACCTATAAAGTAAATATAATCTATTGTCAACTATATAATCTATATAGCCCCCTTTTTTGCTTAAACATTTGTAGATGAGATTTAAAAAACTCTAGCGGAATATCTTATTTATAAGCAAAATTAGAATAGTTAATAGAGAAGATATAATAGCTGCAAAAAGAAGCGGAATAGTGTCTATATTTAACAATAAGGACTGGGGTAAAGCAAAATAATATCCCTTGTTAAAGCTTATGAAGTAGGTTGATCCTTTAGTGGTTACGTATGGAGCATTAACCAGACTATAGTGTCCACTTACGTGGTAAATTCCTGGAGAGCTAACAAAAATTGAATAGCCTAAGAGTATTTTGCCGTACATGAAAATGAAACTAGGCTCTTCTGAGGTTATATTGTAGATTGGTAAATAAATTTCACTTTTGTTAACTATTATCAATGCAGTAGTTGAGTTAACAATTACAAATGATAAATTTTCACTAGCCAACGAGGATTTGACTGGAAATGGCGTTTCTACTCCATTGGTTGTTATTACAAGGTTTTTGTCAATTTCAACTGCGGGAAATACTCGTTTATTTGATATGTTATAGAAGTAAAATGTGAGATTATTGGAGTGCACTAATCCAACCTCTAAGACGGGTATCCCATTAACACCCCTAATAATGTTAATTAGATCCTCAGATGAGTTAAATACTGTAACTGGAGCATAGGTGTAGTTGTAAGTTAGTATATAATATGAGGGAGGAGAGGGAAGAGGAGGCAACGTGTCGTTTATCTTTAATGTATTCAAGATTTCTGTTCTAAAAGTGTATAGATTACTAATTTCGCCCGGAAGTGCCATTTCTTCTCCCATTTGTATTATTCTGTTCAAATAAATTGGATTAGGATAATTCATTATCCATATCGTTAAGTTTAGGGGGTTCATATAAGGGATAAGAAATGTCGCGTTAAATCCACTAGTCTCAAAACCACTCCATAGTAAAAACTTTCCTACAAATATTGAGAATATATTAGGCAGATTTGTTGAAATACTCAAGGTCCAGTTAGGGAAATACGATATTCTAACTACATAGGTAACTGAAGTTATATTTATTGGAATGAGCTTTTCGTCTATAATACATGATGAGTTAGAATAAGAGTAAAGAATCTCTGAACCGTGAAGTTGATATGAAGAGTAATTCACTACGACATTACCATACGATATTAAAGATGAAAGGAAGAAAATTAAAGTTAGCATGATGAGTAGGAATACTCTCATATAACATACATTGGGCTAAATATTTTAAGTGTTACCAGTAAAATAGTAATACCATGAGGAATAATCTGTTACAATACATTGCTGGATTTCTAGGATTTATAGCATTATTTTACGGAATATTCTCTCTACTCAGTGAATACAAATTTCTTGAAATTAAGTCTCTAGAAGTATTTATATTAATCTTTTTTGGTTTTTTTGCTATCACTTATGCATTTACTGACAGAATCATGATAGAAAAACCGTTTGCACTTACGTTTTCTGTCATATTGTTTTATCTTGCACTCTTTAGTCCATTACCCCTTACAAGTAAAATACTACTTATTACAGGTGGGATAGTTGAGACACAATTGACATCGAGAAGGGGTATCGGAGGAACATTATACATAATACTTGGTATCTTAACACTCCTTTACTTCATATATATACATTTCATTGAATTATCATCAACACTTTCCTTGATAGGAATTGGATTATCCTCCCTTATTATAGTGTTAGGTAATAGGGATAGAAAAGTGAAAGCTATCTCATATTTCGCCTTCCCAATTGGTATCCCGTTAATAGTTTATGGTATTAATGGGTTCTTTCCCCTGTCACTAAATCCAATATTCATTATAGTGGGATTAGCTATAGTGTTGCTAAACTTAATTCCGAGCAAGGGAGCAACCAGTAAAGATAATGGCCTAAAACTTGACGAGAAATTATGTAGTGATATCCAAAGAAATGAGTGCAAGGATGTTATTGAGATTTACAAAAAATATATGGTTTACATTCCTCAACATTGTCTGGACAAGGTAGTGTTATGTATTGTAGATCAGAACGATATGCAGGATTTTAATTTAGTTGTAAGTAATAGCTTAGCTCGAAGTGTCGCTGAAAAATATATAGATAAAATGTCACCGGAGATGGTATATTCCCTGGCATTTTTATCAAACAGAAAGAAAGAGCTGCTGGAATTAGCATGTAATAAGGGATATAAGAAAGCATGCGAGCAAACTAAGCCGGTTTTAGATCTTAGGAATTGGGATCCTAAGGTATGGGTAGGAAAGGAGATATACAATTACAACATTGTCGATATAATCGGAGTTGGCGGTACAAGCTATATACTAAAGGGTGAAAAGGATGGGAATTTCTATGCCCTCAAGATACCATTAATAAATTACTTAAATAACGTAATGGATTTAGTTGGAGAATCGTCCAAATTGATAGAACTTTCTACTAAATCCCCCTATATAGTTAGACTATACGCAATTTATGCAGATCAGCTTGATGTAAAGGAGATCTTAGGCGGAAATTCAGAAATTTACTATAATAAGCCGCCTATGTTAGTAATTGAATTGATGAAAGGTGGATCCATAAATGATGTGATAAATGTCAAAGAGTTAGTGAGAAGTGAATATTGGAGAAAAATAGTATTTATTGCCACAGCGAGGATTGCTGAAGCACTAGAGACCATTCATTCTGAAGGATATGTTCACTGTGATATCAAACCTCTAAACATATTATTTAA
Source organism: Saccharolobus shibatae B12 (assembly GCF_019175345.1). Lineage (NCBI taxonomy): Archaea > Thermoproteati > Thermoproteota > Thermoprotei > Sulfolobales > Sulfolobaceae > Saccharolobus > Saccharolobus shibatae. Next base: position 272,450 of record NZ_CP077717.1, on the reverse strand, counting down.
CGAGAAATTACCTCCAAATGCCAGACTAGCCCATGATAACTTGAAGAATGGTAAAATTATAGTTAAGTTAGCGGATTTAGGTTCTGCAGTCAGAGCTGGTGCAAAACCATTTAGTTATACTCCAGCATATGTACCATTTGACCTAGTTAAGTCAACTGCCTTTGGAGGAATTTCCCCAATGGCTGATATATACGCATTAGGAGCTACTGTGTACAAATTATTAACTGGAGTCCCATTAAATACTAACGCAATGATAGAAGCTATAGATAAATTTGATGTTAGTAAGGATATGAGATATTTGGATAATTCTTTATACAATACCAGGAATTTGGACTTGTTAAGAAAGTACGTGGATAAAAATACTTATACCTTTATAGCGAAAATGGTGGATCCAGATCCTAATAAAAGGCCAACTAGTAAGGAAGTAAAGGAGTTTTTCTATTCTAAGATATAAATACTATTTAAGGACCTTATTTAACGACTAAAACCGGAACATTGGACTTTGAAACTAAAGCATTCGACACACTTCCCAATATGGCTTTCTTAATCCCTGTAAGCCCTCTACTACCAGTTACTATTAGACCGCATCCTATATTATTACAGTACTGTAATATTGAGTCAGCTACGTCATTACTTTCCAAAATTTTTTGCACTATCTTATAATCGCTAAGTTCACTTACTACCTCATCTTGCATTTGCTTTGCTCTTTGCTCACTCTGTATTATGACTTGTTCTGGACTTCTGGGTGCTTCTTTTATTATTGTAACTAGGTGTATTTCGTCTTCCTTTTTAATTAAATTTAATGCAAAAAATAAGGCATTTTTAGCGTGATCTGAACCATCATATGCTACAACTACTTTCATATAGATAATTCTCTATCTACAGTATTTTAAAAATTCCTATCATAGATATTAAAAAGTTTGTATAAACAAGATGAGCAAGTTAACCGTTAAGAAATATATTAACGAACATTTACGGCTTTTATCTTTTTAAGGTATTCATCTATGGTTATTACATTATTATTTTCATCAACAACTAGTGTTCCCGGAAATCCTTTTCTAGCTTTTAATATATACCAGGAAACCACAATACCAGCAAATACGGTAATCATTAAAAGCTGAACAATATCCATTTGTAGTACAGATTGAATATCTCCCCAAGAGTTTACTGCAGTTGCTGTAATGGGTATTACTATATTCGCTATTCCTAAACTATTTATCCTCCAGTAAAATACTGGAGCTCCGAAACCATCTAATATTCTACCTAGGAGCCACAACACTCCCTCAACTGCAGCTACCTCAGTGAAAGCCCTAGTAATACCTAATACAGAAACAGATAACACTGCAATTATGGCTGTTGAAATACCGATTATTGCTGTCGCTACCAATGGTTCTCCACTCCTATTAACTTTAGTAAAAATCTTAGGTGCTGCTTTTTCCCTTGCTAAATTAAATAGGATTCTAGCTGCCCCTATCGTTGTCCCTATATTAGATGCTAACAGACTATTAATTGATAGCATTAATGCTATATAAAACGCGATTACTCCATATTGTATCATTTCTACGAATAATGGTTGATTCGAGTTAGCCAGACTATTTATCGTGCTGGGCCACAACACTATCATAGCGTAAGTTCCTAAAAACATGGAAATACCGCCTATGATTAGAGCTAACCACATTCCCTTAGATACATTCTCATGAGGATTCTTTGTCTCTTCGCCTAGGTAGGTAGCGGCTCCAGCTCCAGATATACTTACAGTAGTTAGCACGTATGCTGTAGCCAAGTCTCCAAAATTCCTAAATTTAGGTACAAAATAATCGAAATGAATACCCTTACTTAACGATAAGAAGAATAGTGAAATTAACAACGCTGCTTCAGCCGTAGCGCTTATGGTTACAACGTATCCTAGTAATTTTTTAACGTGAGTAAATGAAATCAATGAAGGATAAGCTACGCTAAAACCGATTATAGAATAAATTACCCAATTTGGAATTATAATTCCCAAAATGTCAGATACTGCTGATAATATTGTATAAACTGCAATTACATTAACAACGTTTAAAAGTGTATAGGCTACCATCTCAGTAAGTGCTTCTAAAAACGCAAGTTTTTTACTTCTCCACGCTCCATAATTGAAGTTATAGTATCCTCCAGCAGATGCAAGCTTTTTAGTGTACATTGATAAGGTGTAAATCCATAAGGCACTTGTTAGTAAGGATAAAAATGTGGTGAATATAACTGAAGATCCAGCATACAATATGGCAGCTGTAGTTGTTGAAACTACACTACCTAAAGGTGCTGTTACTGCCATTGCTTGAGCGTAAGTTTCCTTAAACGATAAAACGGCTTTCTTAAGCTCCATGGTATCTCCCTTTAAGCTTTACTGTCCTAAAAGTTTAAAAATTTTCCCTAAATTAGGGCAGAGAGTTTCATGAAAGCTTAAAAGACTTTCCCTTGAAAAGGTTAAAGATTGGCTTATAGGACTACTAAAAAGTATTCAAATCAAAGACGATTAATTCTTACAAATACGTTTGACAAAAGATTATAATGGAAAAAATTATTTACTTATTTTCACAATTAACTCTAGATTTCTCTTTAAATCTTCAAATCGTATTTTCATTTCAGGTGGCATTGGTTTCTTAGGAGAAATAGAATTTATAATTTCTAGAGATTTCCTAGCTTTCTCAACAGCAACGTTCTCGTTTTTATAAGCGTCATAATATGCCTCTCTAATTAACCTAATCGCTTCCCTCCACTTCTTTAAGTCATCCTCTGTTAATATCCCTTCCTTGATGTGATACATCTTTATATCGTCATCAACTAATGGGGCTTCATTATTTAGAACCTTCCATAAAACGTTCTTCACATCTTCCATACGTTATAATCTAAAATAAAAAGTGGAATAAAAAGTCTCATGTGTATTTTAATGAAGTTTGTTGTTGGGGTTCATAAGGTCCAAATCTTTGGGTGAATTTCAACATTATACTAACGCCAGCATTTCTCACATTCAATAAAGTATTGATAAATTCGTTTGCGGTTAAGCCGTCTATAAATATTGGTTTAGATACTTGAATAACATTAGGAATTTCTTGATTTGGAGGTAGGGCTACAAAATCCACTCCATACCGTAAAGCTTCCAATTGTAAATCTATTATAAATTTTATTCTTTCCTCCCTATTTAGAGCCATTAAAGCACTGACATGAGATGGATGTATTCCTATCCCCATTGCTATAATATAGAATTTTGAACTATCATTTACCCTCACTACACTAATAGTAGGCCCACCTTGCGGAGGCGTGGCAACAACGTGAAAGAATTCTTTAGCTTGAGGCGGTCTACTCGCAACTAGTCCTAATTCCTTTAACCAGTCCTCTATTTGTTTATCCATCGATTTGTCAAACATAATCTTCCCTTCTTACTTCATTATCTGCAACTCCCTTATCTATATATTTTTTCACATTCAAACAAGCTATGAACATTGCCCTCTTCATTATGCTCTCATTACCATAAGCTCCAGCAGTGTGAAGCGTTCCAGTAAAGTTATCTAATTCCCAAAGCTTTGTATTATAGAAATCCTCCTTACCGTTTTTTCTCCAAAATACATCAGTCCCAAACCTCACGTCTTGCCTCTCCTTAAGCAACCTATAAATACCTTCTTCATCCACTGTCTCACCTCTGCCTACATTAACAATTATAACATTACGCTTTACATCTTTTAGTAGATCATAATTTAAAAGACTCCTAGTTTGCTTGTTTAGAGGTAACGTATCGACAATTATATCAGCCTCTTTAATTTTCTCCCTTATCATGATCATTCCGTGCTTTTCATCAAACCATTCAGGTTTTTTGAATGATCTGGAAATGCCTATTACATAATTTCTAAAAGCCGTTTTACCTATCCTGGCAACTTCTGACCCTATGCCACCCCCACCTAAAATCAATAACGTTTTTTCAGAAACATCGTAAACTATAGTCCTCTTTTTTGTTCCCACACCTTTGGCTGATGCTAAAATTAGAGCCCAAGCGTGTTCAGCTACTGATAAAGAATAGGCACCAGCATTTGAGAATACTTTAACATGTGGAGGAATTATAGAGAAATTTAAATCATCAACTCCTGCTGAAAACGTTTGTATTACCTTAAGGTTAGGCATCTTATCTATCAGATTGCTGTTTACTCTTCCTGGCCACGTTAGCAAGATCTCTGCGTTTTTGTGATCTTCTTCAGTTAGATTCTCATCTTTAACATTAATTATATTTTTACACTCGTCTGGAACTTTTTCTGTAGATATTATCTTCATAAACCCTACTTTACTTCATAGGTTTTAATATTTAATACAAGAAAACTCTCGTCAAAAACCGCTAAGTTTCAAACTCTCTATTAATTTTCTTCCCTCTTCAGTCGCTTTGTATTTATCCCCAATATGCTTTATTAATCCATGAGACTCCAATCTATTTAAATACATCCTAACAGATTTTCTACTTAGATTTAGATTAGTAGATATATATTCCACTGTTAAGCCGTCTTCCGCTTCTTCAATTAACTCTAGAATCTTCAACAAGTTGTATCTACATTTTGTATCCACTATAAAATCGGAAGTTAAGGGAATATATGCTAAAAACGGACAGCTAGAGAACCTATAATTATGATGTTTAGATATTAACAAACCTATATGAAATAGAGTAATACTTACGGCAAATAATATTGATCTTTTGATAGGCATCGATAATATGAATAAGGGATAATATTTATCTCTTGTTCCCAATTCTTTAGGTTTTTACATGGAGCTGACCATGTTATTTTGGGAGAAAAATTTATTAGTTAGAAGATCCTCATGATATTTACTTATGTAAGTAAATTCTCAACAAGGATTTAATCATACTTTTGCAATAGATAAGTAAATTTAAATAGGGGAATTTAGAAGATAGCGTGTGAGCAGCAAAAACAGAATATTCGTAAGGGAGACTTCTGGTTTAATAAAGAATGTATCGTTATGGGACGCAGTTGCACTTAACATAGGCAATATGTCAGCTGGAGTAGCTCTGTTTGAATCAATATCACCATATATACAACAAGGAGGAGTGTTATGGTTAGCATCGTTAATTGGTTTTATTTTCGCTATACCGCAATTACTAATTTATGTAATTTTGACGTCGAAAATTCCAAGGACTGGTGGAGATTACATATGGATTTCGAGAAGCCTAAATGGTGGTTTAGGATCTACAATGGCTCTGGCAGTGATGATAGAATCTACAGCTTACTTCGCACTGGTAGCGTTTTTCACGTCTTCCGCCATAAACACTGCCCTAACAGTAATAGGTGAATATCAACACTCTCCTGCGCTCTTAAGCATAGCCAACAACATAATAGTCGACCCATATGCAGTAACACCAACCTTACAACAAAGTTTAACAATTTATGGGATTTCGGCGTTAGTTTTCGTAGTGATAATTCTCCTTAACATATTTAGGGCTAAGTGGGGGTATAGAGTAGTATCAGTGTTGGGAATATTTTCAATGGCCACGTTAGTCTTAGCAATGATAGTTTTAGCGCTTAATTCAGGTGACTTTTACTCGAAAATTTCAACATTAATAACCGCTAATAATCTTAATGTAACTATTCCCTCATCTAGAGGATCATTTTTGCCTTCTTCGATATCTTGGTCTGCTACATTATTCCTCTTACCGTTCTTCGCATTATATACATATCCTTGGATGCAAGCTGGACCAGCAGTTGCAGCTGAATTTAAAGGAAGGAAGACCGTAAAGTGGAACTTACCAATAGCTCTAATACTCACTGGAATATTGGTAACATTAGCGTTTCTTGAGATGGATTTAATTGGAGGTTATAATTTCAACTTAGAAGCTTATCCGACCTTCTTATACAACTTCTGGACGGCTGCAATAGCTGTAGCGTCAAATCCCATATTACAATGGATAATCGCATTAGGGCTAATAGTATGGAACATATACATACTTGCTTACGGTGTTATAGTATTTGCTAGATACGTTTTTGCATTGTCCTTTGATAGAGTTTTACCGACTAAGTTCAGTGAGGTTAATAAACATGGTTCACCAGTATACGCTCACGTATTCGATCTCTCATTAACTTTACTGTTGCTTTTAGTTCCGGCATTTTCCATAGGCGCTGCACTTTCCCTTTATGGCGCTACAATACTAGGAAGTCTATATTTTCTCGTGGTAAGTGTAGCTGGTATTGCGTTTGGAATTAAAGAAAGAAACTATATATTATCCATAGCAGGCTTAATTTCAGCTGGTTATTTCGCATATCTGACTTATGTAGCAGCAACGAATCCAGACTTTGGATTCATGACTTCTAATGGACCTAATTTAATCACAACAATATTTGTGATAGGGACGCTTATTGTTAGTGCATTAGTATACATCATTTCAAAGATTATTCACAAAAGGAAAGGCATTGATATAGATTTGGCATTCAAGGAAATACCACCTGAATAAAGTTTTTTTAAGATAAAATTACTTATCTTTTTATTATGAAGCTCGTAAGAAGAGAGGAGTTTAAAGCTAAAAATCTAATTATGCCATTAATACTTATAATCACTGTTATAAATCCAATTTATGAGAGTCTAGAATTTAAGTACGAGTTTCTCTTTATGCTAAGTCATTATTTGTTAGTACTTTCAGGATTACTCATAGGCTATAAGATTCTTAGAGGAAACTCTTATTATTCAGTTTTAGGAATTATTCCTATAATATTCTGGCATATGCCACTATTTTACAACTTAGCTGGAGCTTACATTGCGTACAGAATTCTAGATAATATAACACTATTATTAGGTGGGATATTGATTGGATCTTATATACCATTAATGAGCACCGCCATAAAATTGGGCTTGTTAGTATTATGGATGGCTGCTGATAGTGTACTTTCAGTCATACTAATAGTTGAATGGCCCAATTATTCAAATTCCATTTATCCATTTTCACCTTGGCCATTGAGTCAAGAAGTTTTAACAGGTATAGTGATGTTCTTCACTATGACAGTTCTCTTCATAATTGCCTTAGTGAAAATATTAAAATCGTCAACTTTCAAGCTTTTATAGTCTCTACAGAATCCGTATTAATGATTGGAGTATTGCCATATTTCCCCTTTCCAAAACCTAAGATACTATTAATAGGTTTGCCGTCAAGGTCAAACAAGAAAGATTTATGAACAAATAAAATTCCTCTCGGGAGTGAGGTATCCCTCTTAAACATTACCCTAACCTTACCATATTTTGTTGATAAATAACCTATTCCCTCAAATTCTGAATTATACACAATACCCTTCCTATCACCATATATCTCCTTAAATTGGCTATTAGTATAATTAGGATGAGAGGAAAAAACAATGATATTACCATTAGGTTTCTTGAGTTTATCTGGAAATGGTTTTACTCTTACCTTATCTTCTGGATATCTAGGTAACAACTTTACGAACCCTTTAGTCTTTAGCTCCGTAACGTTAACCCCCGTAGCTTTACCTATAGCTAACCATTCGTCCTCAAATACAACATCGTCGGTAATCTCTAGTTTTACTGCTAGCATTCTCATTAATTCGACCTCAGTTAAGCCTCTTTTAGGTAGCATTGGCTTATTGTAAACTAGATAATTATGCCAATAACTGTAGACAACATCCTCTTTCTCAAGATACGTAGGAGCGGGTAACGCTACATTAGCTATCTTCGCAGTCTCAGACCAATATGGATCATGCACAACAAGAAATAACCTACCCTCTTTTACAGCCTCATATATTCTGTCGGACATTGGTAATGAATGTAAGGGATTAGAGTTCCAAACAAACATGAAAGTTATTTTACCCTCTTCAACCTCCTTGCCAACTTCTGCCATGCCTACTATTCTTGAAGGAGAGTGCTTGTGAAGCCCTCTCAAATATCTAAAATCTATTCCAAGTCCATGAGAATTGGCATAGAAAAACCCCTTTTTCATCCCAATAAGTGCAGGTATTAATGAGATTAGTGAAATAGCGTCACCACCGTTTATGCTCCTGCCTAGCGCAAATCCAATAATCGTTAAAGGTCTTCTATAATGATACATTTCAGCTAACTCATTAATTTTAGAAGAATCCAAACCAGTAGCTTCCTCAATTTCTTCATCCTCAAATGAGAATATATATTCCCTTAATTCCTCTGGATTATCTACGAGTGACAAATCGACCCAATTTCTCTCAAACAATCTTTTCATGATTCCTATAGCTAAATACGCGTCACTTCCAGGTTTCACAATGTAATATTTATCACTCCTCTTAGCGGTTTCAGATACTCTAACATCGATCGTTACCTTATACTTATCTTTAATCAAGTTCCAACCATGAATGAAACTAAATACTAATTCACTTCCCCATATGATAAATGAATCATATTTAGGGAAATCCTCTGGTAAAGCACCTATTGAATTACGATAATGTAACTTAATTGCCTCATGACCTTCTGAACTGCATATTGAGTAGTCTATTGATGCTGCACCTAGTACGTTCCATAATCTTGCCGGGAAATACCACGTTAATAGACCTTGGTTTCCATCATAGTCGACGTGTATAATTTCCTCTTTTTTCCGCTTTCTTATCTCCTTAGCTATTAAGTCTAATGCCTTATCAATACTACTTGGCTTTCCTTCTATGTAAACGTTATCAATTCTGTTCAACGAGTTCCTCTTTAAATCCGCTATACCCCTAGAACACGTAAACCCATTAAAGGGAAATATATCAAGTGGTTTATGATTATCGTCAAATATACAAGTATCATAACAATCTCGTGTACAAGCGTGAACCATTATTTTTATAATGGGAAAATACAGAATTTAAGTTTGAGTGAAGAGAGCGACCGTAGCTGAAATGTGACGAAATTCCTTTAAGCTGAAAACCTTAGCAGAATTGCGATTAGAATTGCGTAGATTCCAAATAGAGATAATCCTTCTTTGACTTTTATGTTTCTATCCTTTATTATTCCTAAAGCCAATAGACTTGTAGCTAGTATTAGCAAAAGGTATAGTAGAGATGGTCTAAGACTAACTGTTTGAGAAATACCTATTATACCTAAGAGTAACGTCATGTTTTCCAATTTACTACCTATGAAATTCATTAATGCTGTGGTTACACTTGATGGTGAATCAGATATTAATTTTATTGCAGTCAAATTTTCTTCTAACTCTGCTGCAATAGGAGTTATTAGTATTGCGAGTATTAGTGGTGAGACATTAAACATGCTCGCAATGCTACTTATAGTGGAAACCAAATACTTGGATGTAAAAATTAATGGTAAACCTCCTATTATAACGTAAGTTAGTCCCTTTATTATATTGCCCTTATTCTTTCCATTTTTAGATATATTTCTGTAATTTTTATATCTTCTATAAATATAGTATATATAAGGGGAAAGCAAAAAGAGACCTATATAGTAGTTTAGCTTACCATATGCAACTGCTATACCTAAGATTATGACTGCTATAAGAAATGAGCTATATTCTATATTTATATCACCATCTAAAGTAATAGTATTGGACTTATACTTTAGATAATAAAAAATAGAAACAAGCCCTATCCCTAAGGTAAGTAGCAATATGTTCCCGCCTAAAGCAGAACCTAATGCAATATCATAAAAACCGCTTAAGACGGCTTGAATTACAATAATAGTTTCCGGTAATGCGTTTATAAAGCCTAATATTAATCCTCCAGCTATTCCTTTGCCGAAAGACCTCTCTAACTCTCGTGTCCCCTTAGCCATTAAAGTAGCTGACAATGCAACTAAAATAAGTAAGGCTATCAGCTGTAATATTAAAAACCATACCAACTTAATTAAGATTTATGTTTTACTTCCCTATAAGCTATAATTAAAAAATTACAAGTATTCCCAAATACCTTTTCCTTTATAATTATAGACTATTGATTTGTAGGCTGTTACATATTGAATTGTGTACCCAATACCCTCTCTACCAATTCCAGAATCCTTCCTTCCGCCAAATGGGAAGTAGCCAATTCCATGTCTGGGATAGTCGTTTATATAAACAGCACCTACTTCTAAGAACCTTTGAAGCTTCCTAATCTTGTTTATGTCTTTTCCAAATATTGCTGCATCCAATCCATATTTTCTACTATTGGAAATTTCTAAAGCCTCATCAATGTTTTTAACTTTAATTAAAAGCGCTGCAGACGCAAATACTTCCTTATTATAGAAGTACATGTCTTTAAGGGTCTCTTTTGGCGCCTCTATTAATACTGGTTCAATATACGTAGGACCTAATCTCTTACCTCCAAATAGTATTTTCCCACCTTTTTCAACAGCATCTTTTATAGCCTTTTCCCATTCATCTACTGTTTTTACGTCTATAACGGGTCCAACGGTCGTTGATGGATCCCTAGGATCTCCTACCTTAACTGATTTTGTCAACTCTTTTACAAGCAAGTCTTTCAGTGTATCATACACTTCTTCTTCAACCAGAACTAACTTTACTGAATCACATCTTTGTCCAGTATAGCTTATTATTCCAGTTGCTATTCTTTGCGCAGCCCATGCCAAATCCGCATCACTCAAAACTATTGCTGGATCTCCTCCTCCTAGTTCCATTATGAATTGTTTAATTCCAGCGTTCCTTACTACCTCTTCTCCAGTTTCAGTACTTCCAGTTAATGATATCGCTTGAATCCTTTTGTCTCCAACTACCTTATTCATCTCTCTGCCGGGTAGGGTAATTATGGCAAACGAATCCTTCGGAAAACTCGCTAATTCCATAACCTTAGCTAACATTAAGATGGGTAATGGAGTTGAAGATGGTGGTTTAATAATTATTGCATTTCCAATTACAGTAGTGTAAACTATTTTATTTACAGTATCAAATAGGGGATAATTAAATGGCACAATGGAAAGAACAACTCCCACTGGTTCTTTTCTTACTACAGCTTCAGTCTCTAAAGTCTCTGAGCTCCAATCGCCCGGTACATAATCTCCTCTTGTCTCTTTGACGTCTAGATCTGCGCGTAATAACCTCTCTATTGCAGCTTTGACTTCACCTTCTGCAGCAGTTCTTGTTTTACCGTTGTTAATCATTAGCACATTAACGAAATCTTCCTTAAATTTATCCAACAAGGACGCCATCTTCTTATATATGTCTAATCTCTTTTCCCCCGGTGTATCTCGTATAGTCCATCTTCCCTTTCTATATATGTGCTCTAGGGTATTATCTACTTGATTCCAGCTTAATTTAGGAATTTTTGCTATAACGTTTAAGTCAATTGGACTAATTACATCTTGCCACTCATCTCCACTAATCCACTGGCTTGCTAAATAAGCCTTAAAGTAAGGTATTCCATCTTTTAGTTCATAGATTTCCGTAAGTTCCTTAGATTTTATTAACAATGAAGTTTTCTCCATAATATATAATCATTAATGAAAAATTTAAATGTTAGACTTTACGTTTTAAACTCATTTAAAAATCTTTCGGCATCCTCAGTAGTTGGAGTAAGTTCATTATCTCCCCTTACTGTTATAACTATAGTTGACGCCGCAATACCATGAGCTAACGAATATTCTATACCTTTTCCCTGCAAATACAACGAAATAAATGTTCCTGCCATGGCGTCACCAGCTCCAGTAGGGTCCTCAACTTGCACTTTATAGCCTTCTTTAAAGGCTTTTACGTTGTCTTTATATGCCATAGCACCTTTGGCACCTAATTTATAGAGCAAGACTTTAACTCCTAGCTCCTTATATTTCCTATAAGCATCATCTGGATCAGTCACATCTAACAAAATTTTAGTGTCGTCTGGATCAGTTACTAGTACCTCAATATCGTATTTCTTTAATATTGGAAGGATTGTTTCCCTAGCTTTTTCAAGACTGCTCCAAAGTTTAGGTCTGATATTTGTGTCTAGACTCCTAGATTTTGCCAATTCAAACGCTTTAATCACAGCCTCCTTAGCACTGTCGCTTATGGCCAACGTTATTCCAGTTGAATGAACTAACCTAGCGCTCCTAATGTAAGTTTCATCAACATCTTCTGGAGAAAGTCTACTCCCTGCGCTGCCTTTTCTGTAGTATATTAGTTCACTTTTCATAGGTATAGGATAACCCCTTTGTATAAAGTATATCCCGGTGAAAGTCTCCTTATCAACCTTTATATAGGTAGTATCAATACCTTGAGCTCTAGAATATTCTATGATATTTCTTCCAAACTCGTCATTACCTACTCTCGCTATTAAACCGCATGATAGATGATTTCTAATAACGGCAATGCAGAAATTCAACTCAGATCCTGCTATATGTTTTTCAAAATAGTTTACAAATCTTAATGGACCAGAGGTAAAAGAATTAAATTGGACTAAAGGCTCTCCTAAAGCTATTACATCAACCATGATAGTATACTATTCTTTCAATATTTTAAGCTCTACAAGTTTAGCCCTTATACCCTCAACTTTCTTAATTAACTGTCTCTCTTCTTCCTCATCTAATGGGAATATTGGAGGTCTAGGATTTCCTAAATCATATCCTTGGAAGTACTTAGTTAGAACATAATTTGAAGATAAGCTCCCGAATATTCTAGATGCCTCTATTATCTCGTCATGAAGGAACTGTAACTTAAGGGCTTCAGCAATTTTCCTTTCCATGGCTAATTTCTTAATTGTCACAGTAACCTCAGGAAGATAGTTTGAACCAGCAGCAACGTTACCATCTAAACCCGTAGAAGCTACTGTGGCAATTAACATGTCAGATCCGCTATACACTAGCATGTTAGAATTTAAACGCTTGTAATCTAAGGTGTGAATTATGTTTTCGATGGTGTCCTTTACTCCTGCGAAACAGCCTATCTCCTTAGCAAGTTTTGCATCTATATCTTTACCAGTGGCCGTTGGATAATTATACAAATAAACAGGATGTGGTGACACTTCGCACAACGTGTTAAAATACTTTATTAAGTGCTTTTCCGGCATTCTAGGATAATAATATGGAGCGTAGGAAGCAATACCAACAATATCGAAATCCTTACTTAACTTAGCTAATCTTATAGCATCATCTAGATTTAACCCACCAACTTGAAATATTACCTTATTTGTAACTTCATAAACTACTTTTAGATTCTCCAACTTCTCCTCCGGAGATAGTGAAGGGCCAAGACCAGTAGTACCATTCACGAATAACTTATCTATCCCTTTCCTAATGAGATTCTCCGCATGCATCTTTAATTTCTCCTTATCTATTCTATTATCTTTAGTAAATGGAGTTATGATTGGAGTTATGATCTCTGGCATTTTCAAACACCATAATTCTTCCAAGTTCCTTTAACAACCCAAACTGGTTCCTCAATTACATCTAATGGTATTGGTTCAGCTCTTAATTGCTCTATTATTTTTTCATTAATTGAAACACCTATACCGGGCTTATCTGGAACCTTAACATGACCTCCTTCAACTGGTGTTTCATTATACACTAAATCCCTTTTCCATTGAGGGAACCAATCATAGAAATTTTCAAGCAAGTATAAGTTCTGTGTAACTGCACTTAGTTGTATTTCGACAGCATTCTGAATTGAACCAAAGGCGTTATGGAAAGCCACTTCTACGTCATTGGCTTCAGCTATCTTTATAACACTCTTACCTACTGTCACGCCGCCTATATTGGTTAAATCTGGTTGTAATATGTTTACAAGACCTTCCTCAACATAAAACGCGGCTTCCTTTTCACTTAGCAGTCTTTCTCCCAATGCAACCCTTAAATGAGTATTAGCTCTATATTTCCTTAAACCAATGATATCCTCATGATGTACTGGTTCCTCCATAAATCCTGGATTGTATTTTTCTAACCTTTTCGCTATCATTATTGCTGAATTTGCGTTAAATCTGCCGTGATGTTCTATCAAAATATCTACATTATTACCAACTGCCTCCCTAACAACCCTTACCCTCTCCTCAGCTTCTCTTAAACCTCTCTCGTCTATCCAATCGTAGTAGGGACCAAATGGATCAAATTTTAGGGCCTTATATCCCGTTTTTACAACCTCTTTTGCCTTTTCTGCAAAGTCCTCTGGAGTTACACAGTCCTGATACCATCCATTTGCATAGACTGGTATTCTATTCCTAACTTTTCCGCCTAATAACCTGTAGATTGGGGCTCCAAGCTCTTTTCCTATTATATCCCAAGAGGCTATATCAATTGCACTAACTGCAGTTGTTGATTCAAAAGACCTAGCTAAGTAGAAGTCTTGTTTATACCACTCATGATAGTTCTTCTCAACCTCTTCTACTTCTTTTCCTATATAACCCTTAGCAACTTGTTTAATAGCATTGTATACGGATATAACTCTTAGTGTTGGTACAGCCTCGCCATAACCTACAGCTCCATTTTCCGTTATGACCCTCACAATAATCATTGTAGACGCCCAAGTTGCGCTGCCTTTCTCTTTAGAGGTAAGTACTATTGGTTCTATTTCTCTGATTTTCATAAACTATAATTTGGATAGCAAATATAAACTTACATAATGGCAAGACTCAGTGATAAGGATTTAATAAAATTTATAGGATATATTATACGGATTATTTTATTATTTGGAATAGGCGTACAAATAATATTAACTATTTACGCTATAGTATCTAGCATAATTTCTCTAAATTTATTAGATTTAGTAAACGTAACTATAACTGGTCCATTACTAATTTTGGTATTATTAGAATTATACATTGCCGTAAACAGCTACTTATCTGGAAAAGAAAGAAGCATAATTAACGTAATAGATGCTGGTATATCATTTTTCGTTAGAGAACTAATTCTTGAATTGTTCTCCCAGAATTACACTATAACTCACATATTGATAATAGCGGGTGTAGTTGGAATACTATCATTCTCTAGATTTATCACAAATCGTTGAACAAAGTTTTTGTAAATCACTTACTATAAATAAATGAGATTTTACATTTCTGTCATCACTAGAGCCAAATTTTTCTACATACGCGTTATTTTCACTTAATAGCGAGGCTAATTCCTTCTCCTTAACGCACTTCATTACAAACACGGCAATTGGTTCACAAACTGTTGTTAAGTAGTCAATATGCCAATGATATTTGTTCTTGCTTCTATTTAAGTGTCTACTTATACGTTTACTACAAGACCTTCCACATGATCCAACATATGCATAAAAACCCTTCCTTATGAAAAACTCCCTACACTTAGTCCTTACAATAACATCGGTCTTGCATTCAATTAATAGAACGTAACTTGTCATAGAACGGGTCTTCTTCTTAAATGCTTACCTCCTTGACCTTTAAACCTCTCTTCCTCCCACACATTTCCTCTTTCATGATATCCTCTTTCCTCCCAATATCCGTCAACATAATCCTTTATGAACTCAATTTCTGTTAACCACTTTGCGCTTTTCCACGCATATAAATGAGGAATTATTGGCCTAGCTGGAAAACCATGCTTTAAAGGTAACTTTTCCCCATTCATAAACAATGCGACAATTACATTATCCTTTAATACATCCTCATAGGGTATTATTGATGTGTAACCGTCTAGGCTGTAGAACATGACCCAATTCACATCCTTTTTCACCCTAGCAGTCTCAATCAATAATTTAAATGGAATTCCCTCCCATTTAACGCTCTTTATCGACCAACCAGTTACACAATGGAAATCCTCGATTATTTCCTTTCTTGGCAATTTCATTAATTCGTCATACGTAAATGAGAGAGGATTCTCTACTTCCCCACTAACTTTTAACCTATATGATTCTAAGTTAACTTCTGGTATACCAAACTCAGCATAGACAATAAAGTTCTTTATATATTTTTGATTTGGTGGTTTCTGAACTTCTTGCATAATTATTGTTGCAAAATTACGTTTAAAAAATTGTGTTAGAGATATTTAGTCATGAATTCTTAATCGCGTTTAACTCTCTCTTATACGCGTCTATAATACCATCGTATGTAACAATTCCTAAAAGTTTCCCCTTATCCACAACCGCAACCCATCTAGCCTTGTTAGTAGCCATTACCTCCAACGCATGTTCCAATGTGGAGGTTAAGGATACTGAAGGAGACCCTCTGGTTATATATTTTCCCACCGAGTCTTCAGGATTAGCCCTTTCCAAATCTCTTAGATACACTACTCCAAGAAACCTATTATCGTAATTTACCACGGGTAGGCTCATGAAATTATTCTCAAGCATTATTTGTATAGCCTTTCCTACTTTATCATCAGCGTAAACCTTAATATCTCTCAATTCACACTTTTCCACACGTACGGTCTCCATTAATGGAGTTTCATATTCAGCTTTGTGAGCTGGAGAGTCCCTTCTGGTTGGCAATTGAGAAATATATATCGTATTGTTTCCGGAAACTAAATAGGAAATTGCTACAGCAATCATGGCTCCAGGCAGTAATTGGAGACTTGAGGTCATTTCAGTAACCATTATTAAAACTGATAATGGAACCTTCCCTGCACCTGCAAAGAAGCTCATCATGCCAATGATAACAAATGGGGCTATGGCAGGTACAATGTTTGGGAATAAGTAATGGAACAATAACCCGACACTTGCACCTATATATGCCCCTATAAATAAACCGGGAGCAAAAACTCCACCACTACCTCCAGAACCTATAGAAAACGAAGTCCCTAAAATCTTTAAAAATGGTAATATTACTAATAATATGATTGTAGGTATAAGTGGAGAATATAATGTGAAAAACTTCTCATACTCAACTAAGTTAATCCAGCCATAACCTGTTCCAAGAATCTCTGGGGCCAATAATGCAATGAAACCAGTAATAAGTCCACCTATTGCTGGCTTTACATGATTAGGTATTCGTAATTTTTTGAAAAGTGAATTAACTCCATAGAAGGTTTTAGGATATAGTATTGCCATCAAACCAGAAACTAGTCCTAGGACCGCATACATTGGCAATCTGAGCGGATCAAAGGTACCAGTATAATAACCAAATACGGGAGTGAAACCAAATATGCTTCCGAATATGGTATAACCTATTGCTGAGGCTACTAACGCAGGATATATTACTTCTGGCTCTAGATCCCTTCTATATAGGATTTCAGCTGCTAAGATTGCACCTCCTATTGGCGTTTTAAAAATTGTACCTATTCCAGCTCCGAGGCCTACTGCTAAGGCCCTTCTCCTATCCTCTGGACTGAGATGGAGTAAATCAGCAATAACTGAACCTACGCCAGCTGAAAATTGCGCAGTTGGGCCTTCTCTTCCTGCGCTACCACCAGAACCTATAGTAATTGCTGAAGCTATTATCTTAACTGGGATAACTACCCATCTAACCTTGCCTTGAAAATAATGATAGGCCTTTATTGCAGCATCTGTACCATGTCCCTCAGCTTCCGGAGCGAATGTGTAGACTATTATTCCAGAAATTAATCCTCCAATAGCAGTAGATATGGGTATAAGAAGATAAGTTCCAGGATAAAAGATGAAATTTAATGTTCCTCCCTCGCCAAGCGGTCTAGGATAACTCATTCCAATAAAATGAAACAGAAATATATCTTCGAACAAGTGCAATAACAAATAAAATGTAGTCGCAGCCAACCCTGCTACAACACCTAAAATTATTCCAAGGATGAACCACTTCTCGAAATAAGGTAATGACGATAGGTTCATACAATAGTCTAGAAAATACAAATTAAAAGTTTATCTAATTATGGAATGAATATCATTATTCTCAATCTACTTTTTTTAAGTCTATAATTATACTCAATCCTAAGTAAAGTTTTTTAATATCTTACAAACAGATTTATATGATACCATATGGAACAAGAAATTACAGAGAATATTAAAGAAATAGAGGAAAAGGTAGATTATAATATAAGGCTTTACAAGGAGATTTATAGGGAAAGTATAGAAAATCCAAGTAAATTCTGGAGTAAACTAGCTGAGGAATTGATTGACTGGTTTGAGCCCTGGAAAGAAACCTTTAAGCAAGAGATTCTTACAAAGTGGTTCGTTGGGGGGAAATTGAATGCTAGCTATAATGCAATCGATAGACATTTGAACAGTAGTAAGAAGTTTAAGGCTGCGATAATTTGGGAATCCGAAAAGGGTGAGAGAAAAGTACTTACTTATCAAGATTTATTTTACGAGGTAAATAGATGGGCCAATGCGTTAAAGCAATTAGGTGTACAAAAAGGTGATAGGGTTACAATTTACATGCCTTTAAGCCCAGAAGGAGTTATAGCAATGTTAGCTTGTGCGAGAATAGGTGCAATTCACAGTGTAGTCTTTGCAGGTTTTGGTTCACAAGCATTGGCTGATAGGATTGCGGATGCCCAATCGAAGATTGTAATTACTGCAGATGGGTATTATAGAAAAGGCAGGTTGGTAGAGCTTAAGAAGACTGTTGATGAGGCACTATCAAAATTACAGAATAATCCAGTAAAGAATGTTATAGTATTTAGGAGAAGTGGAACAGAAACACCATTTAAAGAAGGAAGAGATATATATTTCGATGAAATAGGGAAGTACAGATACGTTGAACCAGAACCGGTAGATGCTACTCATCCGTTATTTATCCTTTATACTTCTGGAACTACAGGGAAACCTAAGGGTATAGTTCATTCCACTGGTGGATATTTGGTAGGTACTGCAGCCATGTTGTTATGGAGTTACGGGTTAAGTCAAGAAAACGACGTGTTATTCAATACTTCCGATATTGGATGGATTGTAGGACATTCATACATTACTTACTCACCTCTGGTGATGGGGAGAAGTGTGATAATATATGAGAGTGTACCCGATTACCCATATCCCGATAAATGGGCTGAGCTAATTGAGAAATATAAGGCTACTACTTTTGGTACTTCTGCGACGTTCTTAAGGTATTTAATGAAGTATGGTGAAGAGTATATTAAAGCTCATGATTTATCATCACTTAGAATAATGGTGACAAACGGGGAACCCCTAAACTATGCTCCATGGAAATATGGGTTAGAAGTCATAGGTACGGGTAAAGTGTTCATGTCACACCAATGGTGGCAAACCGAAACTGGAGCGCCAAATCTTGGTTATATGCCAGGATATCCAATCTTCTTAACAATGAAGTCCGGACCCGCATCTGGATATCCATTGCCGGGAAATAAAATAAAGGTAGTTGATGAAAACGGAAATCTTGCCAAGCCTAGAGAGAGAGGTTACTTAATAATGGAACCGCCATTCCCGCCATCAATGATGATAGGTATGTGGAATGATGAGGGCAATGAGAGAATTATAAAGACTTACTTCAGTAAGTTCGCCAATGTGTACTATACTGGAGACTTTGCCATGATAGATGAAGATGGGTATGTATGGGTGTCTGGAAGGGCAGATGAGACGTTAAAAATAGCTGGACATAGAATAGGAGCTGGTGAAGTAGAGTCAGCAATAACTTCACACCCCGCAGTAGCTGAAGCAGCTGTAATAGGTATTCCAGATCCCGTAAAAGGAGAGACCGCTCACGCATTCGTTGTATTAAAGCAAGGATATCATCCCAGCAATGAATTGGCTAAGAGCATAAATGAACATGTAAAGAAGGTTATGGGACCAATTGTAATATTAGAGGTACATTTCGTTAACGCGTTACCTAAAACTAGGTCTGGTAAGGTAATGAGAAGAGTGATAAAAGCAGTTATGATGGGCTCTGCTGTGGGAGATATCTCTACATTAGAAGATGAAGCTTCAATGGAAGAAATTAAAAAAGCTATAGAAGCGTTAAGGAGTCAGTTAAACCCATGAAATTATTGTCTTTATTTCTCCCCTAGGTTTTGCATATAATACTTCCGGGGCCTCCTCCGGCTTAACTACTCTAGTTATCATTTTATTTAATACGTTTGGATATCTATATTTCCAGATTGTAAGGTAATTCACACCCTCTTCGAAGTCCTTCTTACTAGCGTTAACGCTTCCAAACAATAAAACGTTATTTTCAACAAGATATGTTATTAAATCAGCATTTACCTCAAACTTCTCTCCACCAGTAGTGCCGAACAGTATAACAGCTGAGTTTTTGTTTAACTTATCCATTAAAGGAATAAATGCCGATGGGTATCCAGAAGTGTCAATAAGCATGTCTATTACATTAGGTAATTGATCTTTAGTAGCGTTTATGAATTTAGCATTAATCTTCTCTATAATCTCTGATTCAATTGGAAAAGGATCTCTCTTATTTAAAACGAATGTGTTAAAACCTTGAACGGAGAATATTAACGAAAAAAGGAGACCTATTGGCCCAGATCCCACTACTACAACGTTTCTACAGTCATAACTACCATCTTTACACCACCATATCATCCTCTTTTGCGTTAACATTAGCTCATTATAAGCCTTTACTACATTGGAAAGAGGTTCGAGCAAAACTGCAATATCAACTATTTCATTCGGTATTCTAACTAAATAACTTGCATTATCTATATAAAATTCCCTCATAAAGCCATCTAATCCCCTTATGCCAGCTTCCACGAATTCACCTGTTTCGCAAAAATCTTGCCTTCCGGCGAGGCAATTGGAACACTTTCCACATCCCCTTCTAACAATCGAAACAACATAATCCCCTTTACTTAAACCTTGTACATTGGGTCCCTTATCGATTACTTGACCTAGATTTTCATGTCCTAACACTAGATTATTCTTACCTTCTGGAGGACGTGAAAATTTTAATAAACCAGAAACAATACCACGATCAGTTCCACAAATGCCATTTGCTATCGTTTTAATTAAAGCTTCTTCCCCGCTTATTGATTGACCTATACTATCTATTTCTTTAACTTCTACTCCTTTATTTGGTGGATAAACTACTAATGCCTTCATAGAAGTGTATTTACATCTAAATTTATAAATACACAATAACGCTCGTTAAGATCCTTCATTTTTATATTCATTTACTTAAACCCCTTTCCATTAATAATCACGATATCCAATATTTGTTGACTTATAAGATTTTTATCAAGTAACGTTTAGTTAACTTTGACCCAGATCGATACTTTTTTCAACTTTTTCTAAAAGTACTATTAAATTTCCAAAAAGCAAAATCCTTTATTGTATACCCGTTATTGAGTGTAAACAACAATTTCATTCATTTGGAATATTTACATTTATTATCACCCCTTGTCTAGCAAATATACTGGAGCGTAAAGCGCGTTATAAGCTAGAAAGAACACTGATAACCACCTCGTGAGCGTGAACCTATTAGTGTTCCACGGGAAGTGAAAATCCATTGAGGATATCCTGTGTTTTAAGCTTCTGAACCCTTGTTCTGCGTAGTCCCTCTCGTTGAACGTTACCCTCTTGTGCTCCACGTTTAGCCAAGTGAACGCGTTATAGATTGTTGCCCCATCGTGTAGATAGATTACCTTGTCTATCCTCGTTTTGAGCACTTTCTCAGCCTCCTTTTCCGCATTCTTCACGTTGGTCAAGACTATTAGTACGTGCACTCCACTCCTCAAGCTCGTCACCATGAAGAAGGGTATCGCACCCGTCTTTACATCCCTCACAATCCACACGTAATAATACTGCCCCTTAATTACCATAATTTTAGTCTCGTCTACCGCATAAAAACCACTAATTGGCACTACGTACTTAATGCAGCTCAACCTCCTCAAGTAGTACAACAAGGTAGAATGAGGCAAAGAAGTCCTCCAAGAAGACAAACCCGAGAGGTAACTAGCCAAAGCCGAGGCTATTACCTCACTAGAGTAAAACCTAGGCTTAAGATTAATATACTCCATTAAAACTAATATCACTTGGGTGAGCACGGGAACTCTCCACCTAGTTCCCGTAGTATCACCCAAGTAATACTCCCGTGCTCACCCTAAAAAGGTATTACGTCGCATTCTATTTATAGAACACGAACAGTTCATATAATTTGTTTTGAATTAACAAAATTGTTGTCCACACTCCGCTTTGAGGAGGTTCTAATGAAGTTGAGAACCCATTACATCTTCTCAACCGGTTTATTATCACTTCTGGACTCCGTACTCTTTCATGAATATTTTTACTACACTCTAATCTTTAGCGGAATAGTTTCAGTAATAGGTAATTCCTTGATTGATAGGATCGGCCATAAGGAAATTACAACCAGATACGGATATATCCCGGTAAGGACACCGTTAACCCACACAATCCCCAGAAGTATAGCTTGGGGTATCATCTCCGTAGTCCCAATCCTTATCCCCCTATTGATTTATTATTACGGATTTAGCTATCACGAATACTATTTCTCACTCAACAATAAAGTAGTGTTACTAACATTGTTAAACGGTGTAATTGTTGGACCCTCCCATATGCTCTTAGACGTATTCACCGAGAGGGGAATCTACGTTAAAAAACACGGAAAATGGAGAAGATTTGCATTAGCCCATTTCAGATATGATAACCCGGCAATTAACGGTTTAGCAATGATAGTTGGAGTGTTGATGTTTCTAATCTCAATGAAAATATAACTATTATTTCTAATGAGATATTAAATGAAAGCAGAAAAGTTTTTAAATGTGTTTTGTTCCTATCTTATTGTGGTTTGTGAGAAGTGGAAGATAAGAGTTAGCATGAGGAAGGCCAAGAGTTTTAATGAATTAGTAGAATACATTTCTAACGAGTTTCCTAACGTTAAGATATTAAACATGATTAGAGAGAAGATTAAACTACTTAAAAGCGATCCTTTGAAATATGCCAGAGAGAAGTTAGGAAGAGATAAGTACGGAAATCCCATGTTTTCCATAGAAGTTACTGGGGATATAAGGATACTTTACAGTGTTGATTCAAAAAACTGTATCGTATTTATTTGGGAGGTTGGGCCTCATAAGAGGGTTTACGAGCCTTAACCTTTTCTTTAGCCCTCTTTACTACTGCATTGAATAGTTCATCTATATCTTCCTCACTCTCTAACTCTAGGAATCTTTCACCATCCTTATCTTCAACAATTCTCATAAGTATATATTTGTTACTGGCATTAAAAAGGATATGCTGATTACTCTCATTGAATTTTGAAAAATTGTTGAGTAAGTAGTAAAAGCGTAAGTGTTGGATCCCAGGGTAAAATGATGCGAGAGAGAAATTGAAATAACTCCCTAGTTTACTGAGAAAAATTTCTACTGTTTGTTTTTGAAATATTTCGCAATATCTATCAGAGCATCTTTATTCAATTCCTTTTTTATCGCGTACTTTTCCGCTATTTCGATTATCTCTTTATCCAAGTTAGGATTATTCCTATCCCTATTGATAATTTTCTTTATCTTTAACCAAATTCGTAATAGTCTGAGGTAGGCTTAATACCATATCTCATAAGAATTAGATCAACAGCTCCCTCCTCTTCGCCGAAAAGTTTATCCGAACAATTTTTCTTGTACACCATTTCATCAACATAACATTCTAATCTTACAAACATAAACACCCTATAAATGTTGACATGAGGATAGTAATTTCAACCGACAACCATGTTTAATCACTTTATTTTTCTTACAGTGTTGACGGAAGAATCCGGTAAGCTTGCTTAATATCGTCACATGTTTTTAACCGGACATAAGGCATTTCGTAAGGGTTGAAGACTACCAATGTCTTAACGCCTATATAGGTTTCCCCACATCCATGAAATTGAATGGGTGTGGGTTTGGGGTTATCCTGCTAAAGGGACGGAGAAGAGTGAACGGGACAATGTCCCATGACTTCGGTGAAGTCCAAGGGCTGAGGATTAGATAAAAATTCATGAAAATTCAATGAAGCCCAAACCCCTCATTCTTCGTAAACACATGTTTATAAAGTAAAATAACAGATAATATATGTGAACATAGAGACTTTAATGATAAGAAATCCACCAATATTGTCTAAGGAGGATAGATTAGGTTTAGCGTTTAAGAAAATAAATGAGGGAGGTATCGGTAGAATAATTATAGCAAATGAAAAAATAGAAGGGCTGTTAACCACTAGAGACCTCTTATCTACCGTAGAATCGTATTGCAAAGATAATTGTAGCCAAGGTGATCTCTATCGTATTTCTACTACTCCAGTAATAGATTATATGACCCCTAATCCCGTTACAGTTTACAATACTACTGATGAGTTTACTGCATTAAACATAATGGTTACAAGGAATTTTGGATCATTGCCAGTTGTTGATATAAATGATAAACCAGTAGGAATAATAACAGAGAGAGAATTTTTACTACTCTATAAGGATCTGGATGAGATCTTTCCCGTAAAGGTTTTCATGTCAACTAAAGTTAGAACTATTTATAAGGATGTGAGATTGGATCAAGCAGTTAGATTAATGTTAAGAAGGGGATTTAGGAGATTGCCAGTCATTAATGATGATAACAAGGTAGTGGGAATAATAACTGTAGTTAATGCTATTAGGCAGTTAGCTAAAGCAGTGGATAAATTGGATCCAGATTACTTCTATAATAAGGCAGTGAAGGACGTTATGGTCACAAACTTAGTGACTATTGATGAGCTAGCTTCAGTAAATAGGGCTGCCGCAGAGATGATTGTAAAGAGAATAGGCTCGCTGCTTATACTGAACAAGGATAATACCATAAAAGGTATAATTACTGAGAGGGATTTGTTAATAGCTCTACATCATATTCTAGTTATGGAGAAATTTAAGGAAAAACTTTAAACTATTTTCGATTTAGTAATCCACATGAAGGAAATAGTTTTCACGGATAAGGCTCCTAGGCCAATAGGTCCATATTCTCAAGGAGTAAAAGTTGGAGACGTGCTTTACGTATCTGGACAAATCCCAGTAGATCCTAATACAAATGAAATAGTAGGTAAAAATATAGAAGAGCAGACAATTAGAGTTATCGAAAACATAAAAGCTATTCTAGAATCAGCTGGTTATATGCTAGATGACGTTGTAATGTCATTTGTATATCTAAAAGATATAAAGGATTTCCAAAGATTCAATGAAGTTTACTCGAAATATTTCAGTAACAATTCTCCTGCTAGAGTTACTATAGAAGTTTCAAGATTACCAAGAGACGCATTAATAGAAATAAGTGTTATAGCTCAGAAGGGTTAAGAAAAAATCTTTTTCAATAGCTTTTCTACATGCGGGCACTCTAGATCGAATAGATTATGATTTCCGTGTTCAACGCAGCTTGCTTGGATTGGTTTACCTTCTAATAGGACAACGCTAGCTTCGTCGTCTTCCCATATCGTATATGCTAGTCCTTCGAACACTTTCCTAGCCATTGGCTCTATCATTCTTTTTCACCGACTCTTTTATTTTATATAACTGTCATCAATAGCTTATAAGCTTTTCTGCTTCACTGTTCAAATTATTAATGTCTATGTTATAATCTTCAATCAAAATTTCTTCCAGTTTTCTATTTATCTCTAACATACTAACTTCGCCCTTTAGCCCACTCATTATAAGGTCCTTAAATTCCACTGGTACATAGTCAAGCCTTGGTACTGCTTTATGAAAATCGTCCAAAGCTTGTTTTCTTTTCTCTGAATTCTTTACAGCTTCCTCAATTTCATTTTCTAACCATTCTGGGTATGGAAAGTTGTTAGTGAGAGATACGTAAAGGGATACTGTAAACGAGTAAACGTCGAACATAGTTTCGGCTTTATTCCCGAATCTCTGTAAGGGATGGGCATAATAGGGAGTATAGTGCATTACTGGAGTACCTATTTTTACCGATGAACCTAGATCAGATAATTTAGGTACAACTTCAAAATTGAGTAAAGAATTTAGAGCATCTTCTCCGTACCTAGGTAGCTTCTTATTGAACAGAACATTAGATGGTTTTATGTCACAATGTGTATACCCTTCCTTATGAACTTCTATAACGGCTTTTGCGAGTTTAGAGAACACGAATGCAACTACTTGAGGCCACTTGACCGAATGACGTAACGCAGAATACTCTTGATCGACTAAGACTGACCTTAAGTCACCCCCTTCCATATATTCCATTATTATTGCGGGTGGAGAACTAAAGTAATCTGTCCAATTCTCATCTAGAAAACTAGCAAATATTTTAACTAAGTATTCAGATCTCTTCGAGATTTCTTGCATTTTAGCAACTTCATAAAGCATTTCTATAAAAGTATATTCCTTCTTCATCACTTTCATAGCATACTTCCTACCATTTCTCTCAACTAATAACACATAACCCATACCGCCATTTCCCAACAATTGTTTTACTTCGTATCCATAGAGCACATAGCCTAACCAGGCTGTAGCATCAAAAGGCTCTGGTACGTAAAGCTTATACGATCTAATCTTCATACACGCATCAATTATCCCTTCCCTACACGCATAGAGGAACTCTCTTTCAGCTTGAGATGGGGCATTTAAACCCTCTAAAGCTAATCCTTTTATGTATGCGGAACCGGCATTCCGCTTAACCCTTTCCGCTTTCTCAATAACCTCTAATGCCTCCTTATATTTCTCACTACTTATAAGAGACCATGCGTATAGCAACAGATTATGGAACGTAGGTACTCTTTTAACAGCTTCCTCGAAGTATTTTACAGCATCCTCAAACTTCCTCTTGTTAACGTAATACCAGCCTAATTCAATAAGTGGTGCGTCATACGTTGGTAACATCTTAACAGAGTCTATTAAGAGCTTCACGTTTCCCTCTTTCCTATATTCCTCAATAATTGAGTTTACCTTACTTCTAATCTTACTCTCCAACTCCCTATACTTCTCTTCGGATAGAAATGAATAGATCTTTAAGGCCTCCAATTCCTCTCCTATCTTCTCCATACATTGAGCTACGGCTAAGGAAACCTCTGGGTCAGAAACTCTCAATTCCTTATAATAGTTTACTGCATCCTCACATTTCTCAAATTTGACTAAAGATAAAATAGAATGATTTACTATGCTAGGGTCATTCCTAAAATTGTCTAATGCATATAGTGCAACCCTATAGTCCCTTTCTATAGCTTCTATTATCTCAGTTTTAGAACCTAATGCGATAGGTATCCCATGTATAATCATGTATGGAAAGTTTAATTTAGGATTAGGGAGATTTCCAAAATATGCGTATATAATATTACCGTTTTCAAACAAATAAATATTCAAATTATCTATTTTTTCCTTCAATATTGCTTGTGTAACTACACTGAAATCACTTACTCTCACTACCTTATAATCGTATAAAACTTTTACCTTACCTGCATCATAAATAACACCGTACCCTATCACGTCATCCCTAGTCTTTATCTTACCATCAAAAGGCCTAATTACGCCATCAACGTATAAATATTTCTGATCATCTAACTGTAATACTAACTGCACATTAACTCTGTTCAAAGGAATATCTTAAGTAACTTAAATCATATAATACCTCATCTTCAAAACGAGCTCATGTTATGGCCAGATTATGGACACCACACTTTTTATATCTTTTAAAATGGTTTCTCCTCATTTCAAAGTTTCCAAGTTATTTAGATTTTGGAAATTCTCTCATAATCCTCATCACTTAAATTCCATCCTAAAGCTCCCAAGATCTCATCAATGTGATCTTTAGTCGATGCCTTAGGTATTGGTATCGATCTCCTCATAAGGTAGTTTAATGCCACTTGAACAGAAGTTCTATTATATTTTCGTCCGATTTCATCTAATATCTTGTTGCTCTTGATATTTCCTCTAGCGAGAGGAGAATAGGCTATTACTTTTATATTATTCCTTTCACAAAACGGTATAACATCTTTTTCTGCGCTTTTATTCTCAACATTATACTCTATTTCATTTGCAACTATTTCATATTTTTTAGTTAACGACATGGCCTCTTCTAAAAGTTTGACATCAAAATTACTCACTCCAATACAATTTACAATGCCTTGATCTACCAATTCCTCCATTGCCCTTATACTTTCCTCTAAAGGTACTGAAGAATTTGGCCAATGGATCAAATATAGATCAATATACTTTGAGTTGAGCCTTCTTAGACTATTTTTAGCAGATCTTATTAAATCATCATATCTCAAGTGATTAGACCATACCTTGGTTATAATGAAAATTCCATCTCTATCGAAATCTTGTATAGATTTTCCAACTAGTTCTTCCGAATGTCCTCCACCGTACATTTCCGCAGTATCGATAATGTTTATCCCCTTACTTATTACATACTTTAACATCTCGATATAATAGGAATCCTTAGAATAATCTGGATTCCAATAACCTCCGCCAATTTTCCAAGTCCCAAACCCAATTTGCGATATCTCTTTGTTACATAACTTCATAATTACCTCACCTTATCCACTATAACTTGAATCACGGCTATTTTATTCTCTTTTCTAACTTTCTCTAAACCCCTTATTAAGGCAGACTTAATCTCCCAAGGATCCTCAACTAGTTCATAGTAGCCATGAAAAGCCTCAACAGTCTTTCCGATCTCGAATCTCTTATCAAAATCTGCCCCTGGATAGTACTTTTTACTTTTTGCCAAACTCTCAGGGAAAACCTCATCTACTGCCTCGGCTGACGCTAACCAACCACCGTTGTCAAAAATCACAACCATTGTAGGATACTTTGAGGACACGTAATAAAAGGCTTCTGGAACGCCGAATATGAAGGAGCCATCACCCGTAGTGATAAGTACATCCTTATTAGTAGCTATTTTATACCCAACTCCAGCTCCTAATGCAAGGCCTAGATAACCTATGGATAAGTCAGCAAAATAAGAACCGAACTCGTTTAGCTTAGCATATCTAGGATTAAACTGATATTCATTAAATATCGCTAAATTATACTCAGAAGCGACATTCCCGATTTCATACGATAAGTACTTAGGATGAATTGATTTCCTATCTTTTAACCTCTCAATCTCTTGCTTCTTATATTCTTCCTGCTTTATCTTTAGCTCTCTAATTTCATCATAGCTCTTTGCTCTTATTGAGATATAATCAAAGAAGTTGCTGGGAGTGGATTGTATACATAGATCACATCTAAAACCGTAGTATGGAATATAAGAATATGAAGGTTCTACATCAACCTTAATTATTGGGATATCTAAATCAATTTTCTTGGGAAAATATGGCACTTCAGCCTCTACTACTAATAATAAATCAGCATTTCGTAAATCAAATCTATCCAAGGCCATTGCCCCATTACTGGGATAATTCAAAACCTCCCCAGCATAATTGAGAACTGGAATATTGTAACTACCTGCAAATCTCTTTAGGGACTCAAACCATTCTTTTCTCCTTCCAGCCCTCCACGTGATAATTACCGGTCTTTCAGACTTTTCCAGCATCTCCTTAGCTTTATTGATTTTCTCTGGAGAAGGTGCGGGTTCATAATAGTCCATTGGTATTCTCTTAACTTCATTAACTTCTTGAACGCTTACCTCTCTTGGCAATACAAGATATACTGGGCCTCTAGGTTCACTCATCATAATCTGGATTGCTCTAGATATTACTGCTGGTATCTGATCAGCCATCCTAATTTCAAAATCATACTTAACATATTGCCTTACCAATTCTCCTTGATCCTTAGCCTCTTGCGTCCAATGAATTCTCAAGTTCCTGCTCGCAGTACTACCTTTTTCAGTATATGGACTCCTTCCCGTAATAACTAAAAGTGGTATTCTAGAAGTATACGCACTCATTATACCTCCTAACGCGTTTGCTGTCCCGGGTGTAGTGTGGACCGCAACGGCGCTTAGCTTATTACCCAATGCATAACCTATTGCGGTCGAAATTGCGGTAATCTCGTGGGGTACTATTTCAAAATCTGGCAAGCTAGGATCTTCAACTTTAGCCTCTATTAATGAAGCGTAATCCGTGCCAGATACTATAAATATCTTACTAATTCCACTTTCTTTAAGGAGAGATAAGAATGCCTTTCCCGCATTCATATCTTAATATTTTATCATGAATATAAAATATTATCTTTCGCTCCAAAGAAAATATTAAATGATGTTAATTTACTGTTTACGATAAACGAATACTCGGCCTTGTTACTTTAAGAATTTAGGAAAAATTAATATATTATAAGTTCGAATTTTAAACTATGAGTAAGAAAGTAGACGAGTTAGTAAAAGAGGATCAAGAATATTTGATGCAATCCTTTAGGAGATGGTATCCATTCGTCATAGACCGTGGTTCTGGTGCTATAGTCTACGATATCGAGGGAAAGGAGTACATTGACTTTAACGCGGGGATAGGAGTAGTAGCATTAGGTCACAAAAACGAGAAGATCATTAGTGCAGTAAAGGAGCAAATGGAGAAGTTTTTCCATTATAGTCTTACAGATTTTTATTATGAAATTGCAGTAGAAGTAGCTAAAAGATTAAGCTCCCTAATGCCATTCTCAGCTAAGGTGTTTTATACCAACAGTGGTACTGAAAGTGTTGAAGCGGCAATAAAGATAGCTAGAGGGCATACGAGACGACAATGGATTATAGGTTTCATTAATTCCTTTCACGGAAGAACTCTAGGTTCCTTAGCCTTTACCTCAAGTAAAGCTATCCAAAGGAAGTCCTTCTCTCCTCTTCTACCATCAACGTATTTGATCCCATATCCAGATAAGAGAGATCCCTTATGTAAAGAGGATTGCACTGAAGCGTTATTGGGATTTATAGAGGACTGGATTTTCAAGAAGGTAGTTGATCCTAATGAAATAGCCGCTTTTATTGCTGAGCCTATACAAGGAGAAGGTGGGGTTATTGTACCTCCTAAGGATTTCTTTTATAAATTAAATAATTTACTTAAGAAATTTGGAATCCTACTTATCCTTGACGAGGTACAAACTGGAATCGGAAGAACGGGTAAGATGTTCGCATTTGAACACTTCAGCGTAACACCGGATTTAGTGTGTTTAGCTAAAGCATTAGGTGGAGGACTTCCACTCGGTGCAGTTATTGGAAGAAAGGAGATCATGGATTTACCTCCAGGATCTCACGCAAACACTTTTGGAGGAAATCCATTAGCATTGGCTGCAGCAAAGGTTATTTTAGAAGAGGTTCCGAAACTTTTAGACCATGTGAGTAGTATAGGCAAGAAAATTGTTGAGGAATTTAAAGATACTAGATCACCTTACTTATACGATGTTAGAGGATTAGGTCTTCTCATAGGTGCTGAGTTAAGAAAAGATAATAAGCCATTTGTCGAAGGTCTAGAAAAAGTATTATATAATTCCTTTAGAAGAGGTGTATTAGCAATAGGTGCTGGAGAATCTGTGGTTAGAATAGAACCCCCATTGATAATAGAGGAAGATTTGGCTTTAAAAGGTACTAGAATATTAAAAGAAGAAATAGAAAAACTTTAACTTCTCTTATCCACAAGGATTAGTACTAACGATAATACTATTAGGATTCCATCAAGTGCTAAGGAGATATCGACATAATAATTAAATGGAAGTTTCTTTCCTACGAATAATGCTGGTCCTAATCTAGTCTCGCTAAGTAATGCTAAGTCAATGGTATAAAATGCAGTAATTAATGAATAGCTATACTTTATTCCTTGAATTATTAAAACCGCTGCTATTATTGCTAATGCAGATGTAAAACCAAAGAATGTATCGTAAATCATTGTTGCAGTTGAATTAGGCAATATTGCATGTGTTAGTACCATGTGAACTCCTGCCCATAGTGCAGATAGTATTGCAGTTGTCCATCTTAATGTTAGCTTAGCAATTCCGACTTCTTTTTCCGCCATTGAGTACTTTTTCCACAAAGATATAAATAGAATTTTTCCCAAATCTATTATTGTTTTGAAACATATTTACCAGATGTTAACTACGAGCTAAAAGATATTTTTAAGGTATAAAATCACTATTAGTAATGATGATTTTAACTTACCTTTCAGCACTTGAGACAATATTAGCTGGAACAACGATAGTTTTTGGTGGAATAGTAGAAGGCTATGGATATGGTTTATCACTAGGAACTAACTGGCCATATACACATGATATAATGCAATTGGCTGCAAAAAAAGACCCTGAGGCAATACACAGAATTTTAGCTACATTAGTCGGAATTTTTTCTCTTTCTATATTAATAATCCATCCATCCCTTATATCAATAATTGGATTTGTATCCGTAGTTTTTACAGCACTTTTAGGTATGGCGACACTATATGTACTAGCTGGTAAGCTACCTTCAATATTCCAAGGCTTGCATGATATAGCAGCTTATACGACTTTCGTCTCTTATTTTCTCATTATGTTACAAGGATTGGGAATGTTTAAATTGGATATAGTGTCCTTTCTGATTAACGCGATAGTTCCTCCACACTTTTTATATTTCGTTATCTTCATGGGAGGTGTAGTAACTGGGACTAGGAGAATGAAACTAAAGATAGGTAGACCTTGGGAAAAAGATAAGGAGAGAAACCCATGGTTACAAGCTGCATGGGTAATTCACGGTATTGTCTCGTTAATCTTCATTATTGCTGTAGTCCTACTACATTACTGGTTAACATTAATTTTCACAGCTTTAGAAATAATTGTTGGCTTATGGGTATGGGATTCTAGCAATAGAAATCCATTAAAGCCCGGCATGTCTATTGGATTACACCAGCTATTCTCGATTCTCGTGGTAGTGGCTATTATACTGAATAGCATCAGTTGAGGTGCATCCATTCACCTATTCATATTGTTGTGAACTCATCACATCCTTTAATGTTAGACCTACCTTACTATCAGCGGTTAAGTTATAATATTTTTGCATTATTTTTGATATAGCAGAATATATTAATTCATATATATGTGTCCTATTACTATTAAGTATAGTAGACACGTAACTCCATGGCTTACCTTGAATAACTTTAGCAATTAACACCAATTCTTCATCTTGAGTCAAACTCCAATCTCTTTCTCCATCCCAGAAATACTTTAACGTTAACATATGTATTCCATCAGCCGAGGACTCATATGGACTTACACCTTGAAGAAATGAGATGGTTTTGTCTAATAATATTGGATTCACATCAACGGTCTTATGAGCAATCCTACTTCCTTTTAATATTAACCTAACTACTTCAGGGTTCATATTAAAGTACACATCGTGTAAGGTGTTAAGCAGCTTCTCTTTTAACATATACACAGATATTTTTACAATCTTAGTTGCTATATCACTTATAGGTCTAATAACAACAACTGGGTAATCACCTAATTTCTCATTTTTCTTTGGTGATATATGAACTGGGATAAAGCCGTTCTTTATCCAGAAATTTAGAACTTTTTGATCAGACATAAAAGAAGAACCTACCCAATCCATTCCTTTATCCTTAGCTTCTTCATATATCATTTTTAACAGCTCACTACCAAATCCCTTATCTTGAAGTTCTGAAGCAACGGCGATTCTAACAATCCTCCACCCTCGTAATCTGGCAAAATCCTTAATCCTAACGTGTTTTATAATTCTGTCAGGTATTAGATCACCATCAAACGTACCACCTTTTAAAGCAATATCTACCATATTGTCAGAAAGTTCACCTTCTTCAGCTATTTGACAAGCCGCAACGTATGAGTTCTCCCCTATCCGTATGGCCTTTATCTTATGATGAACTCCATCCAACATTATCATTAAGTCATCTGGATTATTTTTGTAGTGAGCTGTTACCATTATTCCGTAAATTGCTCTCAATTTGATATCATCGTTGGCTAGTTCAGATTTATCCACATCTTCATAAATCATTGTATCATTAAGATATTGTGGTTCTGAAGGCTCTGCGTCAAGTAATAACGCGTCGTAGAGCCACTTTTCTATTGGATCTCCATTTGCATATCTTAAAGGCTGTTCCATATTTATCCATTTAACCCTAATCCTTTTACTTTCAATTAATCTTCTTAAATATCTAAGAAAAGCCTTGTTAGAACCCTCATATCCATGTACTGTAGTTACTAGCGCCACCTTTTTCCACGCTCTTAGTGCTAAGTCTATATAATTGATGCCTAAGGCTGCGGCTTCATCTACGATTAAAAGCTCACCCTCATCTTCAACCGCTGCGTCCGGCGGAACATACTCTACCTTGAAATAGTCACCTCTTAATGTCTTTATATGTCCGGTATCACTAACTTTTACTGACAGCTCTTCACCTAAAACTTCTAAACCTAATTTAGCAAACGACATTACTTGAGATGCGCTAGCTATTGATGGAGCAGTAACTATTACTCTAGCGTTTTTCCCTTTTCTTTCCCCAAGCTTTTCTATTAGCCCCGCTATAGATAATCCAGTAGCTGCACTTTTTCCTCTGCCCCTAGCAGCTGTTAAAACTAAAGCTCTTTGCCCTCCACTTAGTAAATAAGCGAAATTCTCTATAACTCTGTTTTGGTCCTCACTCAGTGATAATTCATGAATTTCTCTTGGCATTACGGGATTTCTTGGTAATTTCTTCTCTGATTTTAGCATTATGGTACCGGAAAATGGCTTAGAAACATATCCGTTAGCATCAACGATAAATATCCCTTCATGCTCATACAATTTTCTTTTGAACCTCTTCTCATATTCGTCTAAAACTAAACCGTTCCTCACTATTGAAGTTCTAAAAGCCTTATCTTTAGTTAGATTATTTGTATAAATTATTATTAAACCTCCACCTCTAGCAAGATCAACAAGTCTACCTATGTTAATTGGCTGAAAGTTATCTACAGCATCCAATATGACCAAATCATAAGTATTACCTAGGTAATATTCAGCATTAGCATAATCGATATCATCAAATTTCGAGAAATATTCTTTTATAGTCTTCATTCTCTCTTTAGAACCACTCGCCCAAGGTACGAAACCATACGCTACTGAAGGGTCTGGTTTAAATTTAAGAAATACATTTATAATTTCCTTGACATAATCTAGATAATCCTCCCTCTCTATGTAAACTAAGTTCCTATAATATCTAATATTACCGTCTTCTAATGCCTTTCCTATTTGATCATAAAACTGTTCTTTATTTACCATTGCTTACAATTTATACTTCTTCTTTAAAGCTTCTTCTATGTCTATACCTTTTAAGTTAGCTATCGATACTGTCCAAGCTATAACATCCGCTAATTCCTCCTGTATAGAATCTGAATCGTTAGATAGAAGTGCTTCAGCTAATTCTCCTACTTCCTCTACCAACCACGTAAATGTAGCGTAAATGCCCCTTTGTGAATCTTTTTCAAAATACATTTCCTTCATCTTGGACTGCAGTTCCCTAGGTTCCAAGTCCGATTTCCCTCCGCATCACTCTTATCTCATCATCAGAAAAAGTTATTCTTAACTTAATCTCCTCGTTAAAGCTCTCATCGACAAAATATATGTTAATCCATTTCTTTCGTGAAACATTCTCAACAAATTTAGTATCTACTGAATATTCGACAGTTAGTGGATTTGAAGGATCATCCATGATTATATGTCTAAAAATTACTTCTCTACCCTCCTTGTCTATTTCAAATAATACCTCAGCATTGGCATTTTTAGGATAATCACTGGTCATGCATACTACTGAATCATTACAGCACGTGAGACATACACCCTCACTTAGATTATTCTTAACTTCTGATGGAAGTTCCATGATGGGGATGGATATTTTTATGTTTGTCAAACTATTAAATAATTATGCCTTCCGCAGTAGGTAAGAAAGTCGTCACAACACAAAACTACATAGCAAGTTATGTAGGAGCTAAGGTTTTAGAAGAAGGGGGAAACGCATTCGATGCAGCTATAGCAATAAG
Source organism: Saccharolobus shibatae B12 (assembly GCF_019175345.1). Classification (NCBI taxonomy): domain Archaea; kingdom Thermoproteati; phylum Thermoproteota; class Thermoprotei; order Sulfolobales; family Sulfolobaceae; genus Saccharolobus; species Saccharolobus shibatae. The sequence continues at coordinate 236,832 of NZ_CP077717.1, read as the reverse complement.
TGCTACTCTATCAGTGGTGATACCACATACTAGTGGTCTTGGAGGTGATGGATTTTTATTGGCCAAAACACCAGAGGGTTTAATAGCGTATAACGCATCTGGTTGGGCTCCTAAGGAATTGAAAGTAGAGAAAATAGACAACGACAGAAGTCCACTTACCGTAGTAGTTCCAGGATTGGTAGACCTATGGGAATTCATTTATGAAAATTACGCCTCGAAATCGTTAAACGAATTACTTAACCCTGCAATTTCATTAGCAACAAATGGCTTTATGGTGGGAAGAGGGTTACATCACGCAATAGTAAGTTCATTCAAATTATCAGATGATTGGAATAGAGTTTATGGCAATAAAAGGTTTGGAGATGAAATAAGACTCAAGGGAATTGCTAGGGTTTTAAAGGAGATTGCAAAAGATCCTAGAAGCTTTTATGATGGAAAAATAGCGGAAGAACTAACTAATGGATTAAGAGAAAGAGGGGTACCAATGAGTTACGAAGACTTCAGCGAATTTCGTGGCGAAGTTATTAGTCCAGTAAAAATGAAATACAAGGACTTTACGCTATATGAGTTACCGCCAAATACTCAAGGAATAACTACATTAGAATTACTCAAAATGGTTGAGATTACTGAGCTAAACAAATTGCCTTTCAATGACGTAAGGAGAATAAATGATCATGTGCGATTAAGCGCATTAGCTTACGCTGATAGAAATAAATATATTGCGGATCCAAAATTTGTGACTGTACCAATAGAGATGTTGTTATCAGAGAAATACATTGCAAATAAGATTGCTGAGTATGGATTCGAGGTAAAAGTAGACGTCACTGGAGATACAACGTTTTTCGCCGTTTCTGATGGTGAGAATGAAATTGGATTTATACAGAGTCTATTTTATCCCTTCGGCTCTGGGATAGTAGTAAACGATATACCATTTAATAATAGAGGCGCAGGATTTTCTGAGGGAAATAACAAACCAGAACCTAGGAAGAGACCCTTACATACCCTTTCTATACTAATGGCTGAGAAGGAAGATGAGAGAGTCTTTATTGGTTGTGCAGGCGGAGATCTAAGACCTCAAATTCACGCTGAAGTATTTGAGTATTATGCGGATTATAATATGGAAATTGATGAGGCCGTTCAAGCACCTAGATTCATGTATTTAGGAAATAAGGTTGTTGCTGAAAAGAGACTAGGTGTTCCAGCCACACAGACAGATTACTATTCGCCAGAAGTGGGGATAGTACAAGCCCTAAAGTATAAGAAGGGAAGATATATTGGAGTTGCTGATATTAGAAGTGAGGGAGTAGCATTACCCGTTAAATAACTCAAATTACTCCTAATCATACATTAGAAGGTTAAATGGCAATAATTTATATCATTCTTCTTAGGAAACTATTAACGTAATTAACAAGACATCTCCTAAACCACTTCTTTTTTTTAGGGCTATACTTTCCATCTCGCCAACCATCTCACATTTGAGGGTTTTCTTGAGTCTTAGAATTATTTCTAACTGAGGAGGAATTAAAAATCTAACACGTTAATATCGCATCCCGTTCGTTTAAAGGCTAAAAGAAGAGCACCTTGCTCCGGTTCGTGTTCTGCAACTATACCCCTTATATTATTACTGTCTAGATAACTTCTGAAGAAACTGAAATATATTGGTGAGCTGAACATCCCGCCTTTAAGGTATATCTTATCGACACCTATTTTCACCGCCATTTTAACAGCGTCACTAGCAAGTTCGAAAGCCGCACTTTTCAGTATGTTTAAAGCTATTTCATCCCCCTCATTGGCTGCCTCATCTACTATTTTTGATAATGACGCAATCTCTTTAACCTTATGCCCCTCATGATAAGCCCACTTGATGAGATCGTCAAGATTGTTTATATTTAAACTTCTCATGATCTTCTCAGCTATTAAAGTCTTATTCATTCTTCCATCTAACATTTTTCCGAAAGCTCTTAGTGCCTCTCTTCCTATCCAATAAGCTGAACCTTCGTCAGCTATTAACCATCCTAGACCACCAAATCGAACTCTCCTATTACCATCATAGCCAACTATGACACTTCCAGTACCAGCTATGACTATAACACCGGGATTTCCTCTAGTTTCAGCGTAGAGCGCGACAAAACCATCATGATCAATATAGACGTCTTTTGCAACAAGTCTCAGCGCTTCTGACATTACGTTATAATCATATTTAGAATCTATTCCTGCTAATCCTATATAAGCCACGTCGGGTTTCATACCTTTTGTGGCTAATAAAATAGCCTTGTTAACGTTTTTTACAGTCTCTTCAACACCTACGTTATGAAAATTTGCAGGTCCAGCTAGACCTTTTCCTAAAAAAGACCCGCTACAAGTATAGGCTATTGCGCTTGTTTTACTTCCTCCGCCATCTACTCCAACAAGTATCATCAAATATATTTTGTTGTTAAAGAAATTTAAATGAATAGTTTAATGCGTCAAGGTAACTTTTAGGATCTCCCACGTTCAACCATTTTTCATCTTCACTCATTTCTAACGCATAAACTTCTTTACCATCTAGCAACAAGTTATGTATTCCATAAGTCAATTCTATCTCTTTACCTTCTTCAACATTAATTTGTTTCAACGCACTAAATATACTAGGCTTAAAAATATAAACCGCTGCTATGGCTAAATTAGATTTTGGATGTAATGGCTTTTCTTCGGCGTCAATTACCTTATATAATTTATGACCATCATATACCCCTTTATCTTGGATAGTTACCACACCGTATCTACTAGGATTTTCAACTCTTCTCACGAAAAGTACAGCATCTGGACTTACTTCATCAAATAGCAATTTAAGTGACTCGTATCCTTTAGTTAGAACGCCATCGTCTGCATGAACAAAAAATGGCTCATTGGATGAGAAGTCCTCTGCTCTTAATACAGCGTCACCAAATCCCTTAGGCATATCTTGGAATACAAAGGTTGGTGTTCTATCGAATAAGTATTGCATAAGTAACATTCCGTTTCTTCCTACTACAATACAAAATTTTTCAATACCTATCTTGTTCAATGAATCTATTATTAAATCTATAACTGGTCTAGTTACCTTACCTCCGTTTTCGGTGACGAATAAAGGAAGTAATGCCTTTGGTAATACACTCGTTATATGTTTCATCCTACTACCTTTTCCAGCAGATGTGATTACGGCTTTTTTAAGCATCAATTGATATTAAAATTTTCACATTATATAAACTCATTGCAAACCTATTCTTCTTCCTCATTTTCCTCTTCTATCATACTTAACGTCTCCGCTGCTAGAAAACCTATTATTATAAATGACATAAAGATATATACTTCTATAGGAGATGCAGAAGATATAGAATTTACTAGCTCAAATACGCTGAATATTACAGCAGAAATTCCAATTATAATTTGGAACAGTCTCCTTCTAAACTTCTTAATTGAAATTTTTATTAACGAGAAATTAGCTGCTACGTGTACAAATAGACTTGAAAACAATGCTATAGTCCCTAAGACTCCAAATGCAAGAAATGGATTATTTATAAAATATAAACCTAAAAGTGAAGTCAAAAAGTATAATAGGACTGACAATATCACAGCGTTAGTAGGACCTTTGTAACTTTCAAACTTGCTGAAAACTTTAGGTAAGAGATTAGTATAAGACATTGCGAAGATTGTCCTAGACGTTGCTATTATAAAGCCCAAACTACCTAAGATACCATCGTTTATAGCTGCAAACAAAACAAATATGAACGTAATAAGACCAAATTTATTTTCTATTAGATGCAAAATATCAACATTATTTGCAGATATATTATAGAATAATAAATGATCACCTATTGCATAAATATCGAATGCAGCTAGCAACCCTCCTAGTAAGATAACTGTTATAATTGCTCTACTGATTGTCTTTTTAGCATCTTTAGCTTCACCAGAAACTGGTGTTATTGATCCATATCCAGTAGGTATACTGGAACCGAATAGAATAGCATATGCTAAAGTTCCTAGGCTTACATGAAAGGATAATGGATTATACAAGTGAAATCCAGTAGAGCTTAAAAATACTATTGCAAGAATAGTCATAATACTTATTTCTAACAAGCTTGTAAAAACAGCGTACTTTGTACTAATCTTTATACCCATTATGGCAAACAAGGATGCAATCGATAATAGTCCTAGCCCTATTATCCATGGATTTACCCCCAAAATATGATAGATTATGTACGTAGTCCCAAAAACATATGCAACACCGTATGTAGTTGAATACAACACATAGAGCCATCCAGTCTCAAAACCTAAACGCTTTGTTAAAGAATAGAATGCGTATGTATAATAACCACCAGCTTTGGTAAATCTCTTTGAAAGTTCATAAACTACAAATCCATTTAGTAAGACTAGTAGGGTACCTAAAATAATAGCTATTGGAGCTAAGAAGCCTGCAATAATAAACGCCTCTACACCATATGTCAGAATACTCAGAAAGGGTGCTTGAGAACCCATTGAAAGGAAAACGATATCAATAAAACCTAAATGTCTTTTTGGTTCTTGGCTTTGTTGAGCTTTGCTGAGTGACGAAGTACTCATCCGAAAATCACTTTTCTACGACTATTATTTAAACTCTTTCCCTTATATCGGTAAAAAATTACTTTAGAATATTTATCTTTTGAACTAGTATAAATAATGACACTACTACGTACGTATCAGCTACTGGCATGAAATCAGTTACGTAAAAACTGAAGAGAGTGTGATTTCCTAGTAAATACACAATTACAAATCCTATCCACATAGTCCAAGCCCACATTGTAGTGGTTATCAGCTTGCTGTCCCTAAATATAAAAGCGAGTGGAGTTGTGATTATCCATAGTATTAACACATAAGGATTAGTATTGGCGTATAAATTGTAACCAAGGTAGAAAGAATGAATATTTAAAAACCAATCCCATGGCGTTGAAATTTGAGAAGTTGCCGTTAATGTGATATGGCCATTAGTAATGTCCCATGACGCACTATGGATCACAGTAGCGTCTAGCCATGCTTTAACTCCACCATAATAAGCTATTAACGGTGTAGAGAACAAAACGTAAATCAAAACTGGTAATCCTATGCCATACATTGCTCTTTTCTTAACGTTATTTGAAATTTCCCCTAAATAGTATAGAAACGGAAATATTAGAACATAAGCTGATTCCTTTGATAGCATAGCCAATGCTAACGCTAAACTAGCCCATAATGGTTTATCGTTTAATAGAAAATAAAGAGATAATAGGCTAAAGAAGGATACGTAAATTTCAAGAAGTCCTATCCCGTGAAGAGACCACACATTAGGATCTAATGCAATGAGGAGACTAGAAAGTATTCCGGCAAGGTTACCTAAAATTCCATTCCCGACCATTTTTTTAGCAAGAAAATAACCTACTATAAGCATTAAATCGCCTAGAATCCAACTTGGTAATCTCCAAGCTATTGGATAGTACCCCATAAAGTAGATGAAAACTGCCATAATGTACTTAGCTAAAGGAGGATGCTCTGGGTTAATATATGTTTGAATATTCTGCTCATTCGGATACCCTATATTTATCATTGGTGGTGGATTTAAATGAAACACCAATTTTAACATGTTATAGGCAGCGGTAGGGTACCATACCTCATCTCCTATATAGGAGTTAATGGACGAAAAAGTAATTATTGTTTCATAAGTATATACTGAAATAAGCACGACCAATGCCAAATAAAAGAAAAAGTTTATCCATTTTAATTGCATAAACAAGCCTTTACTTCAAAATTTTTAAAGCTTCTCCAATATCTACATTTTCATGAACAACCTTCGATATTGCTTTGGCTAGCTTATCTGGTTCATCTGCTTGCCATAAATTCCTACCTACAGTTACACCCTTAGCTCCAGCCTCTAGAGCATCTTGCAACATCTTTAAGAATTCCTCATTGGTGTTGGTTTTTGGACCTCCTCTAATTAGGATCGGGCTAAACGCTACGTTTACGACTTGTCTAAATGACTCCTTACTTCCCGTATAGTCAACCTTTAGGATATCAGCACCTATTTCTGATGCTAATCTAGATACATACTTTACGAGATCTAGTTCTTTTACTGAATCTGGATTATCTTTTGTAACATATAGGGGTTCTATGATAAACGGTATCCCATAATCATTAGCTTCTTTCCTTAAGGAAGCCAAAGCACTCAAATTATACCCCTCCACTGTATCACTCCCATAGCCAACTACAAGATACGTAACCACAGCGTCTGCCCCAATATTAATCGCGTCCTTTACTGTATAAATACTCGCATAGTAACCTTCATTATATACCTTGTATTTTTGCCTCCATACATTCGCAGTATCCAATCTAGCAATTAAAATGGGTGAACCTCTTGTGAAGAAATTTTCCTTAACTAGCTTAACCATAGCGGGAGTCATTTGCAAGGCGTCTGGACCATTCTTGGCAATTTTGGCAACAACTTCAATCGGGTTTTCTATTCCCTTTAATGGTCCCATTACCAATCCGTGATCTAGTGCTACGACAAATGCTCTACCTTTCTCGAACAACCTAGCCATCCGAATTTCTGAACCAAGCATATAAAGTAGATTAAACTCTTTGCTTAAATTCTCTTATAATCGCTATTACTAATCTTCTACCGTATGGGTTAAGAGCGTAATTATATAGAGTAAAGAACGAAATTATTACTATAGCATATATACCCATTGCCAGAAAACTTACTGGCCTATAGACCACTGATAAGGGCAAACTAAGTGCGCCTAAGGCTAATGGTATTAGAAATTCTCTAAATGGGAAACTAAAATTGTAAATTCTTCTACATGCTTTATAGGAAGTAAACAGCATTGAAAATGAATTAATTATTATCCCGATACTCATGAAGGCTGCTAATAAATACGGTGAGTAATAGGAGAAGAAGTAAATTAGAAAAGTTGAAATTCCTAAACCTAGCAATGAAAAAAGTAAATTGGAAGTAGTCAGCTTAAATAGGTGACCTTTGAATTCATCCTTAGATTCTACTGATAGAGTAGGATCGGCCATTGTTATACTTTGATAGAAAATGCTATATAAACCTCTTATGAAATTCGAAAAAGTAAGTATATAAAGAGAGAAAATAGCAGCTGTATACTCAGGTCTTAGTTTGTATAAAAGTCCATATCCGTCTATGTAAATAAGAATTAAAAATAGACTACCTACTATTGAGTAAAGTTTAATGGCATCACTAATTATAGATGGATTCTTATCTTCAGCCAACTTAGCCATTAGGCCAGTATATATCGTTTGTGACCAAATCTGGACATTACTAACTATAATGGCAGACTCAAAATATGCTACTACTAAATCTGATTTTACGATAGCTAGAGTAATCCATACCATTGATGCTTCTAGAATATATTGAATATAATTCGCTATATACACCACTGCTTTTCTAACAGCCGAAAAAGCTACCTTAAAGTCAATCTTGAGATTAGCTCTTATGAAGAATAAATTGAATAATATCTGAGCAAGATAGCCTATGCTATAAGCTAGGATTACTGCCAGAATCGAAAGATTAAATAGGAACATGAATACAATCCCAGAAACTAATCTCAGAACCTGAAAGATTAATGCGGAAACTCCAATTATCTTGGGTGTTCTTCCTTGAGCTATTGAATTCGTTACAGTCAGCAAGTAGGTTAAAATAATTAGCGATATTGCAGAATAGAAATAAATAGGAACATTGAGCTTAGTTAAAGAAATGTAGTATGGGACTAAAAGGGCAAAAACTAAACCTGAAATAATTCCTGCTATCAAGTTAATTATTACTATTCCACCAACATTCTTCCTTTCTGCAGAATATCTTGACGTTATTAATGAGAATAGATTTGCGGGTATTGTAAAATAGCCTATTGTGAAAACATACAAGGTTTGCCAAGTAGCAAAATATATAATACCATAGGGAGGATTCGACAGATACCTTGCAACTAATAACGTGAAGATAAATGAAATAGGCGCCCCTAAAGTCCTTGTTAGTAAGTTAATAATACCTATTCTTGTAACTCTCACACTCTCTTTTTTATCCACATTTTTACGTATTAAAAATAAAGTATTTATAGTCTATCGAGTCAAAAAGATTTGACGCGATCTTAAATCAAAAATCTCTTATTAACAAAGTTGTTAGCCTTCTAAAATATCATCTATTGCCCGCGCAATATCTCTTATAGATATTATTCCCCTTAAGTTTCCATAATGATCAATAACTGGTAAATGTCTAATATTATATGTTCTCATAAGGCTTAATGCCCCAGTTATCGGTGAATCTTCCTTGATAGTTATAAGGGAAGTAGTCATTATCTCTTCTGCTTTTGCATCTAAACTTCTACCTTTTCCAATGGCCCTAACTACATCGCGTTCCGTTATTATGCCAATAGGTTTCCCATTATCTACTACAATTACTGAGCCTACGTTATTATCTGTCATTATTCTAGTTACTTCTCTAAGCACAGTGTTTTTACTTACCGTTACTACATTACTTTTCATATATTCTCTTACAAATTCTTCTTTCATATTTACTATTGTTGATAAAAAAGATAATATAAGTTTAGGTTATGCTCTCACTAATGCCATTTGCGTGTAATGAAAAATAATATAAACTTCCCGCAAGAAAATAGCATATGAATTGGGAAGTAGTAAAATTAAGATTAAATATGGCGTTAGCAACTCTAGGAATTGTTTTATTAGGATTTGCATTAGCATTAGCAGTTGCTGATTATGCATTCGGAGCACAATTTGGTGTGGGATTAATGTTATCTATCTTAATGTTCATATTCTTCCTTAACATTATTCAGTGGCTATTTGGGCCATATATGATAAACTGGGCATACAGAACAATAGAAGTAACCCCTACTGATCCAGTTTACGGATGGTTATACAATACAGTAGCCGAAGTTGCAAAGTATAATGGATTTAGAGATGTTCCAAAAGTGTATATCGCTGATGTACCATTCCCTAATGCTTTCGCATATGGAAGTCCAATAGCCGGTAAAAGAATAGCCTTTACATTACCAATATTAAAATTACTAAATAGGGATGAAATAATGGCCGTAGCAGGGCATGAACTGGGACATCTAAAGCATAGAGATGTAGAATTGCTAATGGCTGTAGGTCTAATTCCAGCTTTAATTTATTACTTAGGTTGGTGGATATTCTGGGGAGGAATGTTCGGTGGTGGAGGAGGAAATGGCAGAGGAAATAATGGAGGATTACTTTTCTTAATAGGAATTGCAATGATGGCAGTAAGCTTCGTTTTCCAACTACTTGTATTAGCCCTAAATAGAATGAGAGAAGCCTATGCTGATGTTAATTCAGCCTTAACAGTACCAGGCGGGAAAGAAAACTTACAATTAGCCTTAGCTAAACTGACACTTTCGATGGATCCAAGCGCATTAGAGAAATTTAAGAAAAAGAGTACTACCAATCAAATGGCAAGTATGCTATTCTTCACAAACGCTATTGAAGAAGTTCCAACATGGGATGCTAGAGAGTTAGTGGAGATTTGGAAGACTACAAAGGTTCCATGGTATGCTGAAATATTTATGGATCATCCACATCCTGCAAAAAGAATTCAATTACTTGAAAAAGTTTCTAAATACTAATCACTCAAACTCGATAGTTGCAGGTGGTTTAGAAGTAACATCATAAAGTACCTCCTTTACGTTAGGTATTTTTTGTAATATTTCAGAACTAATTTTCTCTAGGACTTCTTTAGGTATTCTAGCGTAATCTGCAGTCATGAAGTCTTCCGTAATTACTGCCCTTATTGCAATGCTGTATTTCCCGTTACTCCTTTCATCCAAGGAACATAATATGTGGGTAATATCATATTTAACCAGAGTATCGACAGAGCTTTTCGCTGCATTAATATCACTACACTCAATTTTTGCTATATTGCCATAAGCCCTAACGTCACCCTTAACACCAGTTGCCCTTGCCTTATATAAAAATGCGTCAATACCGTCCAAATTTACAAAATTACCATCAGATTCAAAAGAAACCGCAAAGTATTGTGAATAATTAAAGGGATCTAAATATTTTTCAACTATATCATTAGCTTCTCTCACTACTTCTAACTTCTCCCTAGTCAGCTTTCCAATTGTCCTTACTAGGAGGCCAGGACCAGGAAACGGCTGCCTCTCTGAAATTTCCTTAGGTAATTTAAGATATCTAGCTAGTTCTCTGACCTCATTCTTATATAGGTCCGCCAACGGCTCAATTAATGTAAAGCCCCATTCTTTCTCTGTATCTATACCTATTTGAACTAAGACATTGTGTTGTGTCTTTATTCCGCCTTGTGTTTCTACCCAATCAGCTGCTATGGTTCCTTGCATTAAATACTTTGCATTGAACTTTCTCATTAATGATGAAATAGTAGAATAGAACAGTTCTCTAAATTTCTTTCTTTTAGCTTCAGCTTCTTCCATTCCCTCAATCTCAGAAATGAATGTCTCCCTCTCGTCCACTACGATAAGGTTAGGTAAGACATTACTTAAATAAGCTTTAATTTTCTCAGCTTCATTTTTCCTTAAAAATCCAGTATCTATTAAAACGGGAATTACTTTGTTACCCAACAAATTATAAGCGAGAACTGCAGCTGTAGTACTATCTACACCACCACTTACTGCAGCTAAAACTCTCTCATTACCAACCTTCTGTTTCAGCTGTGGTCCTATTTCCTCAACGAACGAAGCAGGATCAAACATTTAGTTAAGACTAAAAATTCATTGCTTATAAATTTCGGCTATTTCGTCAATATGTAAATATTTCCTTAAAAATTGCTCTACACGAATTGCCTGTTGTTGAATCTCGTCTACCATTGATTGTGAGTAAATATTAATATTAAACTCCTTCAGTAATTTTTTCATTCCTTCAGAAAATAAGCTTCCGTGTACACTTAAGCCAATAATACTATCCTTTCTTGCCCCATCCTCAACACTTACTTTTTCACCATTCCTTACGGTTATTTTAAGTAAGGGCTTTTCGTCTACGTACTTTACTACTCCCCTTCTAATTTCATAACCATCTATTTTGCCATATTCAGAAACACCAGAACTAATGGAAACTATCTTAGTCTTGCCATAATGTACGTTAACATCAAATACTCCTAAACCCTCATATTCTATAGGATATCCCGCCTCAATTCCGTAAGGATCTATAAGCTTTTTACCTAAAATTTGAAAACCACCGCAAATACCTAAAATTCCCCTAGTCTTTTGCCTTAGATATTCCACGAACCCATTCTCTACCAACCATTTTAACGATTCTAGAGTATTCCTACTACCCGGTAAAATTACCAGATCAGCCTTCGCAATTTCTTTAGGCTTTTTCACAAAGGATACATGAGCATTAGACTTAGCTAAGGCATAAAATTCATTAAAATTGCTCATATAAGGATAGGCTATTATGGCAACTTCAACATCACCTTCACCAAAATTGTAAATATTCATGGAGTCCTCTGGCATTATCGGGACTTCGCTGAGAAAAGGCAAATAACCTAAGTATTTCATCCCTGTTTTCTCTTCAAGCCATTTTATAGCATCATACAGAAACTTTTCATCTCCTCTGAATTTATTAATAATGAATCCTTTCAATTTCTCTCTGATAGATTGGGGAAGCATCATATAAGTGCCATAAGCAGACGCAAATGCACCTCCCCTATCAATATCTAATACTAAAATTGCTGGAATTCCCTTATCTTTCATTACTTTTATTGCTGTAATATCCTTATCAATAAAATTTGGTTCTCCTATGCCTCCAGCTGCTTCTATTACAACATCACTTGATAGGAATTGTGAGATTTTTTGCCATAATGTGTTGGTTGCTAAATTATAATACTCATTACCACTCATAATACCAAGTGAGTTTCCCATAAAGATTACTTCAAGGCCCTTACCCATTGGCTTGAGCAAAATTGGGTTCATATGCCTTTCTGGTCTTATTCCAGCCCCCCATGCCTGGTAAGCTTGTATGAAGGCTATTTCTCCACCATCACAAGTTGAAATGCTATTTAAAGACATATTCTGAATTTTAAGTGGTTTTGCATTTAGAATTCTAACTAGTCCAGTGGTTACAAATGACTTACCTGAATCACTCATGGTTGAGGCTACTATTATTGACACTTAATCATATCAACTTGGCCAATAAATAAATCCACATGCGATTAAAAGGAGTACTTGCACTATTCTCGTTTTTTACCGCAATACCAGTAAAGAGCAATGCGTCTTTAGAGGAAATTGCAGAATACTCCTACATATCGCCAATAATTATTGGCATATCATTGGCATTAATAGAGAGTGCAGTGTATGTTCTCTTATATAGAATTCTTGGAGCTCTTGCTGGGATAATATTGCTAGGTGTAGTAGAATTGCTTAGGGGATTTAATCATCTAGATGGTTTATTGGACTTAGGAGACGCATTGATGATAAAAGGAGATAGGAATAGGAAGATAAAGGCATTAAAGGACGTTGAAATAGGTTCTGGAGGAATAGGTTTACTTTTAGTGTACATATCAATTCAAATAGTGGCTTTATTAAAGCTAGGCTTCTCATTGTACACTATATTCTATCTGACATCATCTAACGTACTCTCGATGACAATAGGACTTTATATACTTTCAACCATTAGTCCAATTCCAGAAAGTAATCTTGGGAAAATCTTTCACAATAAATTGAAAGGAAAGTCTACGGTATTACTTTTTGAATTAATTCCGTTTATTTCATTATACAATATAATAGTTTTCCTAGTGTTCTACATGATAATGCATAAGATATGTGGATCGCTTGGAGGTTCCTCAGGTGATATAACTGGGGCTTCAATAACTCTTTCCTTTCCACTATTCCTATTAACCAATGAGATAACCAATTTAAATTACTCACTATTATCTATCCTGTGTTATTTGTTCTTGCACTTGCATTGATATGGGATCTAACAATTTCAGAACCACCTATTTACATACATCCTGTAGTTTGGACTGGAAAAATATCGGAAGCACTAATCAAACCCTACAAGGGTTATTCTTACGGAGTTCTCCTATGGATAATGTCGGTTTTACCCCCATTATTTATTTTCGTATACTTACCAGTAGAAGCACCAATTCCAATTTACCTTAAACTAATAATATTAGCGTTTTCGTTGAAAACGACATTTTCTATTAAAATGCTCTACGATATTGTAAAAAAGGGATCAAGGTTGGATGAGCAAGCTAGGTATTATGCACAACAGATTGTCAGAAGGGATTTAAGTAAAAGTGATAAAGGCCATATAGCTTCTGCATTAATCGAATCACTATTTGAGAGCACTGTTGACGGGATAGCTTCTCCAATTTTCTGGTTTCTTACCTTTGGAATTTTCGGAGCAATGTTACAAAGACTTGCAAATACAATGGACAGCATGGTAGGATATAAGACTCCGGAGCTTAGAAAAGAGGGTTGGTTCTCAGCGAAAATTGACACTATACTCAATTACATCCCAGCTAGGCTAACTGGAATGATAATGCTTACATCTGGTTTTATCTTAGGACTTAACGTGAAACAAGGATGGAAAACACTTAGGGAGGCAAAAATGGAAAGCATAAATGCTAAATACCCAATAGCTATTGCTGCAGGTTTACTAAATGTAAGTTTAGAAAAGGTTGGTCACTATAGAATAGGCAATGGAAATTTACCAGACGAAAAAGATGTTAAAAATGCGCTAAAATTATTTAAATTAAGTTTAGTCTTGTACTTTCTCCTCATCCTAACTATATATTATTACCTTTATGGCATTTCCCTCCTTAGCTACCCTTACGGCCTCATTGAACTCATCTAACGGGAATCTATGTGTTATCAGCTTAGTTACATCAATCTTCTTGTTAGCTATTATAGACAGTGCTTCCTTTGTGTCCTCCTCTACAGCAGCATTACTGGGAATTATTGAAATTTCGTTATTTAAGAGATCACTAATGTCATAATTAAGTATCGTCCCCTTATATGGTACTCCAAATAACAAAACTCTACCACCCTTTCTAGTAGCATTAAGACCAGAGATTATTGCAGAGGGAGATCCAGAGGCAATTATAGTAACATCAGCACCTCTTCCATCAGTTAATTTCTTAACTTCATCAGCTACATTAACTTTCTTCACATTAAGCGAATAATCAATACCTACCTTATATCCAAATTCGACTCTGAACTCACTTACATCTGATGCTATAACGACTCCCGCATTATTTACCTTAGCCATCATTGCGTGTAATAACCCCATAGGACCTGCTCCAACGATAAAAACTATATCATCCTTGTTAATCATTACTCTCCTTTGCGCTCTAATAACGGTAGCCAAGGGCTCTATAAATGCCCCTTCTTCAAAGCTTACATTGTCTGGTAGCTTTAATATTCCGCCTCGTACAACATTCCAGGCTGGAACTCTGAAGTACTCCGAAAATCCACCAGGATCTAAGTTGGTTTTTCTATAATATGGACACATGGTTGGACTTCCCTTTTTACAATAGTAGCATTCATAACATGGAACGTGATGGTGTGCAAAAACCCTATCTCCAGGCTTTAACAAATCAACCGTGGATTCTTGGATTATTCCAGCTGGTTCATGGCCTAATATTGGTTGCGATGCAGTGTAGTGTCCACAAATCTTCTCTATGTCAGTACCACACAATCCACAAGCCTTCATTTTAACTAATACATCACCTTGCTGTAATTTAGGTAATGGCAGCTCTCTTATTGCGACCTTTCCATTTTCCATAACTACGCTTTTCATATGTGAGAATCCCTCCACCATTTTAAAAAGGAATATATGGTAATACTTACGTTATATTAATTGTGGATTTAATTATTACTTTCGGTTTACTCACACTGGTTATTTTGCTAGAATTCGTTGTAGTACCAGCAATAGTGCTTAAAAGAGTAACAAAATTTTCCACCCTTTACGATTATCCTATATATATTGTAAACTCTAATGAAGTAAATGCGTACTCTCTGACCTCGGTTTGGGGAAAATTTATCGTTATAACTAGAGGATTGGTAAATGGAGAAGATGAGGAGCATGTTAGAGCAGCTATCATGCATGAAGTTGGACATTTAAAGTTAAATCATCACGTTAAAATGAGCCTTTATATTATTTCGATAATCATAGCCTTCACCTATATTCTTAATTTAAATTTATTTGTATTGATTCCTTTTGGATTTTTCGCCTTATTTATGCAAAGATATTTCCAGAGGAGATTTGAGTTGAGTGCGGATAAGTTTGCCTTGAGGTTTACCAATAGAAGATTATTAGAAGATTTAATAACTAAATATGATGTGAAAGAAACTACGTTTTTATCTACACATCCAAATATTCACGTAAGGCTTAAAAACATCGACCAATAGATTAATTTGTGTACGTTGGTAAACCCATCAAGCGAATTGAAGATCCTAAATTCTTAACTGGAGGCTCAACATACGTTGATGATATAGAACTTCCAGGAACGTTATTTGTGGTATTTCTTAGATCTGTTAAACCACATGCGAAAATAAAAATAAAGAAGAACCATAACGGCATATTTACCGGTGAGGATATAAATCCAGGTAGTGATTTTCCCATACCGGTTGAGGAGACTACTTACGTTGGCCAACCGCTAGCAATGGTGGTAGGAAGAGATAGATATGAGGCTTATGACTTATTAGAAAGTATAGAAATAGAGTATGAGGAATTACCTTACGTTATTGATCCACAAGAGGCTTTAAAGAATGATGTAAAAGTTTACAGTAAGAAGGAGTCTAATATTTACGAGTATAAGAAATGGGAAGCGGGAAACGTTGAACAAAGTCTTAAAGAAGCTGACCTAGTAATTAATGGAGAGTTATATAACCAAAGAGTAATAGCGAATCCCTTAGAAACTAGGGGTGTCTTAGCTTACTTTGATGGTAATAGGTTAAATGTATGGTCATCTACCCAATCGGCCCATTATCTAAGAAGAAACCTCATAAATTTTCTAGGAATTGATAACATAAGAGTGATTCAGCCTGATGTGGGAGGAGCGTTTGGGAGTAAAATTATAGCTCATCCGGAGGAATATGCCATATCTAAGCTAGCCTTAAAATTGAAGAGGCCACTAAAATGGATACCCACGCGCTCCGAGGAAATGCAGAGCGCTGGTCATGGAAGAGATAAGAGATTAAGGTTTAAGGTTGGAGTAAAGAGAGACGGTACGATACTAGGTCTAGAGGGTACTTTGATTGCTGATTTAGGTGCGCCTTATCCAGACGCAAACGATGACGAAATAGGTAATGTTCACAGTACAGTTAGAATGATGTTGGGACCTTATAGGATTCAAAACATAAGGATTGAACATTACGCAGTAAACACCAATAAGGCACCAACTCAGTCGTATAGGGGAGCTGGTAGGCCGGAAGCCACATATTTTATAGAGAGAATAATTAACATAATCTCGTTGGAACTAGGAAAGGATGAATTTGATATAAGGGAAAAGAATTTGATTCGAGAATTACCATACAAGAACGCCTTAGGTATAACCTATGATACCGGCGATTATGTGGGACTACTAAATAAAGCAAGAGAATATTATCAGAGGTTGAAAAATGAAGCTAATGTGGATGAATGCGTAGGTTCAAGCATGTATGTAGAGATAACAGCATTTGGTCCTTGGGAGACCGCTAGAGTTCTAGCTAAAAGTGATGGAAAAATTATGATAATAACTGGTAGCGGTCCACATGGACAAGGTGATGGGACTGCCTTTGCTCAAATAGTAGCTGATGTTTTAGAGGTACCAATAGAGAACATTGAGGTTAGATGGGGAGATACCGATATAATTTCAGATGGAATAGGAACTTGGGGAAGTAGAACATTAACAATTGGAGGCTCAGCGATATATAAGGCTGCCGAAGAATTAAGGAGAAGACTAATTGAGGTTAGCGCAAAAATGCTAAATGCAGATACGGAAGAAATAGAATATAAAAATGGCGTATTTTCTCATAAGAAGAGTAGTAAGAGTGTTACTATTAAGGAGGTAATACAGAACGCCTATTCAATGGGATACTCCTTAGATGTAACTTATGTCTATAACGTGGCTAAACCAGGTTACACTGTACCCTATGGGGTTCATATGGCATTAGTTAAGGTAGATAAGGAGACTGGAAGCGTAAGAGTGAAAAAATATGTCGCACTTGACGATGTGGGAAAAGTTATAAATCCATTACTTGCGGAAGGTCAGATAGTTGGCGGAGCGGTGCAAGGGATAGGGCAAGCAATATATGAAGGAGCAATATACGGCAAGGAGGGATACTTACTAAATTCAAACCTAACCGACTATGGGTTTCCGACTGCAGTAGAAGTCCCAAGGATTGAATGGCATTACATAGAAAAGGGATTCTCAAGTCACCCTACTAATTCTAAAGGGATAGGCGAGGCTGGAGCTATTGCATCAACTCCTGCAGTAATAAATGCGATAGAAAAGTGTACCGGAAAAAGAATAGTCAACATTCCTCCAAAACCAGAAGAGGTTATTTAATTCATGCAAAGACATGTTATGTCATCTAAGGATGCTAAGATTTTCATTAACAAGATAAAAGAGAAATATAATATTGACATTTCAAATGCAAAATTAGAGGTAGGCAAGGAGAAAAAGGAAACTTGGTACTATGTAAACGATATTTTAGCTTTCTTTGACGACATAATTCCCACACTTTGTGCAATAATGAAACTAAAGATCAGCCTCCCTTACGTAATTATAGATGAGGGAGCTGTAAGAGCGGTCAGTAAAGGAGCTGATCTTTTCGCCCCTGGTATAGTAGAATATGGTTGCGAATGCAAAGAGAATGATATTATTTTGGCTAAAACCAAGACAAATCTACCTGTTGCCGTACTAAGAGTTTTGATGCCAAAGGATAAGGCTCTGGTTGAAAAGAGGGGAAAATTCGCCATTAATCTCCATCATGTAGGAGATACAATATGGGAGATGTGTAATGGCTAACTTTTCTATCGTTATACCCACTTATAATGAAAGGGACAATGTCGTAAAACTAGTTGAGGAGATAAACAATATAGTACCGTATACCTCGAGAATCCTCATTGTAGACGATAATAGTCCAGATGGAACTGCATTAATACTGCAAGACTTAAACATCCATAATCTAACTGTGTTAGTAAGATATAATGAAAGGGGTCTAGGATCAGCACTAAGATATGGAATTAAAAAGGCAATAGAACTGGAATCGGACTTCATAGTTACAATGGATGCGGACTTTAGTCATGACCCAAAATATTTACCAGAAATGATGAAAATTGCCTTAAATGAAAATTGCGATCTAGTCATAGGTTCTAGATATGCAAAGGGGGGTGGGATAAAAAATTGGCCCTTTAGCAGGAGAATTATAAGTAGGGGAGCCAATTTTCTATTTAAGTTGGTATCACATTCGCCTATTAACGATAATACTTCAAATTATAGAATATACTCACGTAAAGCAGCGTTATTGGCGTTAGAATGTGATACCACAAATGGCTATGAATTTCAAATATGCTCCATATTCAAGATTATAAGAAATAATCTCACGTTTAAGGAGTATCCCATTATTTTCGTAGATAGGAAAACTGGAAAAAGTAAACTAAATTTTAGAGAAATTTTAAATTGGTTCCTTTATATAGTTAAGCTTTCCCTTTCTTCTTGAGTTTTTCTAACTCTCCTTTAATCGCTTCTATCTCCTTCTTAAGTAATGTTATCTCGTTTTCATGATTCTCCAAGGTTTTTAACAACTTCTCGCTGTCTGGATGTTCTACCTTATCTTCCTTAAGTCTTATATTACCATCTTGATCCATATCAACTAGTCCTAGTCTTTGTAGTTCTCTAGCGTAACCCTTGGCAGTCTTTGGAGATACTTTTATTTCTAGAGCGAGATCCTTTACGTTTATACTACCCTTGTTTTTTAGAATATTTACTATATCTTGAAGCCTAGGAGTAAGTTCCATATATAATAGCTAACCATAGAATCTCTTTTAAATATAAAGTCATATCAAATTAAGAGAGAATTGACACTACTACTAAAAGAGAATGATGTAATAAATTTACTGGATTACAAACAAATTTATGAGTCATTATTGAACGCATTTCTACTTTTTGATAATAAACTAGCAATAAATTTAGAAAGAAGTAGAATATCATTTCACGGAACTACTCTTACGTTTCAAGCTGCGGCTATGGAAAACTATATGGGATACAAAACTTTCATTTCAGGTAGCCATTTAACGTTCTTATATGATACCGCCGGTAATTTCCTAAGCATAATAGAGTCCGATAGGCTATCACAAGTTAGAACTGCTGTATTATCAATACTTGCAACAGATTATATATATGGAGACTTCTCCTCACTAGGAGTAATTGGTTTGGGAAAGTATGGTCTAGCAATTGTTGAGATTGCAAGTCAACTAAGGAAAGGAATTAAAATTAATATCTTTACCCCTTCCCAACAAAGAATGGAAAAAGCTTTAGCCATATTTAGGAGTGAAGGTATAGATGTTTCGCCTAAAGATTCTATTAAAAAGATTTGTGAAGAAAGTGAAGTTATAACAACGATAACTAAGGCTAAGGATCCATTTTTGAAATTAGAATACGTAAATCATAAGAGAATACACATTAATGCGATGGGTTCTAATATACCAGAAAAGATTGAGATTTTCCCAGAGGTAATAAAAGCGTCAAATTTGATTGTTGTTGAAGAATTAGAGCAGAGTTTAAAAGAATCTGGAGAGTTGGTCATTGCAAAGAAAATGGGAATGCTGGATATAAGTAAGATAACTCTCTTGTCGTCAATACTATCTAGAAGGATTAATGTAGTCAGAGAGGGAATAACAATCTTCAAATCTGTAGGTATAGGTCTTGAAGATTTAGCAGTAAGTAGACTTATCTATGAAAAAGCTTTAAGGAAGGGTTTAGGTACTGAAATAGAGGTAAAAGGAGTTTGGTATCGAGAATCGGAAAAGAAATAGAGATTTCACCAGTTGAATTAGGATCGCAAATAGCCAAAAGAGTTAAAATTAACATGGCCAGCGGAACGCCAGATCCTAGTAGAATACCCCTAAAGGAAATAGAAGAAGCGTATAACGAAGTTCTGAACGAACTAGGTTCGAAGGTATTATTTTACCCTGGAGCTGGAGGACAAGATGAACTTATAAGAGAAATAGAAGATAAATTCCTACCTCTTTTAAACTTGAGCAAAAGAAAAAGTGAAAGAATAGTTGTTACAAGCGGAGCACAACATGCAATGGAATTATTAGGCAAATACTTCCTAGAGAATGATGTCATAGCTGTTGAGAATCCAACCTTCATAGAAACTTTTAACGCGCTAAAATTGAGAAGTTCATCTGTAATTCCAATATCGTTAGATTCTTCCGGAATTAACGTTGATGAACTCGAAACCCTACTGAAAATTGTTAAAATCAAATTGTTATATGTTATTCCAAATTGTCATAACCCAGCTGGAGTTAACATGTCCGAATGTAAAAGAAAGACATTAGTAGAACTGGCGGAAAAATACGATTTCTACATTATAGAAGATGATCCATATAGGCCAATAGCTGGAGAAATTCCAAATCCAATAAAAAACTACGACAATACCGGTAGAGTAATATACGTAAGTAGTTTCAGTAAAATAATAGCACCGGGGTTAAGAGTAGGATTTCTCATAGCAAAGGAAGATATAGCTGAAAAAATTAGCTTAATGGAACAATTGGACTTCTCTACATCAACCATAAACCAATATGTAGTAGCCAGATTACTAAGAAAAGGGATTGTAACTGAGAGATCAAAGGAACTTTATGAACATTATAAGAGTAAAATGAGAGTATTAGTAGACTCCCTTATAGATAAAGGATTAGACAAGTTTAACGAGCCTAAATGTGGTTTCTTTCTTCTCTTGGATGCAGGTAAAGATAGTTGGAACGTTTTCCATAAGGCTGTAGAGAAAGGTCTAAGTTTTGTTCCAGCAAAGCCTTTCTTTTTAAGGGGAGGGGATACAATGACTAGACTAAGTGTTTCAGTGGTAACGAAGGAAGAAATAATTGAGGGAGTCAGAATCCTTAATGAAGTCATAAGGAACGGTTAACCAAAGACCACTTCTTCTACCTTAGAAATGAAATCCTTTACTTGATTCTCATAAAACGGAATGTCGTCTTGATCCACATTCCCACTTAAATAGCAATCATAATGTAATGTCAACCCTAAGCTCCAATAATATTCTACCCAATCTCCTAATATGTTAGATAATTCCTTTACAACCTCATTTCTTGGTTTATATTGTAAAGAGAAGTAATAAGTAAGGAGTTTTATTCCAGCATTTATTGCCTCATACAACATTTCGCATACTACTATTGGAGAATTAACTGTACTACTGAGATCATAATAGAATTTTGATGTTGAAATGAAATATGTGTAAAACTCCTTTTTAGGCTCATTTACTGTTTCCACGATATTATACTTGTACTGTATTATTTTAAAAAGTAAGCGTCGCGCTACTACACTTTAATAACAGGGAGTAAGGAAAAATATATGAAATAAATGAAGTTAATTTACTTTTCACTTATCTTGACTGCAGTATCTCTATTGGTAGGAAGTATAATGCTATTGAATTTTGTACCGCGAATTTTCACAGTTGGTACATTAGTTATTGTGGTATTTCTAATTATATCTTTATTTTTAATTAATAAATATAATTTCTTAAAATATATATTACTCATTTTAGCAATATTAGCTATTATTATCTCATCTTCTTCTGGAGCACATATACAAGCTTTTAGAGAGTTTGGCCAATCTTTATACATCACAACACTAGATGTTTTAATGATCCTGGGTTTCTATGTAGGGCCCATCTTATATATAATAGCACTCCTTAGAGATAATTTAAAAAGGTAAGATTACTATAATTAAACTCTGTGGAAGTTATAGATCCGCATGCGAGAGTAGCAGATTTGGTAGGACTCTTGTACTCTTTGGAAAACACGTTCAATGGAAAGACAGACCTATATATGTTAGAAAAGGAGATGGAAGTAGATTTGGACGATCTAATGCCAATAGTATATACAGCAAATTCCTTAGGTTTCATAACAGTAGGTGAGGGAGACATAATAATAACTGATAAAGGTATGGAATTCCTTAAGTCAAATCTCAAAAGAAGGAAGGAAATCATCAGAGATTCCATAAAGAAAATTGAACCCTTTAAAACTACTTTAGAATTGAAGTATTTTACAATAGAGGAATTGAAATATATTCTTGAAAAGAAAGGAATCCAAGTTTATAATAGCCCAGAGGGTCTTTACGATTTACAAATAACTTTAGTGGAATGGGGGGTCTATTCAGGATTACTGAAAAAGGAAGGAGACAAGTTTATTGTAGTTACGACTTAGCGTAATGCTAGAGAAGTATATAAATATATTAAACAAGAAGAGTCTTATGAAACAAGAAAAGGGAGAGGAACTCGTTCATTATATTCATGAAGCTGACACTTTTAGGACTAAAGTCTTTGGTATACAAGATGGTCTAATAGGAGTAGGTGCAATAGTGTTAGGTGCTGCCGGATTCTCACACGACGCAATTGCAGTATTGGTAGCTGGTTTAATTGCAACGATTGGTCAAGCGTTTTCCATGGGTATTGGAGAGTATATAAGCACAAGAGTTAGAATGCAAGTAATTCAGAACGAGATAAGAAAGGAAAAATACCAGTTGAGAAAGTTCCCAGATAAGGAAAAACAAGAGTTGGTTGAATTTTATATTAAGAAGGGCTTCAATAAGGAGGTTTCAGAAAAAATAGCAGATTACTTACTAAAAAATGAGGATGTAGCCTTAGAAGAGATGTTAATGCATGAACTTAAAGTATTTCCAGAAGAGTTTGAAAGCCCAGTTAAGCTTGGCTTCCTCATGTCCTTTTATTTGATAATAGGAGGACTCATACCAATATTATCATTTGCAATAAGCGCCTACTTTAGGCAATTCGAGTTCAACTTTGCGTTAATCACATCAATATTACTGGTGATTATAACTCTTGGAATATTTGGTGTATTAGGAACTAAGTACACTGGATTAAGCAAACATAGAGGAGCCCTAGAGCAAATAGGTACTGGACTAATCGCACTTATGGGAAGCTATGTAGCTGGAATGGTATTAGCACACTTTATACCGGTTTCATATTTACCTTAACCCTCACCTGCATTTAATAAATTAGCTAATCCTCTAGGTATCCTGGCTGGCCTATTATCCTCCTTAAATAACTCTTTTCTCCTTGCTTCCAATATTAATGGCTCCAAATTTAAATACTCAGCAGCAGTAGTCACTCTTACGCCTAAGTCCTTAGCGATATCATAAACTGGTTTTAAAACTTCAGCGTAGTTAATGTCCCTTAGGACGTGATGATCAATAATTACTGTTTCAAGTCCATTCTTGACTATTTCCTCCATATTCCTAATTGACTTTTCTAGTTCTTCTTCTTTTAACGCCCTACCTAAAAGATAACTTAGAGGGCCATCAATTATAATAGTTTTTGGCATCTTTTCCTTTGTGAACTTTAAATGTACATCTTTTGGGGCACCTTCTATATCAGAAGTGAATATTACTGTCGAGTCCTTATCACTTATCGCAACTTGAATCACATAGCCTAATCTTTCATCGGCACCATGTGGAACTGCTGGAGAAAAGGAGATAGTAGTATGACCAAGCTCGAATGTCTTACCATCTGCTATTTCTATTTTACTTGGTTTGTCTTTTATAGATCGCAGGAACCTAGGAGCCCTCCTATATTTTTGGCTATTATTTATCATATTTTGAGGATCTTTTATAAATACTAACTTATTCTTGTAGATATCCGTTGGTATAACGTATCCAGGGTCATGATGATCATAATGATAATGAGACACTACTATTACATCAACATCTTTTGCAACATCTACTAAAACCTTAGCCAATTCCGTTAGTCTATCCACTTCTCTCTGATGAGGTGGAAGATTATATCTTCTTGGGGCTAAGGAAATGGCAGGGTCTACTAGAACTCTAAGGTCTTTAGTTTCTACTAAGGTTGCTTGAGATCTTACACCTAAACTTTCAAACGCTATTGGTGTAATTTTCATTTAAAAATACCTTATATCTTATGCGATTAAAATCTAATAGTAGAAATGTCTAGTGTAATTTCCCTTAAATCTTTCCTTACGTTTTCTATGTCTATTTTAGCCATCCTGATTCCGTAGTTGGTCCTTTTCTTTTCTATATATTTACCTAACCCATATATCGTAAACCCAGATATGGTAGTTATGTGAAATGGATCGTCTAGGCCAAGAGCTATAAATCTTCCTACTCCTTGAATTACTTTACCCCGTGGCTCATAATCACCCAATAACTCCTTGAACATATATACATTATTGGCTTCTAAGATTAAAAGAGATTAGGATATCAGAAGAGTATGACGATAAACAAAAAATATATTATTAGACATGGGTATGAAAAATAATGCTGGAAATTCTACTAATAACGTTAAGTGGTATAGTATCTTCATGGACTGTGTATAATAGTATACTATCAATAGTTGGCGTAACATGGAAACCATTTGAAAGTAAAAATCATAGTGGAATAACCTTTAGTCTGATAGTTCCGGTTAAAAATGAGGAAAGAGTACTTCCTAGGTTATTAGATCGGCTTGTAAATCTAGAATATGATAAATCTAAATACGAAATAATTGTAGTGGAAGATGGATCAACTGATAGAACTGTCCAAATCTGTAAAGAATATGAGGCAAAGTATAACAACCTTGTAAGATGTTATAGTCTTCCAAGAGCTAATATACCAAATGGGAAAAGTAGAGCATTAAACTTTGCCTTAAGTATCAGTAAGGGAGAAATTATCGGTATATTCGATGGAGATACAGTACCAAGATTAGATATTTTAGAGTATGTTGAACCGAAATTTGAGGATAGTAATGTTGGTGCTGTTCAAGGAAAGTTAATTCCAATAAATGTAAGGGAAAGTGTAACCAGTAGATTAGCTGCTATCGAGGAATTGATATATGAATATTCAATAGCTGGAAGAGCAAAGGTGGGTCTCTTTGTTCCAATAGAAGGAACTTGTTCTTTCATAAGGAAAAGTTTAATAATGGAATTGGGAGGATGGAATGAACACTCTTTAACTGAAGATTTAGATATTAGCCTTAAAATTATAAATAAGGGTTATAGGATTATCTACTCCCCAACCGCTATTAGTTGGAGGGAAGTTCCAGTTAGTTTGAGAGTTTTAATTAGACAAAGGTTAAGATGGTATAGAGGACATCTGGAAGTGCCTTTGGGCAAGCTTAGGAAAATCGATCTAAGAGTAATAGATGGAATGCTAATAGTACTTACCCCATTTTTCATGGTCTTAAATCTTGTGAACTATTCTCTGGTATTAGTATACTCTTCATCCCTATACATTGTCGCAGCCAGTTTAGTTTCTTTGGCCTCTCTGCTTTCGTTAATACTTATAATCTTAATAGCAAGAAGACACATGATAGAGTATTTCTATATGATTCCTTCGTTCGTTTATATGAACTTTATTGTAGCGCTAAACTTCACTGCAATATTTTTAGAGTTAATAAGAGCGCCTAGAGTGTGGATAAAGACTGAAAGGAGTGCCAAGGTTACGGGGGAGGTTATAGGATGATAACTGAGTTTCTACTAAAAAAGAAATTAGAAGAACAGTTAAGCCATGTAAAGGAAGAGAATACTATATATGTAACAGATTTGGTAAAATGCCCCAGAAAAGTAAAATATGAGAGCGAATACAAAGAGCTCGCAATTTCTCAAGTTTATACACCTTCAGCTATTTTAGGAGACATATTACATCTTGGCCTCGAAAATTTATTAAAGGAAAACTTTAGTGCAGAAGCTGAAGTTGAGACTCAGAGAGAAATTCAAGTCGAAGGTAGAGTTTACAAAATTAAGGGAAAGGCTGATGCAATAATCAAAAATAATAGCGGTGAAATTATAATTATTGAGATAAAAACTTCTAGGAGCGATAAAGGATTACCTTTAATTCACCACAGGATGCAACTACAAATATATTTATGGTTATTTAATACAAAAAAGGGGATACTAATCTACATAACTCCAGATAGGATTGCGGAATATGAAATAAATGAACCTTTAGATGAAGCAACAATAGTAAGACTTGCAGAGGATACAATAACGTTAAGGAACTCGCCTAGATTCAATTGGGAGTGCAAATATTGTATATTTTCAGTCATTTGTCCAGCCAAACTAACCTAAAATTAATATTTTTTATCGGTATAGTTAAATTGTGCACACTAGACCAGTAGTAGCCACAATAGCTGGTAGTGACAGCGGAGGAGGTGCTGGATTACAAGCAGATCTAAAGACGTTTACTGCATTAGGAGTTTTTGGTACAACAATAATAACCGGTTTAACTGCGCAGAATACAAAAGCAGTAACAAAAGTATTAGAGATACCACCAGATTTCATTGAAGCTCAGTTTGATGCAGTTTGTCAAGATTTACGACCATCTCATGCAAAAACAGGTATGCTGGCTTCAAGTAAAATAATAGAACTTGTGCTAAGAAAGATTAAGGAATATCAAATAAAACTAGTTTTAGATCCCGTAATGGTTGCGAAATCTGGATCACTATTAATAACGGAGGACATCTCAGAACAAATAAGAAAAGCGATGAGAGATGCTGTAGTTTCTACTCCCAATAGATATGAAGCTGAGATAATAGCCAATGCCAAGATTAATAGTCAAGATGATGTTATAAAAACTGCAAGAGAAATATATTCTAAATACGGAAACGTGGTTGTTAAGGGATTTAATGGAGTAGATTATGCTATAATTGACGGAGAGGAAATAGAGTTAAAGGGAGATTACATTGGCACTAAAAACACGCATGGTAGTGGAGACGTATTTTCTGCCTCCATAACTGCATATCTCGCCTTAGGATACAAACTTAGGGATGCAGTAATTAGAGCTAAAAGATTTGCTTCGTTAGCAATCAAATACGGTTTAGACTTAGGAGGAGGATATGGACCAGTTGACCCGTTTGCTCCTGTAGAGTCTATAGTAAAGAGAGAAGAAGGAAGAAATGAGCTAGAAAACTTACTTTGGTTCTTAGAGTCTAATCTCAACATTACACTTAAGCTAATTAACGATACTTCTAAAGTAAATGTGGCATATATGACAAAGTATAGTGACGTGCTAAGTTTAGCTGGGGGGTTAATAAAATATTTAGATAAAATAAAGATTGACGGACCAATACTTAATAACGTAAGTAATGAGATAACTAAAATCATGAGAGAAACATCTAGTGAAAAAATAGGGATATTATTACCGTTAACTGATAAAATACTAGATGCAGCGGAAAAAGGTAAAATAAAATTGAGTAAAAGTGGTATTAATGGTGACGCGATATTACGGGATAATATGGTATTAGTCGTGGGTAAGGATAAGGATGATTTAATAAGAAAACTAAAAGAGGTAGTCCTAGGTTGATAGCTGTAGTAGGAAGTTATAACGTTGATGTAATATTGAGAGTAAGTAAAATACCGGAAATTGGAGAAACGGTAATAGCTGATGAGGTATACATAACTCATGGAGGGAAGGGCTCAAACCAAGCAGTATCAGCTTCAAGATTAGGAAGTCATGTTAAAATAATCGCTGCAGTGGGAGATGATAAGCACGGAACGAATGCAATTGAATTCTGGAAATCGGAAAATATTGACGTATCTAAAGTTAAGATAAAGAATGGTATAAACACTGGCGCTGCATACATATTCGTTGACAAGAAAGGAAGAAATATCATTGTCGTAAACAGGGGCGCTAACTACTACTTGTCAGAAGACGATTTAAATAATAGTCTTGAGGGGGATATATTGTTAATGCAATTGGAAATAAGAGAAAGCGTAGTTAAAAAGGCTGCAAAGGAGTTTAACGGAATAAAAATACTTAATCCCGCACCAGCAAACCTTAAAAATACTGAAATCTTGTCATTAGTTGATATTATAACACCTAATGAAATAGAGTTTAAAGAGTTAGTAAATACTGATGATTTTGAGTACGGCTTAAATGTATTACTAAAGAAAGTAAAAAAGGCAGTTATAGTTACGTTAGGGGAAAGAGGAGCTTTATTAGCAACTAGGGATGGAAAAAAGGTACTTATACCATCTCCTAAAGTAAACGTTATAGATGAAACGGGAGCTGGAGATGTATTTAACGCAGCACTTTCCGTCTATTTAGAAAAGGGATTCGATCTTGAGACCGCAGTTGAATATGCAAATAAGGTTGCAGCACTTTCCGTAACTAAGATAGGAGCTTTAGGACCAAAATTAGATGAGGTGAGGAAATTCCTTGAGGAAATCGATAACGAGTAAAAGAAAAAGTAATAGAAAAGGGAAGGAGGAACATTGCACTACAGGTTTTTGTGATTTGGATTTTGTAGATGTAACGGAGCGTGACGACATGTGAAAATAACTTTTATTGGAACAAGTGCTGGTTCTAGCTTAGGATTAAAAAGGGTTAAATCCAGTATACTAATCAACGATAAAGTACTTCTAGATTTAGGCCCTGGGGCTGAGTTAAGACTGGAAGATATGAGTACACATCCAAAGGCCCTCTTTATTACTCATCTGCACGTCGATCATTTTAATGGAGTTTTCGATTATTTAGTCCAAAGGAAAATAAGGCAAATTCCGGATTTGGAAATCTACTCTACTAAAGGTTTCTTAGAAGTGCTAAACTCATACATTAGAGTAGGAAATAATATTTCAGCTAAAGTATACGAAAGCGATTTACCCAGAGGTAAAATTGACGATATGGAAATATATTCGATTCAAGCTTGTCACTCGATATATGCCGTTAGTTATATTATAAGTGATGGTAATACCAAGGTATTATATACTGGAGACACTAAAGAGCCTTGTAATACCATTCTAGAAAACATAAAAGATGTAGATTTGATTATTCATGAAACGACTTGTGTGAATAACTGTAGTGCTTGGGGGCACACTTCAATCAAACAAATATTTGAATTGTTTAGTAATAAGAGAATTATTGCCACTCATATTCCAGTTGAAATTGAAGAAAAAATAATAAGCTTCGCTAATAATAAAATACTTATTGCTTCTGATGGGTTGTCGTTAAATGTGTAGAATTCTGGCTTTTCACACTAAGGCCGAAATTTCAAAAAAATATGTTAACGCATTAATAAAGGCGAGTAGAAATGATATTTTCTCTAAGTATGGTAGCCATCCTGATGGATGGGGTCTAAGTGTTTTTCTCAAGAAAAATGATAAGTGGAAGGTAATTTATTATAGATCAGAAGATCCAATATTTGAAGATCCTAACGTTAATTATTTAATTGATATTGCCAAGGGAGAAGAGATAATTGGAATTATTCATGCAAGAAAAGCTGGTAGAAAATTTCTTACTGGAGTATCTCATGCTCATCCCTATTATGTAAGGGCAAACATCTATGATCTCTACTTTGCTCATAATGGTTCAGTTAGTAGAACGAGCTTTAAGGATAATAATAGGCCATTTACTGATAGTTATCTAATTCTGGAGGAGATAAAGACATTGATAGAAAACAATATGTCTCCATTCGAGGCGTACGTAAATACTCTAGATAAACTAAAGGATTACTCTACGAGCTTAAATTCCGGTTTAATTTATTACAATAAGAAAGAAGGGCCATCTCTTTTAATTGGATATTATTACAATAAGAATAGATTATCAAAAGAGACAAATGAGGAGTATTATAAGCTCTATACAGACAATGAAAGATACGTATTTTCGTCTACAATAAAATACTATCTAGGAGTAGATGCAGAAGAACTTATGATGGGAAGTATTATGCATCTTTGAGAAGTATAAATTCTTAAGCATGAAGATTATAATATTAATTTATGAAGGAAAGTCTCATAGAAGCAAAAGTTATAGATTATGGTAAACTAAAGGATATTCAAAAAGAAATTGTATATTACAAGCTCTATGTTGACGCATTAAGAAAGAAAGGGATTAAGGAAAAGGTAGATCCACCTCCTACCTTACCCAAATCTATTGTAACTTCAATACTTACTGGAGGAATTCCTAGAGATGGCCCACTTCAGATAGAATTAGTTAGCAATGATATAATAAAAATAAAAGAGTATAATACTTTAGTTAAAATACAAAGTGATTCTAGGCCACCGTTATACGCCATAGTGGAGTATAAGGATACCGATATAAGAGTGTATTTAGCTTATCAAGAGAACCCTAGTATAGTTGGAGTAGACCTAGGTTTACGTCACCTAATAACAATTGTTGCATTAAAGGATAACAAACCATGGAAAGTGAGATTCTTTAACGAACCTAAACTTATGGAGCAGTTTGCAAATTTCTTAAGTGAAAATCAAGGAATTATTAAGTTAGAGGAAATGAAGACTAATGCTAGAAAAATCATTTACGAAGCTGTAAGCTTTATTGAAGAATTGGAACCAAAAATAGTCGCAATGGAGAATTTGGAATATTTTGAGACGAAAACGGGTAAAGGATTACGAGCTTTACAGAATATGCTAGAAAACGAGATACGAAAGAAAGGTATTAGATATAGAAAAATAGACCCGTACAATACATCAAGGGTGTGTGCAAAATGTGGATATAAGAAAGGTGAAATACTAGGTTCGCTATTTGTATGTCCAGCTTGTGGATATAAAGCAGATAGAGATTATAATGCTGCC
This sequence comes from Saccharolobus shibatae B12, assembly GCF_019175345.1. Lineage (NCBI taxonomy): Archaea > Thermoproteati > Thermoproteota > Thermoprotei > Sulfolobales > Sulfolobaceae > Saccharolobus > Saccharolobus shibatae. The sequence goes on along the minus strand of NZ_CP077717.1, from coordinate 206,070 downwards.
TATAATATAGCACTAAAATGCTACTACACTTGCTAATACTAGATACTCCAATAATTCCTCAAAATGTTTTTCTCTTCACTTAGATAGTTCATAAACCTAGACTTAACTGCATCACTTGATTTATATTTCTTATATTCTATTTTCAAGTTTGTAAATCCTTCTAAAAATGCCTTTAAACCTTTTATTAAACCTTTATCATAACCTCCCTCTAAAACTGCATATTTTCTAGTAAATTTGTTGCTAATCCTACCAAAATTATAAAACGTATACTCAGAAGCGTTAACTGAAGCCAGACCATCACCAACATAAGAGTCAAAACCAGCAGAGTACGCAACAACCACTGGCTTGAAATCGTCTAGAATAGCTTGAATAATTGGAATTAATTCCTCATATAAATCATCACTACCTAAAGGAGGTATCAGTAAGTTGATCTTAGTCCCCTCAGCGTCTTTTCCACCTATCATATCCGCAAAGCCGGTCCCCGGATAGATGGTCCTAGGATCTTGATGTACATCAATATGCAGAATATCTGGATCATCATAAAAGATTTCTTGCGTCCCATTACCATAATGTACATCAAAATCAATAATCGCCACTCTTTTTAAATTATACCTCTTAATAGGATATGCTGCGCTGTTGAAAATACAGAAACCTAAAGTAGGAGCTCCTAAAGCTCTTCCATTGACTCCAGCGTGATGACCAGGAGGTCTCACTAATGCAAATCCGTTAGTCTCAAAAGCCTTTAATGCACCACCCATCGCGTAAAGTGCGGATTCGTAGGTGTACTTGTTAGTATAAGTATCCGCATCTAAGTTCTCTTCTAATTTAGAGTGCTTTTCAACTAATTTAATATAATCTTCTGAATGTACTATTTGAGGATCATCAACCCTAACTGGTTTCACAAACTTAACCTCAAGTTGATTAATTGCAGATAATGCCTTGTCTATCCTACTAGGGTTCTCTACGTGATACTTTTTTGGAGCGTGATACTTGTATATATCGTCATAAACAATAGTTATCATTTAGCCTATCTTTTTATAACACGTCTATTTAAGTTTAGAACATGGATCGAATACAGAGATTACAAAAGGAATTGGAGAAGACTGATACAGATTATCTGATAATTGGAACTACTAGCAACATGTTCTATTTAGTAGGATTTTCGGAGGAACAGATGGAAAGGCCGCTTTTACTTTTCGTCACTAAAGACGATTATTTCATGCTCGTGCCAAAACTCTATGAGGAGCAATTAAAGCAATTACCACTTATCGTTTATAGAGATGGGGAGGATCCCTACTCCAAACTAAATTTAAAGGAAAATTCCAATATTTTAATTGACGATACGACCTTCTCAATATTCACTATAGAAATACTAAATAGGTTCAAGCCTAGAAGAATAGGTAAAGCTTCAGCTATATTGCGAAAGCTTAGACAAGTAAAGGATGATGAGGAAATAGAAAAAATGGAGAAAGGTGTTAAGAAAGCAGAAGAACTTCTTTTAGAATTTGTACCGAATATAAAGGAAAATATGACGGAGTGCGAAATAGAGAGAAAACTAAAGAGCTTCTTGATTGGAGAAGCTGGTTATATCTCATTTGATCCAATAGTGACCTCTGGTCCTAACTCTTCTATGCCCCACTTGAGATGCAGTGATAAAAAGGTAAAAGGAGGTGAGGTAATAGTTATAGATTACGGAATAAAGTATGAGGGCTATTCTACAGATACTACAAGAGTGTTTTCATTAGGTAGACCTAACTACACTTTAGCTTTAGAAATTGTAGAAATCGTCAAAAGTGCGAATGAAGAGGCTGAAAAACACGTAAGAGAGGGTATGAGGGCTAAGGAGATTGACGATATTGCTCGAAAAGTTATAACTGATAAGGGATATGGGGTTTACTTTATTCATAGGACTGGACACGGTATAGGAATCGACGTTCATGAAGATCCATACATTTCTCCAGATAACGATGATGTAATAGAGCAAAATATGGTGTTTACTATAGAACCTGGAATTTATCTACCAGGCAAATTTGGTATAAGAATAGAAGACGAAGTAGTAGTAAAAAAAGGATATGGGAAAGTACTAAACACGTTGCAAAAAGAATTATACATTCTATGAATACAATAATAATTTTTTAATTTCAGAATTTCTCTTTAAGTGGTAATATAGCATCTATGATCATTCTTCGTGCTATTAAGAACGAAAGAAGGAAAACACTTAAAAGTATTTAGATATATCTTTTTGAAGGTGATTTTGATGAGAAGGAGTTTAATAATATTACTTTTTGTAATATTATCTCCTCTAACATATTTAGCACTACCAATATCCTCACAATCCACGCCGATTCAAGGATATGCAACAAGCAGCGAACTAATAACACCTGGCGAAATTGAGGTACCAATAACCTTCCATCTGATTAACCTAGGCCAAACCTTAACTGATGTAACAATAATTCCTGTAGATACTTATCCGTTTTACCTTTACCCCTATAATAATGGAACTGAACTTACGCATATTCCCTTGTGGAATCAAGGACAAACAGTAAATGTTACTTACCTATTTGATATAGCCAGTACTGCTAAGACTGGTACATACACTGATGTAGTAATAGTCCAAGGTGTCACTACCTCGGGTACCCAGGTAACTTATGACGTTTTAGTACCAATAGTAATAGCTGGCTATGTTAATTTCTCTGCATCCTCAGTATGGGGAACAACATCAAACCCAATGGTAGTAGGACCAGGAGAAAACAACATACCACTAACAATAATACTACAAAACTTAGGTAATTCATTAGTTACCAATATAACATTGGAACTAAACTCACAGTTTCCAGTTAAATTCCTACAAAATAATGCCACAATTTCCGCAATACCGGCAGGATATTATGGAGAAGCAACTGTAATGGCTTCAGTGTATCCTAACGTAACTCAAGGTTTGTATTATATCAAGTTAAATATAATATACTATCATAATGCAACTACAACAGTATTAGTACCCATTGATATTGGCTCATCTAATCAAGTATCATTAGAAGATGCGTGGGGTACACCATCAGACCCCACAGTGGCTGCCCCTGGTGAAACATTACTTCCCCTCACTATTTATGTAAAGAACCTTGGAGAAAACCTATTATCCAATGTCATGTTAATATTACAGTCTCATTATCCGATACAATTCCTCCAAAATTATACAATGATAGGTTTCGTACCAGCTGGAGGCTATAATTACGTAACAGTAGTAGCAAACGTCTATAAGAACGTAACACCTGGAGTATATTACGTACCGATAACGTTAGTTGCATATGATGGAGGATTCATGCAAACTTTTGAAATGCCAGTTTACATTTTAGGCTATGTTAATTTCTCTGCATCCTCAGTATGGGGAACAACATCAAACCCAATGGTAGTAGGACCAGGAGAAAACAACATACCACTAACAATAATACTACAAAACACTGGAATAGCTTCTATAACGAATGCAACCTTGTTCTTACAATCGCAATATCCAGTAGAGTTCCTACAGAACAATGTAACCATAGGAAACGTTCCCGCGGGCTATCCTATACCAGTAACAGTACTTGCAAATGTTTATCCCAATGTAACAAATACTGGTGTTTACTACATAACCGCAAAAGTAATGTACTACGATGGTGTGATACAATATGTAAAAGTTCCAATATATATACAGTCATTGAATCAAGTTTCGGTAGAGGGTGTATGGGGTTCTTTATCTAATCCGATACTAGTAGCGCCGGGAGAGAATAACGTACCGTTAACGATAGTAATAAAGAATCTTGGAGAAAACCTAATGACAAATGTGAGCCTAATATTACAATCTCATTATCCGATACAGTTCCTCCAGCAAAACGCCTCCGTTGGTTTCGTTCCCGCAGGTAGCTATAATTACGTAACAGTTACAGCTAACGTGTTTCCAAATGCTACACCAGGAGTATACTACATACCAGCAACCTTAGTGGCTTATGGTGGATTTAAAGAAAACATAATGATAACGGTTGATATCCTAGGATATATTACAATACAAGCTCAAAGTTTGTGGGGAGGAGTAACGTCCCCAATAACAGTTTCTTCAGGTGAGAACGATGTACCTTTAACAGTTTTACTCAAAAACACTGGTGACGTTAATATTCTCAATGCTACCCTAGTTTTCCAGAACGTAGAGTATCCATTAATCTTCCATCAGACTAATGCACAAATTGGTATTGTGCCAGCTGGGCAAGAAAATTATGCTACGGTAACTGTAAGTGTGTTTCCAAATGCTACACCAGGAGTATACTACATACCAGCAACTCTGTATTACTTCAATCACAAAACTACAATAACGATCCCAATAACAATTTATTCACCAAATATTTCAGTAAATTTGGTAACAATTCCACCTCAAGTATTTCCTAGCTATTACGACGTTAGATTATTGGTAATTTTAACAAACTTTGGAGGTGGCATAGCAGAAAACGCCAATGTGAGCATTCAATCACCATTCCAAGTTATATCTTCTAATCCACTACATTTAGGAGCACTACCAGTAGGAGCACCAGTTAATGCCACATTCCTCATAAATGTTCCAAATGATACTATACCTAAAACCTATATTATAAACGTTACCATTACCTATGATGGTGGGAAAGAAACTTATCAATACCCATTACAAATATATCCCAAGGCTAATCTGATCGTAGTAGGAGTATCTTACCCTTCACTAAGTGCAGGAGATAGTAACGTACCAATCACAATAACTCTTAAAAACACTGGAAATTCGACAGCTAAGAACGTTATAGTTAGGCTAGGTACTTCTAATCTAATATATCCTCATGTAAGTTCATCAAACCCATTACAAGCACTGACAGCATCTGAGGTATTCGCTGGAGATATTGCTCCTGGACAAACAATAAATGTAACTTTTGTAGTTGATGTGAGCAGTGGAGCATCCTCTGGAACCTACCCATTGGCAATAGCTTTAATATGGAATCAGACTGGTGCGTTATTCCCATTTGAGCAGTCTGATACATTCTATGTGACAATATCTCCTCCATTCTATGAACAGTTCTTCAAATCTCCTATTGGCATTATAGCAATTATAGTGATAATAATAATAGTTGTAGTGATTGCTACAGTACTTCTAAGAGTAAGAAATAAAAGAAAATGAGACATCTTTAAAGTAATGATAAGAGCTGTTATAATTTTAACGTTGTTTTTTAGACCAATTTATTCGGAATTAGCCTTATTCATTTCTTTACTATTGGTACTTTTAATGCTTCTTCTCTCGTCTTTATCCGTTTTGATAAAAATCTTAAGATTAATTAAAAATATACACTAAACTAAAATCTCAAAAATAAAAACACGTAGTACAAAGAAGTAATCTACGATTTCGTGGGACTATTAATTGCACATACGTTGGAAATAGTTTAGTTAAAAAATCTTCTCGTTAGAATTTGATATGATCTCTCAACATAGCAAGAATTGAAATTAAAAAAGCCTTTTATTAACTAATCCTTCTAAAAACGATTTTCTATTAATTTAATATTAATCGATCTCTCTACATAGAATGCGAATTTTTTAATTTTTAATAAAAAGAACAAATATAACTTGAAGATAAAAACTAGTTACAAGGGCAAGCTTATGATAGTCTATGAGAAAAAGTTATAGGTTGTGAAGAATTTCTTTGACAATGTATATGATCTTGGAATTACTTAACGTAGTAGGAATAATCGCATTTACAATCTCTGGATCTCTTAAGGGAACTAATAAAGGGTTAGATCTTTTTGGCGTAATAATCGTGGGAGTGGTAACTAGCTATGCTGGAGGTATAATCGCAGATATTTTACTAGGCATATATCCACCACAGATACTTAAGGAATGGAATTATCTACTACTAAGCGTAGGTATTTCCATTTTCGTATTTTATTTCTATAAATGGTTAGAGGCTAATCCAATAAAAATCATAATTGCAATAAGCGATGCCATAGGTCTTTCAACCTTTGCAACATTAGGTGCGTCGTTGGCTTATTCTTATGGATTAAATCCAATATCAGTTGGATTAATTGCAACCATTGTTGGTACTGGAGGGGGTGTAATAAGGGATCTTCTTGTAAACGAAACACCTATGATACTCACTAAGGAAATATATGCTACCGCAGCTCTTCTTGGTGGGATAATATACTATTTCACTATTCCTTACTTGCATCACGGTAGTTTATTTGTAAGTTTTCTAAGCACATTTTTACTGAGAATTTTTGCAATAAAATACAATTTTAATTTACCTAGACGGGAATCTAATAAAAGTTAGCTCTTGCTTACCTCTTTACGTAATAGAAATATCTTCCTCTTCTCCCAACCTTATTTTCCTTAATAAGTTGAGATAATGCGTTATAAACTTCTGGAGCTGGATACGGTACATATTTTAATAGGTCATTAAATGTTATCCACTCCCGATCCTTTATTATTTTTTCTACAGACTGTTTAACATCTTCCATTATATTATAATATAACTATATGTAAAATAAGTTTGTGTTAAAAAGGTCTGTAGATATGTTATAAGATAATTTTATATTTATGGCCAAACTTTTACCACTGCATTGTTATTATACTTTAAGCCTACAAAAAAAGAGAGAGATATAAACGTCGCTTTGGAAATCGTATCTGAATTATTCGCTTCGAGAGTAGGTAAACTATTAGATTTGCCTATACCAGAAGTATTCTTAGTGAAATATGGAGAAGAAACGGGGCTTCTAATGGAGTACTTACCGGATAAAGCTTCAAATGAAAACATAAGTAATTTAGATGAAATCAAGATGAGTTTAGCATTTGAAGAGTGGATTTTGAACATAGATTTAAAAGAAGATCATGTACTGTCAAAGAATGGAAAGGGATTTATCATTGATCACGGGCACTCGCTATCTGCTTGGAAACCGTTATATTACATAATACAAATAATCGATAAAAAGGTGAGTAGGTTTAATTTGTGGGCTAATGAGGATGATTTTAAAGATGGAATAGATCTGTTATCATCAATTGATTATAATACCATATCGAACATTCTCAAGGAAAGCTTCTCTGAGGTGGCTGAGAGTAATTTCTGCAAGTTGCTTACTAAGCAAATTATAGATGAGCAAATGGAATTAAATCTTAAGATTTTAGAAAAAAGAATGGAATATTTGAAAGATGGTAAAATATTACTTACTTATGAGTATAGGTAATATGAATATTGCAAACATTAGATTGAAAAATACAATTACAGTTATTATTGTATATAATTTATTTCTCTCAGAAGCGAATTGTGCTATTCCTAACAATACTCTAAGTACTGGAGTAGCTATTAGAACCATTAGTCCTAAGTATATATAATCTAGGCCGTATAGCTTAGGTAATCCACTAAATATTTCAGAAGGTTTAAAAATTGAACTGTTAACAATTGAGTTTGAACTTGATATCTGAGTAATAGTAAACCCGTTGGAACCATTGTATACAAATAATAGAGCCACTCCGAAAATAATTATTATCGCACTAATAATTACGCCTATTCTTAATGTATTGCCTATAATATTGTTAAAGTCCATATCCCAGACCCCTTAATATCATTTGAATTCCCAAGAAGACGAGAATCACAGTAAAAATATACCTTATAGTTTTATTTGTAACTCTCAGTAATATTTTAGTTCCAATAAATGCCCCAATCAAAACTCCTAATGCAGTACCCGCAGCTAAAAATGGTTGTATATATCCCAATATCCAGTAAATTGAACTTCCAGTTGCAGCTGTAACACCAATCATGAAATTACTTGTAGTAGTACTAACTTTCATTGGTAGGTTCATCGCCCAATCCATACCTAAAACCTTTAATGCTCCTGAACCTATTCCCAACAAGCCTGAAATGAAACCAGCAAAAAACATTATTATTTCGCCAAGCCACCACCTAACACCGTGGTATTCAACCTCTTGTTTTAACACCGTATCATAATATTTTCCATAAAGCTCAAAAACTCTAGTTGTCCAATCTGGTTTAATGGGTTTAGGAAGCTCAAATTTAGACTTGGCAAGTTGCACATAAACTTGAGAAAGGAGAACAATCCCAAAAACAATATACACTATAAATTCTAAATGATGAGCATAGATGTATGCTACTGTCAAGGCTCCAGCTATAGACCCTGTTGTAGTAGCTATCTCAAGCCCCATCCCTATTTTCACATTAGTTATTCTATCCCTAATATATGCACTAGCTGCACCGCTAGAAGTAGCTATAGTTGAAATTAGACTAGCTCCAGAAGCATATGCAATAGGTACGTTTAGATATAATGTATAAATTGGTACTAAAAACGTGGCCCCACCTAAACCAGTCAGAGCGCCTAGTATACCTGAAAGAGCACTAACTAGCACAACTGTAACAAAAAATTCTATTGGAGAAAGCATAAAAAATAGTACTATCCAAATGGTTATTAAAGTATTCGATCATTCTTCAGCATACTCCACTGGATCTCTAAGTCCATTAATCTTAAACGCCACCCTCCTCATATAGCAAGGTCCACATTTCCCACAATGTTTTTGCCCTCCTTCATAACAGCTCCATGTTAAATGTAATGGAGCACCAATTTCGTATCCCAGCTTTACTATTTCATGCTTCACTAAATTACCAACTGGCATCAATACATCCACTTTCTTATTTGGGCCAGTCGCATAGGGGCTTAACTTACTTAACATCCTTATGAACTCCATCTCGTTATCTGGATAAGCTCCAGCTTCCTCTAAATTTATCCCAGAGGCTATTGCGTCGTATCCATAAGCTTCGGCAATTGCTAATGCCGCTGAAAAGAAAATTAGGTTTCTTGCAGGAACCCATTCGTGCGCAAACTCTGCCCCTTCTTCTCCTTTCCTATCCTTAACTATCTCTCCCCCTCCCTTTATTAGTGTAGCGTGGCCTATCATTTTAAATAAATCTGTATTTATTTCAATTAGAGGAACTTGCAAATACTCAGCAATCTTCCTCACTGCCTCTCTTTCCCTTTCCTCAGCTTTATGATGGTAATTAAAGTGTATTAGTGTAACTTCGTGACCTTCCCTTAAAAGTTTAGTAGCCGCAACAGTTGAATCTAGCCCACCACTTGCCACAACGAGTACCTTATGTTTTTTTCTTTTCTCTATGATCGGTAACGTAGTTATTTGCTTATTTAAACTCACCATTACTACAGAATAAGGTTCTAGTTTAGTTACGTTTACTGGGTCAAATGGCTTTACGTCAAAATATTCATCAAGAGACGTAAAGAATATTGACTCCAACGAGTAGTCATAAGCCATATATAATGGCTTAAAGTTCTGAGCTAGAAATATTCTATCAGGATTTCTCTTATCACCTATAACTAAAGCAAAGCTTCCTCTTATTTGTTCTAAAATTCCCTTTAATGTTCCAAGATTACCATCCCATGTTTTATCTAAAAGTGATGGAAGAATTGCACTATCGATCTTAGTTTTTCTTTTAAGCTCATATTTTTTCTCTAATTCTAAATCATTCGCTATTATTCCATTATGGGTTACAATATATCTATCTCCGATAAAGGGTTGAATATCCTCTTCAGTCTTCTGTCTAACATATTCAGTCGTAGGCTCTGCCCTATTATTAGCTATTACTACTCTAGAGTCTTCATCTAAAATTCCATACAGTAATTCCTCTTTTTCTGAAGGCTTCCCTATGGATTTTCTCACTTTCACCGTACCGTCCTTTTGAATTACAACAATTCCAAAACTATCCCTGCCTCTATCCTCTGCCCTTTTGAGAATATCAGCTAATTTTCGCTCAACTTTGTCAAAATTTTTAGGGTTTAATATAAGGACTCCAGATACACTACACACTTGTTTATACCTTTATAGCTTACCTAAAAATCTGTCTAAACTCTAATTTTATCATAATTAGATCTCCTTCTAAATTTTCACCATCAGTCATGGAGAATCCATATTTTGACGCTATAAAGGGAATATCTTCTAATGTGTTTTCAGTTATTACAATCGTGATAACATCTCCTAATTTACATTTCTCTCTCTGTTTAGACAGAAATACCTCAACATCTTTTTTGCTATTAAGGACATCCACCATGCTTTTAACCTACATGAAATAGTTAATAAAATTGTGGAAATTCTTAGTGAAATAAATGATAAGCTAAAAACGTTCAATGCTAGGATAGCGCACGTTCATACGGAAACTTTTCTTGAACCCGAATTAGGACCATCCATAAATGAAATGGATATTGACGATAAGTTAAAGAAAACTATTACAGAATATGGAATTGAACGACTATATAAATATCAATATGAAGCATATAGAAAAATAAAAAATAAGGAAAACGTAATGATAATATCGGGAACTGGAACCGGTAAAACTGAAGCATTTTTGATACCAATTCTAGACCTAGCGCTAAGGGGTGAAAGAAGCATTCTAATATATCCCACAAAAGCTCTGGCAAGAGACCAACTTACTAGAGTTTACAAATTAGCGGGAGAGTTGCAATTGAATATTGGGATTTTCGATGGAGATACACCCGAAAAAGAAAGAGAAAGATTGTATAGAAACCCTCCTCATATATTAATAACTAATCCAGATATGATACATTTAGGTTTAGCACTAAGTAACAGATTTAGATTCTTATTAAGGACAGCTGATCATTTTATATTTGATGAAGTTCACGTATATGAGGGCGTTTTAGGTGCGCACATTAGAAATCTAGCCGATAGAATCAAGGAGTTCAAAAACGATATTCACATAGTGGCCTCAAGTGCGACTATAGGCGCTACTAAATACTTATTTGGGGAGTTGTTCGGAGTTGAGGGGGAAATTATAGAAGGTACAAGAAGAAGAAAAGGAATTGCACTACATGGTCTAATAGATAGTGGTAATTCTAGTAGGTGGACATTAGCAGCTTATTTGGCTGCAGTTCTAGTTAAAAAAGGGTTGAAAGTACTTGTGTTTACCGATTCTCAACAGATGACAGAATTAGTAGCTAAAATAGCTGATAGATTTAGAGTGAATCTGGAAGTACATAGGGCAGGTTTAAATGCCGAAGAGAGGATAAAAGTAGAGGAAAAATTAAGAAATGGAGAACTGGACGGAGTAGTTGCTACACCTACATTGGAATTAGGAATAGACATAGGAAGTATAGATGCAGTGATAATGGCAGAAAATCCACCAAGTTATACTAAATATATTCAGAGGGCTGGTAGAGCGGGAAGGAGGAATAATGCCGGATTAATATTTACAATTTTAGGAGATGATCCTATAGATAGCTACTATCTTAGGCATCCAGAGGAGTTCTTCAACAGAAAAATTCAACCGCTAACATTTGATCCTTCAAACATGGAAGTAATTAAGATTCACGCTTTAGCATATTTGGCTGAAAAATATAGAATAAGATTAGATAATTTACCTCCTCTCTGGAAAAAAGCATATGAAATATTAAATATTGAAGGAAAAGCCAAAATTATAGGCAGCAACGTTTTGGCAGTTTCAGAAACTAAAAAGTACCTTGCCTCCACATCTCTTAGAAGTGTAGGTCCTATTGTAAGAATATACGAAGATAAGAAGAAAATTGGTGAAAGAGAACTTCCAGCAGCACTACATGATTTATATCCAAACGCAGTGTACTTAATTTCAAAAAAGACCTACGTTATAGAAGAGCTTGATATTGACAGATTAATAGCAAAAGCAAGAAAAGTTAATAGTGAATTGTCATATTATACTAAACCCCTCTATTCGATGGATTTGTTGGAGTTTAATAAGAAGGATGAGAGGGAAGTGTACGGAGAAAAGGTAGAGTATGGAGAAATGAAACTACTCATGAGAGTAGAGGGTTATGTAACTTATGACGTATATTCAAAAGGTAAAGGTGGGAGGAATGAATACTTCTATGAGAACCCCATTTCGTTTACATATAACACAAAGGGACTGCTGATATATCATCCTTTAATAGATGACTTCACTCTAATAGACCATATGGAGGCTTACCATGCAACCGAACATGTATTAATATCTGCAGCAAGAGTTGCCGCAGGAGCTTCTTTAACTGATTTAGGTGGAATAAGCTATCCTAGTGGACATGTCGTAATATATGACTCTTCCATAGGTGGAAGTGGTGTCGCCAAATTGCTATTTGAAAGATTAGACCAAGCTTATGAAGTTGCCTTAGATATAGTTAAGAATTGTAATTGTGAGGATGGATGTCCTAATTGCGTATATAGCCCATATTGTGGTAATAATAATAAATATTTATCAAGGAAAAAATCATTAAGATTAATAGATGGGTTAATAAGAGGTTCAATCGGGGGAGGAAGTAAGGATAGGGAGGGAAGTCCAATTGCATAATAGGTTTTACAGAATACTCAAGCCAACAAAAATAGGTAACGTTGAGGTAAAAAACGTAATAAAGTACTCAGAAGGTTCGTCAATGTTGCCAAATGCTGTACCTAGATATGAATACTTTAGGGGGTCAGAGGGTGAGAATGTAGTAGATTTCATTGATTATAGGGGGATAGATGACTTAGGTGACAAACTAAAAATAAAGGCTGGTACTATGTGGAGGGAAGTTCTTGAAAAATATAAGGTAGAATTCTGGTCTAATATGGACTTTACAGTTGGAGGGTCTGTGTATTTTAATGACCCAATTACAGGCTTTAATGAATTTGGCAAGATAAATGGGAGGGTCGAAGTCGATGCTTACCTAGACGGTAAATATTACTCTGGACGATATAAGGGTGGAATTGTAATAAACGTTTATCTGAAAAAAGAGGACAAGGAAATTGTTTATAAAAGATTAGATGGGGAATTATCTGAATTAATTCCTATCATAAAGAGTTGGTACGCTTCGAGAATACCCGTATTTAGGGAAGTCAGCCTTGTAAAGAAAGGGATGGAAAGCTACATACTAATACCATATCCCAAAATAAGAGAAGTGCTGTTACAGAAATTATTAAATGGATTCTATGACGAGATCTCACCAGTAGTTGAGCAGTTAGAATATGAGTATTGGTATCTAGGGTACTCATCTCTAAGTGATCTTGAAAATATAATTAATCTTATGAAAGAATCCCAGCTTTCAGTAATAAGGTTTAGAAAGGATGAAATTGCTTTTTCCATATACTCCAATAGACGACTGGAATCTATAGGAAATACTCTAGAGTATTCTACTACAGAAGGAGAAGGTTTATTTAATGGATGCATTCTGTGTGGTAAGTGTATTAGTGTTTGCCCATACGGTGAACAAACTAATGATGTATTTCACACTCCTCTAGGCTTCTATTCGATTTCGTATTTCGAGAAAGAGAACGATCTAGCTAATTGCCATATGTGTGGGCTTTGTGAACAAGTCTGTCCCGTAAGATTAGACATCACTAAGGAACTAAGAAAAGTGACAAAAATTAATCAAATACCACCTAAGAATCTACTTAGAAGTATTAAGAGTGATCTAAATAGTGTACTAATAATAACATCTCTATCAGAGGAACTTGAAGATCAAATAATTAAATCTCTTATTTATCTACTTAAAAAAGGAAAAAGATTAGGTATATTTTACCTAACCGAAGACTTCTCAAAAATAATTAAGGATGAATCTAGTTTAGAAGAATTGTTAAAGTTTAAGGAAATTTATACGATAACACCTGAAGAGTATTTTTATTTACAGAGATTAAAGAAAAAGACTGTAGTGGATATCTACAATTTACAGTTATTGGCAATGAATGACTTAAAAATCAATAAAGATAATCTTCACATACCATGCTTGCTAAGAAGTGAATTAAACGAGTCAAATTTTACTTGTAGTAGTGTATTTCTTAATATTCTCAATAATAAAGATAATATCAATAGGACAATAGAGAAAAAAATTACATTATGTCCATTAACTGCAAGGGAATTAAATATTAAAACACCAATAGATCTACTTGAAATAAATCTAGATCAAAACTACATTAATAACTTTTTCAAAAAGTTAGAAATTGCCACGAAAGATTTAAGAGAAGATATTGAAGAAGACTTAGGCTGGTACAAGGATATTGACGATAGAATAGTAGATGAAGTATACTCTACATTAATAGATGGAATAATTAAAGGCGAGAACATAGAGAACATAGTTCTACTATACTTCAAACTAAATAGTATGAACTTAACTGAAAACATTAAAGGGATTTTAATGGATAAGCTAACTAAAATTATTTTCTCCTAACAATATAGAGCAAATGGCCAACTTCTGGTAATATTAGCTCCCTCATGGCTAATTTTACAGCGTCTGGCGAACCTGGCAGTAAGAAAATTACCTTGCCGTTTACTATTCCAGCAGTTGCTTTAGTCAAATATGATGCAGATCTTACTTCAGGGTCATTATAACTCACTAGTCTAAATACATCCGAAAAACCCTCAATTTCTCTATCGAATATTCTTCTTATAGTCTCTGCTGTAACATCACTCTGTGTATAACCAGTACCGCCTGTTGATATAATTACGTCAGTCTGGGAATTATCTAAGGCATTTGCAAACGCTTTAAGTATCTTTACTTTTTCATCTGGCACCAAATCATAGCCTACTACATTATAATTCGATTGTATAATTAGCTGTTTTATAATATCCCCAGACTCGTCTATTACTGGCTCTTTTTTCATCATCTTTTCATATCTAGAAGTGCTAATTGTAATTACGTAAAAATTTATATTAGTAGGCGCATGTTGCCTATGTTGCTTATGTGATGACATAAGATTAATCAGTATTCAAGACGTTTTTAACTTTACTACCTCCGCTATATCTAAGTCCAGGTCATCGAACTTCTCTCTAACCAGAATCTTTCCCTTTATATACATGATAGTATTAGGAGATAATTCTGTAAATCTAATTCGAAAGCTAGTTAAAATATACTCATTACCGCTATCGTCAATAGCAAGGTACTTTACTGGGATTGTAAATGGCTTAATTAGTTTGGCGATTCTTATATGGCCATCAAATTCCTTTATATCCCTGACTTGGCCAAATTCTTCGCATTGGACAATTTTAAATGTATATCCTTGTCCTTCAAAAGTACCTTCTAGAACTCTTTTACTTTTCAAAAGTTTGAACGAAGAATAATCTAGAGTCTCTATTTCAGAGTCTTCGACAGTAAGTAATGGCCTAGTAATCCCTTTTTTTCTTAACTCCTCTAACATGTGATAATGTTCTGGTTTAAAGCTCAGTAAATCCATGTCATTACCTTTACCTAAATATAAATAGCTTCCCGTGATTCCTACCTCTCTATCAAAAAAGCTCATGAATTCTCTTAGCTTATTATCAAATATTTTAAAGTTAAACGGATCTAGGATTTCACTTTCATTTAGGGGAACTAAAGGCACACTAAAGCCTATCTCATCAACATATTTTAATAAATTGCTGAATTTACTTCTAATTATTTCTAGTGCATCGTAAAGTCTCTTGATCTTTATACCATCAACTAGTCTAGGTAGTGCAACAGCATACCCATCTGGATGATAACAACCTTTAACACTCCATATGACATTTTTATATTTTAGGAAATAACCCTCAACTACTTTATTCATTAGTTAACTTTTTAATAATCATGGCTTATCAACATTACGATTTGAAGATCACCATAGTGGGAGGAGGAATAGTAGGTAGTTCTATTTATAGAATGCTAAAGAAAAATGGAGTTGAAGTACGATTAATTGATCCTAAGGTAAAAAGGCCATTTCCAAGCCTGATTCACTCATTGTTGCTAAAGGGAAAAGATATTGAGTTAGCCAAATTATCTTTAAATTTTTATAAAAAATTCAACATTCCCTATTATCCTTTTAAATCTTATACTTTAGGTAAAATCAACCCCTCTATAGTAGATTCATGGATCTCTGCAGGCGTTAATATTAACGTAAAATACGTGAATTGGATAAATGATGAAACTGTTGAGGCTATAGGTGGAGATGGATTAGTATCTGTTGGAAGTTTAATCAACTATACAGAAAAGATTACATATCGCGCTAATATTTTCGTTAACGAAGGTAAAGGTTTCATTAAGATTAATGATAAATTATACCAAAGCGACATGATAATTCTCTCAGCTGGTGCGTGGAGTAAATATTTAATTAACGTTAAACTTCCCGTAAAGACTTACTATTGTTGGGCTTCATTATTTCTAAGTAGAAAAAAAGAAGTGGGATTTAATATAATATATGATTATGTTAATAATTTCTATTCGAGGCCCGTTATAGGACTTGGATTACCCTTTGCTATCATGGGAGATGGGAAAGTTATAGAAGCTACTCCCTTTCAGCAAAATATCTGCATAGAAGATAAGAATGAGGTTTCATCCAGAATTTCTAGGAGGTTAGGAGAAGTTAAGGAATTATATACTTCTGGTAATTTCTGTGAGGCTACACCAGACATGAGACCCGCATACGGGAAAATAGCTGAGAATGTGTATTACATTGGTGGATTCAACGGTTATGGTGCTGAAGTAGGACCAGGGTTAGCTAACATCCTTGTAGAAGAGATCTTATCTAAAAAAGAGGACACTTATTTTAAAGAATATAAAGTGGAGAGATTTAATGAATATAACGACGATTTCGAAATAGGACAAGAACCTCATGAATTATAGATTTTTAAATGGGCTTCTATTATTTCGTCCTCGCTCGCCGCCAACTTACTAATTTCTAAGTGAGCCCTCTGTTTCTCTCTGCATTTAGTGCAATCATATAATATCCACGCCCCCAAAAACTCATCGCCATAATAATATTTAATTCCCCTCCATCCTTTTTTAGCAATCAAATGATTGGCTACTTTTTCGCTCATGGTTTGAAATGCTACCATTTTCTCTAATTTTATATAATATGGAGAATAATACTTGAAGTACTTTGCGTGTATAAGTACCGAAAAAGGCGTATAAAATTCGTCTATATCACTAACCTTAACTGTTTGCACAATGTTTTTATTATCAACGTATACTGCTACGTTTCTATAATCTTGAAATAGATCTTCTAAATATGACCAAGGAGGAGCTTGTGATCCTAATAACAATGATATCATATTTAGCAGAGTTTTTAACTTGAAATAAAAAATTACTTCATAAGTGATGAAGTGACGGTTTTCTGAGTCGTGAAGAGCATTCCCCTCACTGAGGCAGATATTATATGAGATCGAAATTAATGTTTATTAACGATATAGAAAAATTAGCCAAAAGAGTAGAAGAATCGTTTGGAGGAGTAGAACTAGATGATATAATACAAAGATTAATAAATTTTTATGAATTAGGATTTACAAATATTAACCACTCTAGTATTCAGCTAATATTGTCTGCTTACTTCAAGAGTCTAGGCTATAGAGTATTCATAGAATATGAGAGGAAGGGAAGACTATTCGATCTTTACGTTAGTGATGAAGATATGGGAATTGAAGTAGAATATGGATATATACCTAATTCAAATGCCATAGATGCTGAGGAGTACCTAAAAAGTAGAATTTCGTTGAAAATTTTGAGGTATAGTACTCTATCCTCAAAATTCTATATTGCAGTGCCATCCTTTTATATACCCCCCATCCCTGATGAATTAATAGTTGATATAAAAGATAAGACAAAACTAAGGAGAATACTTGAACTAATTAGAAAATTTCATAAGACTAATGATATAATGTTGAATGATGCCAAGTTGGCTAAAATTAATGGTATAATATCTGTAGATGTTAGCAACTTAAGTATAAGTATAATCGATATTAGTAAGTACAAACAGCTAAAAGACTTTTATAAATAGATAAAGAACTAGGAACGATAAAAATGGCACCGAAATATTGTCGTCAATATACGGTAAGACTTCAGCAATTGTGGCAATAATCCCAGCTATTAAACCGGGTATATTCAGTAGATAATAACCAACCACTGTGCAGAATATTAACATCCCTAATGATCCCCAAAATCCCTTAACTCTTCTCTTATACACAAAATTTCTTATTATTCCGGTTATGCCATCCCCGAAAGACATGAAAATTAAGGGGAGAATAGCAACGTAAATCAGACTTGCATTAGTCCAATAATTATGATCTAACAAGAACATCAACAAAAGAATTGTTCCGAAGGAGAATGCAAAGAATACCTCACCTAGATTTTCCCTATCCATAAACCAACTCATCTCCTTTCTTAGTACTCTTATGACTATTAAGTACACCATAAGGAGATAAGATGTGATTATTGGTACTAATGGAGAGTTAAAAACGTATGGAGATAGTACTGCAACAATGCCTCCTCCTAACATATGTATCGCCTTTCTGCTTACATAGGCTCCGAATCTTTGTGAAATCAGTTTAGAGATATACAGAACAACAATAACTACCCAGAGACTTAATACTATTCCCCAAATGACATCATTAATAGTAAATAACATCCATCATAATAGACAATAAAACCTTATAAAAATTAATCCATTATAATCAAATTATGCAATTATACAGATACTCGTTTAAGGACGGATATTTAGTTCCAGATGAAAATGGCGATGTTACAGTATTCGTGGAAGGAAATTTAATCTCAATAGTTGATAAAAACAGCAATAAGATAGAAGGTGTTAGATTTAAGTATTTGGGTAACGAATCTGTCCTCCTGGAGAAACTTCGGTATTTGGCTAACTTTGTTAACATAGAGGTAAACGAAGATGTTCTTATGGCTTACCCTACACTGAGACTAAGAACTCTTGCCATAAACAAGCTTATGGGCGAAATATTTGAAGTGTTCATCCATAATCTCTTAACAGCTAAAAATTATAGGGTAAAAAGACAGAACGAAATCTATCCTTCACTCCATAATTTCACCCTTACTAGATGGCATAATAGGCCAGATTTTATAGTAGAAGATAAAGTTGTGATTGAGGCTAAGATACGCAAAAATGATTATCTCCAGACTCTAGAATATTCTAAATATTTCAAGTATGGCATGGTGGTATTTCCATTTACTGGAGAGTGTAGAGTACCTAAAGGTTGGATTTGTGTATTTCATACGATAAAGGATCAGTCTAGATTCTACTCTCTTCTTGAAGATTTATTATCTAGAGTTAAGTAGTTGGTATATGGAAATTGGGACTCCCTTATTTGAGGGTTCAAAGAAGATTCTTCTACTTGGGAGTGGAGAGTTAGGAAAGGAAATGGCTATTGAGGCCCAAAGAATGGGGTTAGAAGTTATTGCTGTGGATAGATATGATTTAGCTCCTGCAATGCATGTCGCACATAGAAAGTACGTAATAGATATGATGAATCCAAACGCTGTTAAGGCAGTTGTGAAAAGGGAAAATCCTGATGCAATTATAGCCGAAATAGAGGCAATTAATACTGATGCACTAGTTGATCTTGAAAGCAATGGTTTTAGAGTAATTCCTAATGCAAATGCAGTGAAGGCATGCATGAATAGAATTGAATTGAGGAGGTTTGCTGCGGAAAAACTAGCCCTTCCAACTACAAAGTACGCATTTGCAGAAAATGAAGAAGAAGCAAAAAATGCTTGCAAGGATATAGGTTTTCCTTGCTTAATTAAACCAGAGATGAGCTCTAGTGGTCATGGCCATATACTAGTTAATAAGATTGATAACGTGGAAGAAGCTTATAGGGAGTCAGTATCTCATGCTAGAGGTAAGAGTAGAAGAGTTATAGTAGAAGAGTTCGTAAAGATAGATACTGAGTTAACAGTATTAACGTATAGATACTATTCGAATTCCGGTAGCATAATAACTAAGACTATAGAACCGATAGAACATAAAAGGCCAAGTTACTATTATGTTGAATCTTGGCACCCTTCTACAGTAAGTCGAGAAGTGAAAGAGACTGCTAGGGGAATTGCGCAAAAAGTTGTAGAGGAATTAGGAGGTTTAGGAATATATGGTGTTGAAATAATAGTAAGCGGAAATAGAATTCTCTTTAGCGAAGTAGCACCTAGACCGCATGATACTGGACTAGTTACATTAGCTAGTAGTGATATAAACGAATTTCAAATTCATGTTAGAAGCGCAATAGGTCTACCAATTCCAGAAGTTAAGTTAGTCTCTCCAGCGGCTTCTCATGTAATTTTAGCACAAACTGAAAATGTTTGGGGACCTAAATTTATTAACGTGGAGAAGGCAATGGAGATCCCAGGAGTACAAGTTAGGTTGTTCGGAAAACCTGTTACATATGAAAAGAGAAGGATGGGTATAGTGCTGGCAACTGGAAATAGCGTAGAAGAAGCGATAGAAAAGGTCAGAAAGGCGTCATCAATAATATTAGTTAAGTGAATGTATCTTCTTTATTCGATCGATAGTGCTTCTTATTTTCTCCATAACAAACTTTGATGATTTAGTAGAGAAAGGATCATGGAGAGTTTCATATTCTAAGTCGTATATTCCCGCAATCTCAGCTATTGAAATTGTCCAAATTCTAGCAGTCGCATCATAGTTATATCCGCCTCCTCCCAACATTATAAGCCTACCACTGGAGTACTTGTGGGCTAGATGATGGACCTTTGCTACCACATCTAAATAACCATGGGTGGATAATTTTAACTCAACTAAAGGATCGTTAAAATGTGAATCACCGCCCGTTATGAGGATAATAAGCTCTGGTTTATATCTTTCTATAACGGGGATTACTATCTCGTCAAATGCTAAAAGATAACCATCATCTCCAGTACCAGGTGGTAGAGGAATATTAATAGTATACCCTTCTCCTTTTCCTACTCCAATCTCGTTGACATCCCCGCTACCCGGGAAGAAGTTAGGATGAAACATATGCAGGGAAATTTTCAAAACCTTATCATCATCAATTAATAGTTCTTGTGTACCATCAGCATGATGACCATCTATATCAACTATTGCTATTTTTGAAAAGGAATTCTCACCTAATTTTGCTATGAGAGCAATATCGTTAAATACACAGAAACCAGCAGCTCTATTTCTCTTTGCGTGATGAAAACCCCCACCAATATTGATCGCGTGGTTAAACTCCCCACCCTTTATTAATTCTAATGCCTTTACACTACCACTTATCCTTATTAATGCAGCATCATATATACCCTTAAATGCAGGAGTATCTCCATCATCTAAATATCCTTGACCTTCCTTGCTCTTATATTTTACAAATTCTATATATTCTTTGGAGTGGACTAACTGAAGAACCTCTTCTGATATCGGCTTAGGTTCAATTAATGTGATGAAATGAAATGCACTTCTTTCTTCCAGCAATCTCTTAGTCATACTTTCTCTTAATGATTTAAATGGATGATAGTCTGGAAACGAGTAGTTATAATATTCATCTGTCCATATAAAAGCCGTTTTATGCAAAGTATATCACTACTTTTTTATTTTTCAATTTAAAATACTTATCTAGTATGATAGATAACACACTCATCACAAAGCCTCAATATATTGCACATAGTATGGATAAATTGAGTGATATTATTTCTAAGATGAAAGAGAACAAAATGTGGACCGTACCCGTTATTAAGGATAGAAAATTATTAGGTTTAATCTCTTATAAGGATCTTCTTTCTAGAAGGGTGAGTTTAGAGACTAAAGCGATAAATGTTATGAATCCTAGTGTTACCGTACAAATTGATGAGGATATTAATAGATTAATTGCAAAATTTTACACTACCAAGGCAAGAGTGATACCAGTAGTAAATGAGAAGAAGGAATTTATTGGTTTTGTAACAAGAGAGACATTACTCTCATACTTATTGAAAGCTGATGAAATCCCAGAAAATAAAACCGCAAGGGAATACATGACCTCTCCAGCCACAACTATAGATGAAAATGACTCTATAGCTAGGGCTAGATGGGTAATGATAAGAGATAATATAAGCAGATTACCAGCGACTAAAGAGTATAGACTAACTGGAATCATAAGTGCAAGAGATATAGTTGATGCTTTGTATAGCGTAAGTGGAAGGAAAAGAGAATCGATAATGAAAGATGAGGAAAGAGTTATGGCAATGCCAGTTAAAGAAATTATGAAGTACCCAGTCATAACAGCTAATGGAAAGGAACCGTTAACAGATGTAGTAGAAAAATTACTTAAATTTAGAATTTCTGGAATGCCTGTTATGGAAGGTGATAGGTTAAGTGGCGTAATAAGTGGGCTAGATATTATTAAGGCAGTAGCTGAAAAAATGCAACTATCAATACCAATTGAAGCTAAAATACCTCAAGAGCTAAAATCGAACCTCGATTTTAAGGCAAACATAGATGATATACTTGAAAGATATTTGAGCAAAATAGAAAGACTAACAGAAGTTATAAACTTTAAAGTATCGTTTAAGGAAGAAATGAGGAGTAGCGTAGGAAATAAAAAACTATATACTGCAATGGTAAGAGTAACTACTAAAATAGGTGATTATGTAGCTAAAGATACAGATTGGGAACCCATAGTTGCGTTAAAGAACGCTGTGGAAAAGATAGAGGAAAGAATATTAAGAAAACTAAGAAAAATAGAAGAGAGTAACAAAAAAGGAATTAAGGCAGAAGAGGCTTGAAAATTGGAGTGATACAACCCTTAGAAGTCAAGTCAGCAATTTTATTAGTTGAAAAAGCACTAAAGGAGGGAGCAGAGCTAGTATTATTACCAGAAAAATGGACAAAAAATATAGAGGACGTACCATTAGTTGAATTTCAGAAATTAGCTAAAAGATACACTGCTTATATTTTACCTGGAGCATTTGAAGATGGAGTATCAGTAATCACTCCAATAATTGATGATAGTGGGAACCTAAAAGGAATAGCAAAGAAGATTCATCTATTTAATGAAGAAAAATTGAGACTTATTCCAGGTAATGAAGCCGTTCTCTTTACTTATAGAGGGATAAGGTTCGGAATCTTAATATGTTATGATATAGACTTTCCTGAAGTAGCCAGAGAATTGTTTTCTAAAGGAGTCGAGATAATTTTGGTACCCTCCAAAGTAAGAGGCAATGGTCTAGATATTTGGAATGAATTCCTTAGAATAAGAGTCTTAGAAAATAGGATAGGAATAGTAAACGCAAATGTCTATAGTCCACCAGATTTCCCTGGAAGGAGCGTAGCAATTATTCCAGAACAGAGACAAGACGGGATTGTGATACCCAAAGTAGTAGGAGAATTAGGAAGTGAAGAAGGCTATATGATAGTTGATATAGATCCCTTAAAATATATGTATCTAAGAGGAGATAGGCTGAAGGAATATGTTAAATTTACGGTTAAAGAGCTATGAGGGAATTTTATAAGCTAAACCTCTTGCCATGTCCTCCTTTAAAATCCTTTTGGATTTATAATCGTAGTATAGCTCAAGCTTAAATCTGGGATGTAAAGTCTCTCCCATAACCACTTTATCATTAGAAGCCTTTCCATTAAGTATCCTAAAATCTAGACTTTCCCCTTCCCTAGTTATTAATACTTCATTTCCATAAGGAAAAACATTCATAGATATAAGAGAGGGAATTAGATAATAGCTGTCTGGTAATGTCAAATTTAATATTACTTCCTTATTAGATGATAGTATTTTACTTACAACATTAGCATCAGTAAATATATTCCTTTTTCTGCTATGTGACTTGATTTTACCGTTTTCAAATTCTATAACAATATCTTCTTCTTCTCTAGAGGCTATACGATAATCCAACTCTTGAAAACTCTTATATGCCATGAATGTAAATCTTACAACTCCCTTTGTTATTAAAGCCTTAGGGGGTATAGTGGAATTATCAACAAATTTAACTTTTGTCTCTTGGCTAATTGGAATTGCGTAATATGGATAATATACAAAATCATCTTCTTTAATGCCTAATGTCTTAGCTGCATTCTTTACAAAAAGGGTTCTATCAAACTTGTATTCTTCATATATATTCTTGACTTTAGACTCCAGACTTCTTACTACATTAGAAATTATATCGTTTTC
The DNA here is from genome assembly GCF_019175345.1 of Saccharolobus shibatae B12. Lineage (NCBI taxonomy): Archaea > Thermoproteati > Thermoproteota > Thermoprotei > Sulfolobales > Sulfolobaceae > Saccharolobus > Saccharolobus shibatae. The sequence goes on along the minus strand of NZ_CP077717.1, from coordinate 182,171 downwards.
AAAATATGCATGAATTGCAAAAACCAAATCTAACTTGTTTGAATACTCTTTAGTTAACTCCAAAATTTTTGTAAGATTGTTGTACTTTGATAAAAGTTTAAGTGAATCCATCATCAATACTACTTTCTATAACCTAAAATACTTAACGAGATCCAGAAAGCGTTAAAAATCTTGAGAATAGGAGATTTTTGGAAAATCTAAGCTTTCAGCATACTTAGTTAAAACATTATAGTGATGAACGCGCCCTTACCGGATCTTATGAAGAATACCACCGGCACTGATTCTTTCCAAGATTTCTTTCTTAGCATTTAATCTCATCTTATCCACATCAAAAGTCTTCTCTATAATCCTCATACTCTTCTCTCTAAAGTTCTCACTTACGAATACTCTACTCTCTAGACTCTTAGACTCTATCAAGTCTCCTGGATCATAACCGCTGCTACGAATTCTCAAAATTATTTTACCTCCATTGCAATCAATACAGACTCCATTAATTCCATATCTCGAAATCGGATACAATTTATGTTTTGATGAATAGACTTTACCAGAGGGCGTTACGTTGTAAATGGCGTCTAATCCCATTCTTAAGAATCCCGCACACAAATTCTTACCAATTATTGGAAGATCCTCGTAAAGGAATGCTATATATGCTGATGCTACTTCTAGATCATCCACGCCCTTTCCTAATAGTATTTTTTTAAATTCGTCAGAATAAATTATCGCACTATAGAGTTTCTCAAACATACTTATACTTTTTAAAAAAACTAGCCTATAAATATTATCATTATAATATGGTGGACTAGCAAGTATTATTGCGCAAAGCTCCTTTTTAAACGTTATAGATAGAAGAGTCTAGACATGATAGTCACAGTTATAAATCAGAAAGGAGGAGTAGGGAAAACAACTACTTCAGTAAATTTGTCTTACTATTTAAGCAAGGAAAAGAAGACGGGATTACTAGATTTGGATCCGGAAGGAGGCGCCACCATATCTTATGGAATGAAAAGAGAACTTAAAGAGCTCCCATTGGGTGAAAAAAGTGTTAATATTTTTAATGTAGAAGTATTTCCAGCACATATAGGGCTACTGAAGTTAGAACTAAATGGAGATGTGGAAGAGATTAGTAACAAAATTAAGGAAATAGGAAAACAGTTCGATTTTCTCGTAATAGACACACCACCCAATCTGGGTACTCTAGCCATATCAGCGATGTTGGTTGCCGATAGGATAGTTTCACCAGTTACTCCTCAACCTTTAGCGCTAGAAGCAATAAAGAATCTTGACTCTAGATTGAAGAGTATAGGGAAAAATGCATACTCTTTTACGAATTTTTCAAAGAAGGTAGTTAAGCTCGACAATCTATCATCGGTGAAATTTACGGAGATTACAATACCGCCCTCTAGATTATTCATTGAAGCTTCTAGACTTGGAGTTCCTGCGTTAAGATATGAGGAAGTTAGATTAAGGAAACCTAAGCTAGCTATCTATTATCAGCAATTGGCGAAGGTGATTAGTGAATGAGCGAGCTGGATTTTCTCTTAAAGAAGAAGAAAAAAAGTGAAGATGAAGAAAAAAGTGCCAACAACAGCGAGAGCGTAAAAAAGGAGGAAAGTTTACACGAAGAGGAGAAAATCAAGAACGAGATGTTAAAGTTTATTGAAAGGGATCCTAAAATAGGTGTATGGAGTTATCCCGCATTTTTAGTCCTTCAGTACTTGTATCATACCGTGCCTGGATTTAAAATGAGCAGAACTGCTAAGGAAGCACTAGAAAAAGGATTAAAGGAAATGTACCCTATCCTCTTTGATGTTGCAGAAAAAATTGCAAAAGAGAAATTTAAAGAGTAGTCCACAGTAATATTTCTAGGAAGTATAACCAATCAGGTTTAAATGCTAGAGATGTATCTTTTTGTAACAGTTAAGGTGATTAAATGGATATCTGTTTAAAGGCTAGGAATGACGAAGAAGTTTCAAGAGCTCTTAAATTAAATTATAATTGTGTTGTATATACCAAGCCTTTAAATAATGTACTAACTTTTATACCAGACCAATATATATATCCGATACTGATATATTCAGTGAAAATACTATTATAGTTACTAATGATATGCAATTAATTAACAAATTAAAAAATAGAAATATGAAAATTGGATATAGAGTTGATAAACCATCTATGAATATTTTAGAATATAGTTATTTTGTAATAGAATTTATACCAAAGAATATTAGAGATCTGAGATTCTACAAAGGTAAAATTTATATAGATAATATTGATAATTTGGATACCTATAGTAAATTGGAAAATCTAAAGATAACTGGAATATTTACTAATAACTTAGATTTTATAGTTGACGTAAAAAAATTATCTCTATATAGAAAATAAAATTGTATAAAGACTGCGAACTTTTAAGAATAGAAAGGGTAGTTATGGGTTGAAGAAAGATGAGTATAGAGTGAAGAGACCAGATAATTGCATTCAGTTGCAATTTAAGATAGCGAAAAATAATATTTAGCGCTGAATAAAATTATTCTCCCTTGAGGTTAAGGAGTATCGAGGTGTCTCTACGAGGAGGAGAAGTAATGTAATTAAAAAATTTACCTAAATATATTACGTGAATGTATTTAGAGATAGCCTTTTCTATGAAATTAGCAGCAATCAAGTAGGGACTAGAATATCTAGAATATGTTAGAATTTTAGATTCACAGAATTTAACTAATCACTTAGAGATGGGAGACTCTTATCATAACTGGAACAGCTACATTGAGATTAGTGCATATAAAATGTTACAAGGTATAGTAAACTATGCAATAAGAAAAAGACAAATTTTATTCACATTAAATCCGCATCGGTAGTTTCAAAATAGACTCTCCTCTCTTAAAAACTAATTTTTAACATGAAAAAGGGGATATCGTCGATACTGGGTGCTATTATAATTATACAAATAGTAGTGTTGTCTGTGGGATTAATTCTTTACCTAACTTCATTAAACGCTAAAATGTCTAGTATAGCATACTCGCAAATACATGAAGAACTTCAAAACACACCTATATCCGTAATTCCTACTTACCAAGGACCGATGATACTATCAACTAGCGCTTCACATCTAGCTATAAAGTATATAATATATCCTAATGGTCAGATTATTCCAGTTAATATTCCTATAACGCAAAATGGCGTATATATTAATTTCGATAATTTCCCTTGGGCTGTAATAATACTTAATGATGGAAATTGGTATAACATTTCCAGTAAAGATGAACTACAGTATCCTAATATGACATTATTCGGTGGAATTGAAGCTTACAACCCTAATGGTAATCCTAATATTACCCCAGCGGGTTATGGTTATAGTATAAGCCTTAATAATTGGAACTTATTTCCTGCGAGTCCCAATTCATATACTCCTTATGGCATACGAAACGCTATCATTTACACGCCATCCAATGGAACAATACCACTCTTAGTAAATCTAACCGCGAACCAACAGAACTACTTTGATATAATAATACCCTATGAAGACCAGTTGCCCATAGCTGACCCTCAATACTCCTACTATCTGCCCTTAGAATTCACTATCTCTTATAATACTTACTATTTAATACCAGTATATAATGTAACTTTTAAAGTGGTATCTCCACATCAATATGGATATTTTGAATATTATTACGTGACACTAAGTTATGTAACTTACAACATGATTTATTTCATGAATTTGAATAATGATTCTATCCATTCCTACTGGCTCGATATTCAATTAGTAGACTATAAATTCTTAGGTTATCTCGTTACAAAGAACATAGATTTCGGGTACGTAGAACTAGGAGTTTGGACGCCATTAGTATCACCATACGTAGTTGGCGTACCAATACCGGGATATAATAATTATACTCTATCAGATAACGCATTCCTTAACGCCAATTATAACGTGTTAAATTTCTCTTCAATTTATGGTGGTGCACCAATTATAGAACCGATATCATATGACAAGTATAACCCCGCAGGACCCCAATATTTCAACACCATAGATATGACTGAAAATAGGACTCTAGCAGTCGTAATGACAATAGACGGAGGTAATGTCGATTACAATTTAAACTGGACTCCAATAATTAATATAATGAATTACACTTACTTCTGGTACTTCTTAAATCCTCAAATAAACCCCGATAAAGTTAACTTAATTGTCTCTATTACACCCAATTCACAAATAACTATAGCTCTAAGAGATAATGGAGAACTTATATATCCGAACTTTGCATATATTGCATACACTTTGGCTGAAAAATACTCAGTTACACACAATTATGTAGGATTAAATGGTGGTCCCCCACTTACTATAGTTAAGGATTACGCAACTGGGACTTTAATTAATGCAAGTAACGAAGGATACTTACCATTGGGATATCCAGTAGTTAGCGCTAATTATCAATCCATAGTAATTCCACAAAATTATTATCAATACACTGAGACTGCAACATATCAATACTTCAGAACTATTAACTCACAAATTGAATATAATTTACCATTTATTATAATGATCCCAGATAACGTCTATTATCCTTACCTTGTCTAGTGCAATTAAATATTAATTTTTTGTTTCAATATTTTTACATGTGATCTCAAAGTTTGGCTTTCAAAGGCTAAAAAAGGGTGCCTTGAAATACCTAGTATTGGAGTGCCTAAATGAGAGACCTATGAGAACATACGAGATTATAAAAAGTATAGAGAAGAAATTCGAAGGTTCTTATAGGCCTAGTACTGGATCTATATATCCAGTCTTAAAGAGCTTAGTTGAAAAAGATTTAGTAGAAGTTAAAGTTGAAAATGGAAAGAAGATCTACATCATAACAGATGAAGGTAAGAAGGAACTGGAAGAGATTAAGAATAAATCACTTAAACTTCTTGGTGATAATGCCAAATTTTCCAGACAAATATTACAAGAATTATTGCAAATAGCATTTTACTTATATGATAATAGATCAAAAATAGATGAAAATAATATACAAAAGATAATAGAGTACTTAAGGAATTGTAGAAATCAACTAAGGGATTTCTTCTGAAATATATTTCAATAGCTCTAGAGATTTATTTACTATAATAACAGGATCTTGATCTAGAATGAAGAATGAAGGCTCTTTACCAAAGTCGCCTAGATCCACGATGTAAGTAGGTACCTTGGACAATTTACGAAAACAAGACTCGACCATGAAGTTCATAGTGCTGTGTTCCCTATATTTTACCTCTTTAGGCTCAGAAGATCTGTCAAATATACAAAGATCTTGAGATTGAAGCTTCTCAATAACTTCTGTATAGTACTTTAAATTTATTGCACTTCTAAGATTCTTATCATATTTCATTACGGTGAGGATTACCCTTGCAACATGGTCAGATGCTCCAAAAGCTGGTAGCATACAGTATATTACCCTTTTAAAAGCCACAGTTAATCTGCCTGGAATTGCCGCAACATCATTAACATTAGCTGCATTAGATACCGCATAACCAATGTTAGTTCTAATTTCGGGAATAAGGAGATGAGCCCTTTCATTAGATACAAAAATATCTACTGCCTCCTTAAGTCGTTTTAAAACATATTCTCTTTCACTTTCATCTTGCATAGGAAATTAATAGTATTTTGGCATATAACGTTTTTATCAATTATCCCCTTCCTTCCTTCCCTTATTAACTTACGTATTAAAAATAACTCCTCTCCTTAAGACACATTATTTTAATTTCCCGATTTAACGAGGAGTGCATAATTATCCTATCTAACCTTATCCTACCTATGAGGTTCCTTTGATGAATCGTGGGTTCCTCCCATTGATTCTGATTTACTTAAGGGACAGACGGAGTGTCCAGAGATCCACCATCTTACACATGCTAATGTTTTCTCACTTACCAACATTTCCCTAGTCGCCTAAAGGCGAGGCTTTCAGTTGTAAAATTAATGTTTATCTTTACGGTATTAGCTTAAGTTGCTTCTTTTTTCATATAATATAGAATAAGCTAAATTAACCTAATAAACTGAAAGAGTTACAAACATTGTTAAAATAACCCGATAAAGAGTTTATAAGAAAAATATTTAAGTTAATAAGAACCTTTTAATAGTTGGAGTTGAGTGATATGGGATTAAAGGATGTTATTGTAGATCTTTTCCAACTTGACAAAGATTGGACTACAAGAATTGTCATGGGAATGTTAGTTTTAGGTATTATATGGGGTTTATTAGGTGTTATTGATTCCTTAATGGTTAGATTAGTTGAAGCATCTTGGGGCCTTTCGGCTGTCTTACCTCTAACACCTCAAGAATATTTTGCAGGTATAACATTACATGCTGAAAGGGATCTATTTGGTTTTGCCCAACAGGTCATTTATGCAATATTTATCTATTTTACGATAAAACTACTAAATATAGAGCCTAGAGCTAAGTGGATGCTTAACCTTGGGTTTATTGCAGTTAACCTCTCAATGATGTTTATGGAAGGGCCTATTCTAATTGTACCGGCAGCGGGTTTTGATAATTACTTCTCAGCTACAATATGGTACTACATATCACCTTTAGGAATTCCAGGTTATTCTCAGTATGTGGTAAGTCCATTATTCTTCTGGGGCTGGATATTACTGGATGCCTTCACTTATATAGGAGGTTTCTGGATAGTTTATCACTACTATTTAGCTAGTAAAAATATGAAAGAAAAACTTCCAGTTCCTCTAGTTTACTTCCTAATGGTTACCTTAATGTTCATGATAGGGTATTCTGGTGTTACTGCAGCTGATGTATGGGATGTTTTGGCATTTTATCACATAGTAGGATTAGATCCAATAGCGAATCAGATAGCATTTTGGATATTTGGCCACGCCGTAGTGTATATGGCCTGGGTTCCGGCTGTTGGTGCCCTTTATCTACTGATACCTATGTTAGCTAATAGACCATTATATAGCGAAAGAATGGGAAGAATATCTGCCCTACTATATTTAATATTCTCTAACAACGTTCCTATTCATCACTTATACATGGTTAATTTACCTATAGAACTAAAGTTCCTCCAAGAAGTTCTAACATATTCTGTAGTTATACCATCTATGATGACGTTCTTTAACCTATGGGCTACTGCTAAAGGCGCAAACGTAAATTGGAACATTATAACCGCTTGGACTGTAACCTCGTTTGCTGGTGCAATAGCTGCTGGTGTTACTGGTATATCTAATGCGACTATAAGTTTTGACGCAATAGTTCATAACACGGACTGGATTGTTGGACATTTCCACGCGATGATATTATTCTCTATAGTGCCTGCAGCGTGGGCAGTATTATATATTATGATAACCATGATGAGTGGAAGAATGTGGTTTTCAAAGGTAATGGCATGGGTTCATTACATTGGTTATATGATAGGGACTACTCTCCTAATTGTAGGTTTTGAGCTAGTAGGATTCTATGGTATAGTTAGGAGAGCTGAGGTTTATCCTAGAGTGCCTGGACTCATAGATGCTGAGGTTATTGCAACTGTTGGTGCCATCATAGCTGATTTAGCTACTTTAGTTTGGTTCTTAAATCTGGTGTTAACGTTAGTTAAAGGAAGACTAGTTAGGCTGGAAGGACTATCATTACCTCAAGTTGCTGGTGCTATAGCTATGAGTTTAGAGTGGCCATCATCAGTTTCCTTCACTCCTATATTACAGTTCATAAAAGCTCATAATGCTAGTAAAAAAGGTCTAGGATCAATGATAGCATTGGCAGTTGTAGGCGCAATATTGATAATAATTAGTGCTTTTATACTAGCTTTTGCGGGTGATGCGTATACTACGCAAACCTGGATTTGGATTACCATTTTAACAATTGGAATTGTTTTTTCAGCTATTGGTTCTCTTAAAGGTATGAAGTCAATATGAGGTGGTTTAAGTGGATAAGAAGGAGAAATTCGAACTCTATTGGGTTATATATGTAATTGTATTATTCGCAATAGTGATAGGCGCTACTGCACCTGCAGTATATACTATTGGAGGTGATTCGACTTCTGTTCAAGCTGGTGTCGTAATTCCTACCAGTGCAGTCAATGAAGGTAAGATCATACAAGGTACTTTGTACGCCTACCAGTACTATTTTGCAATAAAAGAGAATGATGGTGGTATTACCTCTAACGAATTAGGAAGTCCGTTTTATTACAACATAATGGTGGCTCACCCTGGACAATATATTAACTTGACTATGTACGCTGCACCACATATGGTCACTACTGATTTCTATTTTCCAGATTACGCCACACATGTCGATGATGTCCAAGTAGTCCCTGGCATAGTTCAATACGCGCCAGTAGTAGTTCCTAATATTACTGGTGCTTTCGCTTTCTTAAACGGTGAATATAATGGCCCTTGGTTTAGCTATCAAGACGGACTGTTACTAGTACTACCTTACCAAGGATATATGAACCCAACTGATATCAATAAATACATTACACAAACTCATTTAGCACAGACAAGTACATTAGTTGGCGATCCCTACAATCCTCCTATAATTGTATATAATACTACAACGAGTCCAACTATATCTCTTGTTGCCGATAACTACACAATGTTCAATGACTCTGTTCCAGGCCCGACGGCTATAGTATTAGCTAGTTCCAATGTTACTGTAAACATGTACATACCAACCCCTAATAATGATCATAACTTCTTGTACAATTATTCAACCACTGGTACTCCATACCCAGTTACTGACGTTTATGTGGGAATATATGCTGTTTGGTGGAATGGAAGTATAACCCTGGTTAAAGAGGTACCAATACAATACGATAAGACCATTACTTTCACCTTTACTGCTACTGCACCAGCATATCTATATGGTCTAATAACACCGGTTTACTATAATTACAACTTTATGAAAATGTCAAACACATTAACTGGGGAACAAACTGGATATGTAATGGGATTATGGGGTGCAATACTAGTTGAACAGGGGTGAGGATCGTGGTAAGTTTCTTTAAATTATTAGGTATAGGCTATATTTTGGCTATAGCGTTACTAGTTTGGGAATTAACCATGGAGACTCTACATGCAGCTGCTGTCAGCTATATTTTACCATTCACGATCGGTGCGTTCATAGGGTTCATATCATTCTTCTTGTTTGTCTATTTTGCACCAGAAGATGAACATAAGTAAGTGAAGGTAATTTCTTTTTTTAATTATTTTTGATTTTTCTCATATAGAGTAAAACTTTTTAAGCTAAATTAAGTTAGTATTTATTAGTGAGATGTAATGGAAAGAATAGATAAACCAATGGCAATAAGTGGAATTTTAATATTAGGTCTTTCACTTACAATGTTGTTAATGGCAATATTCTCATCCTCGATGTTGGCATGGCTTGCACCAGAACCCAGATACTACATCCCAACACTAGGTTTTATAATATCCATGTTCTTGCTAGCCTGTTGCAAGACGACTAGAAACTAAAGCGAGGAAATTCTTGTATATTTTTTCCTCAACTTCATCTTCTTCTACTCTTTTTAATTGACTAATTTGTTTTATAGCAAACTTTACATTACAAGGTTTATTTCTACTCATTTTTTCTGGTCCCATAAACGGTGAATCAGTTTCTGTAAGAATAGAATCTAAAGGTATCTCCTTAACCACTCTCTGTCTATCCTTATCCCTCACTATTATTGGGGGAATTGATATTAATCCACCAAGTTCAATTACCTTATCAGCTATCTTTACACTTCCCTCAAAACTATGTATTACAAATTTAACTTTTTTGAATGAGGTAATTATCTCCAAGAAATCTTTCATTCCTCCCCTTATATGGATTATTACTGGTTTTTCTTCACTTTCAGCTATTTGCAAGAATCTCTCTAGAATTTCAATTTGTTTTCTTTTGAGTTCGTTATCCTTTATCCAAAAGTAATCTAAACCAACCTCACTTATTATGTTTGCGTACCTTGTTAACTCCACGCACCTATCTACCTCATTTATCTTATCTTTCACAAACTCAGGATGAAAACCTATTGCCGGAATAATATTGTTATATTTTCTAGCTAACTCAAGCGTTTTTAAATTGCTTTGGAGATCAACACCAGCATTTACTATTAGAATTTCACATTCATTTACTATAAAATCCCTATCTGCATCAAAGTCTCTAACATCTATATGAGCGTGAGAATCCACTAACATTAAAGGAAAAAGAGAAAAAAGATTTAAAAAACTACTTCCAAGGCTCCTTCAGTAACTGTATTTTTACTACTCCCTCACTTTCATCGTAGGTTACTTTAACTAAATCTCCTTCCTTAATTTGAAACTTCTGTCTTACTTTTGCTGGAATTGTTACTTGATAGTTTCTTGATACTTTTACTATTTCTTCTACTGCCATTCTATTCACCATAATACTCTATTACTAATCTAATATATAAATCTTACTCATATCTGTAAATAATAGATACTAGTACATAAGTGAGAATGATGTAGTAATGCTTTATATCCAAAGTATATTAGTAATACTTTATGCTAATTATTTTTGTATAATACTTGCACCAGAGGTTTATAGATTCAATAGTTACCTTACTATGGTTGGAAAAAATTTTTATATGTGACTTGTTAGATTCTTTATTAGTGAGATAAATGTCGGAAACCCAATTAAGTGAGGGAACTAGAATAAAGTTACCATCTGGAAAGGATGCTGGTCTAGTAGATATTTTGTCATTTTGCTATGGTCTATCGGAAACTGATGTCACAGTATTATTAGCCTTAATGAAAGGCGATGCTAGAGGTACTGAAGAGTTGGAAAGTGATCTTAAGCTTTCTAAAGCTTCAATTAATAGAAGTTTAAACAAGTTACTTGAAATGGGATTAGTAATGAGAATAAAGGAGCCAGGGAACAAGGCTGGAAGACCAAGATATTTATACAAGGCTAGAGATTATACTGAGCTTAAAGGTAAGATGCTTAGCGATATAAAGGATTGTGCAGATAAGATGGCACAACTAGTTGAAAAGGAGTTTAAGCCATTGTAATTTTTTCTGAGTTTTTCTATTTTTAGTACTTTAGCTTTAAAAGCTTTAATATAATAATGAATATTAATGTTTTGGCATAGGAGAAGAGGCTTAAAGTGGCTTATATTGTACGTATTATCTAAAGGGCCAATGACTGGTGCTCAAATTATGGATGAGATTGAGAAGACAAGCTATGGTATGTGGAGACCATCTCCAGGCTCTGTGTATCCTGCATTGGACGCTCTGGAATCTGAAGGTTTAATAAGAATTAGCAAAGTTGACGGGTGGAAAAAGTATTATGAATTGACAGAAGAGGGTAGAAAAGCTATCGGAGTTATGTCAGAGGAGGATAAAGTTAAAGAAGCAATAGAACAATTGGAGTTCTCTGCTAGATACATAGTTGAGAATCTAGAGAAATTGAATGACGAGGATAAGCGAAAAGTGAAAAATATTTTGGATGAGTTAAGTAAAGTTATGCGATAGATTTTTATTTGTTAAGTTATATTTACTATCAATATGCCTATTGAAGTTTACGAGTATGATAAGTATATTTTATTGAAATTTTATCAAAATGATAATAAATATAATTTATTTAATGTTGAGTTCATGACACAGATGATAGATACTTTATCAGCAATAAATGACAATAAGGGTAAAAGATTTCTTATTATTAGGGGAGAGGATAACTTTGGTACAGGTGCGGACATTAGAGAATTAATTAAAGCCTCCAACGATAGTGAATTCGCTATTACATTCTTTACCTATATGAGGGAAATATTTCATAAAATGCTAGATATGAATAAAATAGTTATTTCCCAAGTAAAAAAGATAGCCTATGGAGCTTCTATGGAGCTTCTATTGCTATCAGACTACGTCATATCGGAATCTAAGGCAATGTTCGCAACACCGGGTGTAAAAATAGGTGTATTTCCCCCGGTTCTCTCATCAATTGGCCATTTTATATTAGGTTATAATAACGTTAAAAGAATAGCAATGAAAGGTGAGGTTATTGATGCAAATGAGGCTAAATCTATAGGTTTAGTACACATTGTTAATGACGATTTGGATAAGGCAACCTTTGAATTGATTAAAGAACTATCAATTTCTGCACCTTCTGCAACTTTATATATAAAAAGAAATATGCTAAGACCATTTAGAGATTACATTGATAAAGCTTTTAATGATCTTATTATACAAATTCAGAGTGAAGAAGCAAGAGAGGGACTATTAAGCTTTCTTAATAAGACCAACCCACCCTGGTTTTAGTCAATTTCTCTTAACTTTAAAAGTCGTCCTCCCGCATAAAGGAAGAGTACGGTAAAGAAGAAAACTATGGAGACTAAAATGGGATTTGGCGATACACCGTATACTATTAAATCTCGAATAATTGTTATAATTACAGATAATGGTTGGTATTCTACAAATATTCTTACTATCGGCGGATATACGTTAGGAGGGAAGAAGGCATTACTCAAGAACATTAGCGGAAATACTAGAACGTTAGCCACTATCTCTGAAAGAAATATCTTATCCTTTGGTGTTAATCCGTAGATTATTGCCCCTAGGCCACCAAATAATAAGGTTGAGATTACTAAGAATACCAAGAATTCTATACCTATTATTGGTATAAAACCAAATAGAATTCCCAGAATTATTACTGCAGCTGTGGAAATTAGTGTTATAATTATCACGTAGATTATTAGTGAAATCACCCACTCATAACTCTTTAATGGAGATGTAGCTAATCTTTCGATTATCCTATCTCTGAAATAACTAGCCGAAACTCCTATCGTACTAAGTATTCCATTAGAGAGTGATATTATCCCTATTATTCCAGATATTAAATAATAATAATAAGTATATCCTGATATTTGTAAAACTGTGAAGTCATGTGTATTATTGACCTTTTGATAATACTGGTCAATAACTGACTCTAATACTGGTACAAACTCTTGATTTTGCTTACTGGTATATATTGTGAAACTAGACCCATTAACCTTAACGTAAATATAGTCATGCTCTACTGCGTATTTTAGACTTACGTTAGTTACTCCTTGAAATATCTCAGTGGTATTAAGATACTTGGCTAGACCATAATCTCCCTCCACTGCAACAGTAACGTGAAAATAACTACTAAAACCCCCAAATACGAGACCGAATAGTAACGTTATGATAATAGGAAATATTATTATCCAGAAGATTACGAATCTATTTCTTAAATTATCCTTAACCAATGCAGAAACAGTCAATAATATCCTATTCATTATTCTCACCATCCTCTAAAGACTTAATTAATTCTAGGTAAGCATCTTCCAAATTACTAGCCTTAAATTCTGTCATTATCTCGCTTGCGGTGGAAACTTTAATCAGCTTACCCCCGTATAGTATTGCTACTCTATCTGATAGTTTTTGCGCCTCATCTAAATAATGCGTTGTTAGAAATATCGTTACCCCTTTATTTTTCATCATCTTTATGATTTCCCAAAATTCTCTTCTAGCCTTAGGATCTAAACCCACGGTGGGTTCGTCTAAAAATAAAATTTCTTGATCTCCAGCAAATGCTGATGCAAGACCTACTCTTCTCATATAACCCCCAGACAAGTATCTTAGTTTTTGGTTTTTCACTTCCTCTAAGCCTAACAGTGAAATTAGTTCACCAACCTGTGTTTCCTTTCCATTATATAATTTAACGAAATATTCTATGTTCTCCCTTACCGTTAAATCTAGAAATCCTTGATAATCTTGAGGCATTACTCCAATCTTTTCTCTAATTTTTCCACACTCCTCCGGTACCCTATACCCTATTACCCTAACTTCTCCCCTAGATGGTTTTATCACACAAGATAGTACTTTCACAGTTGTTGTCTTCCCTGCTCCATTGGGACCAAGCAATGAGAATATTTCGCCTTTATAGACTGTAAATGAGATCCCCCTTAGTACTTCTTTATCTTTGTAATTTTTATATAAATCCCTAACCTCTACTATAACATTACTCATATATGCTAATTATTTCATAATAGTTAATGTGAATTTCGGTAAAGTTTCTACCAATAAATTTATTTATAATTTACCAATAGGGGACTGTCTTACTTGTCCATCAATAGGTGAAGACGCTGCAGTTCTTGAGATAAAAGGTGAATATTTGATCGTACATTCAGATCCAATTACTGAGGCTAAAAGTGACAACGGTTTTCTTTCAATAGCGGTGGCGTGTAATGATATAAATATGAAAGGAGCGCAATGCAGATGGGTAAACAGTGTTATCTTACTTTCAGATGTTTCCCACTTGGATGGTATAATTTCTGGAATATCAGAAGCGTGTAACTCAATAGGCTGTAAAGTTGTAGGTGGTCATACAGAGGTTACAAGTAATGTTAAACAAGACATTGTAATTACTACCGCAATGGGAACTTCTAATAAGTTTTTGAACTACAAGAGTGTAAAAGAGGGAATGAAAGTCGTACTTGTTGGAAGCCCGGGTATTGAGGGAACATGGATTTTAGCTAAAGATTATAGTGAATTGCTATTAGAAAAGGGTGTAAGTAGGGAGGTTATTGAGAAGGCAAAGGGCTTTAAGAAGGACATAATAGTCCAACAGAGAGCTTTAAGTATTTTAGATTATGTAGTTGCAATGCACGACGCTACAGAGGGAGGAGTAATGCAAGCGTTACTTGAGATCGCAAAAGCTACCGGCTATACTGTTTCGATTAATTTGGATAAGATTGGATTGAGATATGAGACCAAAATTATAACTAAGGCCTTAAGTATTGATCCTTTAAGATTGATTTCCTCTGGGTCCTTTATTGCAATATCTAATCATCCGGAAAAGATTCTTGAGAGAATTAGTGAGGCATATGTAATAGGTGAGGTTAGGAGGGGGGATTCGGTTCTAGAGATTAAGGATGTTGGAACTTTTAATCAAGATTTCGAGGAGGAATTGGTGAGGTTTGAAAGCAATTATCTTAGCTGGGGGAAAGGGTAGAAGAATTACGTTATTTAAGCCTTTTTTAGTAGTTTGCGGTAAACCGTTAATTTCATGGGTTTTTGACGCAGTAAATAAGGTATGCGATAAGGTATACTTAGGTATTAGTTCATCTCATCCGTTATTTCCAATATTCAGGGATTCTATTTTCAAAATATTTCCTACTCCAGATATTAGTTATGAAAACGATATCAAATATGTAGTTGATAATTTAAAACCACCAATTCTAGTTGTGCCTATTGACGTCGCGTTCATTGACGATAATGCCATTAAAACTTTGATTGAAAAGTGTAATGCTGATGTATGCAGTCTCAAAAGTTATGGTAGTTATCTTGGCGTCTCTTATTGGATTGGATTAAATTTTTCGAATTATACTGATATTGAAGTGAAGAAGAGGTTATATAACATAAATACTTGGGAAGATTATATTAAAGCCAATAAGGAGTGTAATATGCTTTGAAAAGAATAATTGTTCTTTCGCCTTTTAGGGGTCTTTTTAGGTCTATATTATACTTCTTGTTAGGCCTTATTATGGCACTAATATCTGCAGGATATTTCTCCCAACTTTTTTCCATAGTCGGAATTAATAAGGATATTGCAATAATTGTTTCGATTACTATTTCATTTCTAAGTCTGTTCAGTAGCCCTTTTAACTTAGTTTTGAAAGAGGTGAAAAAAGAGGCTATATCAATCGAGGAAGATGTTGTATTCTTCTTTGGGTTTCCCGTCTTTATACCACGTATCTCTAAACACAATATGAATACATTAATCGCCATAAATCTAGGCGGAGCCCTAATTCCATTAGCAGTATCATTGTTTTTAATGTATGAATTACAAGCTTATATCTTATATTTTGTAATAAATATAATAATTGTTGCCGTTGCATCAAAGCTTTTCTCTAGGGTAATAAGAGGAGTTGGAGTTATAATGCACCCCATAATACCTAGCGTATTTTCAGTAATAACTAGTTATTTTCTTTTCTATAGATTTCATATTCTTATACCCTTATCTGCATACATTGGTAGCGTGGTAGGTACGTTAATAGGTGCCGATTTACTTAACTTAAGAAGAATTATTAATGAGGCAAGGCCACAAGTTATTAGCATAGGTGGGATGGGTACATTTGATGGTATATTCGTATCTGGTATTATATCTGTTTTCATAAGTGAACTCCTTATTATCTAAATCATTGGGCGATTCAGGTTTCCATTGCGAATTGTAATATTCTCTATTAATTAGGATAATTCAATGAAGAAATTATTGTGTATATTTCTGATAAAGCGAGAAGAATGAGGAGTATTGTAATATTATTACAGTAACGAGAAAACAAGTTAATAGGTTATAGTTGTTAGCTATGGTCCGAGCGATCTGTAGTATCCTCCAAGGGGAGTGAAACTTACCGAACCTCCGCCTTTCCAAGAGAGAGTTGAAGGACTCGATCAAGTTATTGGATTTGAGCCACCTCCAGAGCTCCTTGGGAGCGGAGAGATAACTCAAGAGCCTCGGACAAGTCTCCGGCTTAATCTCTCCACTCTCGGCAGATGAGATGATAACATTCAACGCCTCCCTCTCCTCCTTAGTCGCGTTACGCTTAAGGTGAACCAAGCATCCTTGCCTTCTTACTTGAAGTTCAGCGAGGGAGATCGCCCTGTCCAACGCCTTAGTTCCATCAGCCACCACTAGGACGAAGCTCGACTTCTTCCAGACCTCAACCAAGAGTTTCCAATAACCCACTGCATCTTCCTCCACGCTTAAGATTATATCCAGAACGGCCCTCTTGCCTTCCTTTGTCATACCAATCGCCGAGAGGAGGACTCCCTTTCCTCCCTTGAGCTTCACGCACTTCCCATCAACTATTACATACTTGAAATTGCCACTCGCTTCGATCTGAGGCATCCAGAGCTTGGCGTTCAACTTACCTCCCAGCACAGAATAGACCAACATCAAGGCCGTGAAGACCTTCCTCTCCTCCCTCAGCAAAGTCTCCTCCACCTGAGTCTTCACCCTCCCCTTAATTCCGTAAAGTACGGGCAATTTCACCGAGATCCACTCTAACTTGTAAATGACTTCTCTCCCTTCTAACATGATCTTAAACCCCTTGAGGAACCTGTACCTCGCGTAACCCTTCCTTTTCACCTCCTTACCTCTCTGGTAGTTAGGACTCTTCTTCTCAGCCTCCTCCAAGGCCATCTTCTCGATCTCCTTGACCGATTTGTTTAATAAGGCGTCATCGGATAATATCTTGGGGACGAGTATGAGGGTTAAGCTCTGTCCAGATCCCTCTACGAGTTCCTTTAGCTGAATGTCGTAGAGGGTTACCTCGTTCGTAGCTAAGAGGTCCACGATATTACCTCATACTCGTCCCCTATCAGTGTTACTCAAAATGTAGAATCAATTATTCTTATCTGTTTTTATAGAAATAAATTGAAATCGCAATGGAGCCGTGAATCGCCCAAATCATTTTTGTTCATTATTCTACTTTACCATAATTTCTCACAACCAAAAGTCTTACTTCGATAACAGGCTAAGAAAGCGTATTTTCATGATCTACCTCAATTTCCCTTTTTATATAATAGAGTAAATCATTTATAGCCTTTAGAAACTATTATATGAGGGGGCCGTAGTCTAGCCTGGACTAGGACGCCAGGCTTGGGCCCTGGTGATCGCGGGTTCAAATCCCGCCGGCCCCATCTAGCGGGTTTGAAATTATGACAAAAGAGAAATCAAAAGCACTTATTGCCAGTTCAATGAAAAGAGTAAAGATGAGTATATTTTACCTTGAAAATGACATGATAGAGGAGGCTCGCAAAGAAATGCAAAAATCTTGGAGGCAAATAATTTCAGCATTACTTATACTAAATTTGTATAACAAAGAGGAAAAACAAATCACACATTATAGTGTGCCTAGGTCAAAGATATTTAGCGTATCAAAGTCATTAGAAGATAAGGGTCTTAGAGATCTAGTTAAAATCTCTTCCGTGTACTTTTCTTCTCTACAAGAATTACCTAAAAGTGAGATAAAGGTTCTTATAATCACCTTAATTAAAGAAGAGATAGAACACATCAAGGAATGGTTTAAAATAATATGGGATGAGAAATTAGATGAGGAGTTAAACGAGATAAAAAAGAAGGTAGCTAATGGCTGATATTGTTTTTATAAAGCTTTTACTTTACGTTAACTGAAGATAACTTTTTAATCCATTATTAGTATTTTTATCACGCCGGAGTAGCTCAGTTGGCAGAGCGCCCGGCTGTTATGCCGGGTGCAGAAACCGGGTGGTCGGAGGTTCGAGTCCTCCCTCCGGCGCTATGTTTTTTCATAGTTCTGAAATATAAACAGAATAAGACTACTTGTTCGTAATAAATCTAGCATCATATAAATGTTTCTTAAAAAATGAATACAAAAATATTTAACTACAATTAATTCCTAGGTTTGCTAAGTATTGTGATAGCTCATTGTATAATTTGTTTTATATCTCACTTTCACTTTCCTTAGCATCAACCTCAGACATTAAATTATTTAATTGACTTTGAGCCATTTGCTCATACTACCTTCTGATTCCTAGTTAAGTCTGGTTGTGTTTCAATGCGGGCGATTCACGGATCCATTGCGAATTGTAATTTATGAATAATATAAATATAAAAGTATTAACATGATTAAGCACGTATTCCCTTTATTAACCGTTATTACCCAATTAAATTCGTCATAATTTTTGAAATATAGTGAATTTGCAATGGAAACTTGAATCGCCCTTCAATGCATGAGTTTGTTGTTAACAATACTTGATTATAAACGTTATTCAATTTCTCTACAAAGGGTTGTGCATCTTGTATAATTTGATTAACCTCATTCCACTCCTCAACTGCAAATATTGTTGCATAAGCAATACCAGCTAGAACATAGACGCTACAAGTGGCTCATAAATCTTCTTAGCCTTTGACATCATATCCTTTAAAATATTAAATAGTTCTGATTGGCCTTTAATGCTGCTGCGTAATTTGCACTATCATTATCTGTAAAACTATTTGGCAATTTCATAACTGGTAACATCTACAAACCAATTTTAAGATAACCTGGCTTAATATTGGTTTATTAGGATAATAATCCAGGGAGTTCAACTACCGGTAGTGTAAATTGCAGGATAAGGATATGGAAAAACTGAAGATAGGGTTATCAAATTGTTTTTACACTTTTAGAGATAAGCCAATTGACCGCCAAAGGGTAAAGAAACTCAGACTTAACTTGCTTTAATATCGCGTACTTGTTTAATTCTGGTTGGTAGCTTAGTAGCTGTGCTGCACCATTTGGTAATGATATTTGATTTACTGATTCGTTGTAATTCGCATTTGGTAACGAGTACAATACCGGGTTTTTCAATTGATAACACTTCAAATGAGTCCTGTTCGCACTACTGGTATTACTCATTTTTCCGTTACATAATCAATTAACGTATCCTTGTACAAATTTACAACATTTCCTCCTTAAATTTTGATTCTATTAAGTGAGGAAACGATAGATCCTTGTTACTAGAAATTTAATCAAAATTGAAAAGAAATATGCGCCGAGGGCGGGATTTGAACCCGCGTGGGGAGAATCCCCAGCGGCTTAGCAGGCCGCCGCCCTACCTGGCTAGGCGACCTCGGCACTACTTTAATAGTATGCTTTATCCCTTTTTATGCTTTATGGGGCCAGACCCCCTACTCCATGGCCTACCTATCTATAGGCTTACCCCAGTTTCACTCTGGCTGTAGACCAGCGAACGCTGGCGTCCAGGCACGGCTGCTCCCTTCCGGGCCTCGCCGATTCCCCCAGCTATCGTAGTACTTCCCCTCCCTCCGGAGAGGAAGCCTACGACCGCCAAGCCCCGCTGGGCAGCCTTCATAGCTCCACTGGGACCTACAGATAGGAGACACCATAGAGTAGGAGTTACTGGTGCCCGCATTACGCCTTGCGGGTCACAGGGATTGGCGAGATCCCCCACCCTCCCTGGCCCCATCTATATATATCTTTAATGATTTTTAAGAGTATTGATAAAGGCCAAGAGTTCTACTATATTACTATTGTTACACTTTGTAGAATTACAGCTATTATTGCGAATATTACTTCTATTCCCCATAAAATTATAACCACTTGATACTCCTTAAATCGACCCATTTTCATTACTACATGTGTTAATGAATGAGGCTTTTCATCCCAATATAATCTACCAGAAGAGTCCACTTTGCCAAACGATACGCCCTTAAACTTTGTTCTTAACTTCAATATGAACTCCACAACGTATGGTATATAGAGAATCGCTAATGCAGTGTACATGAAACCCGCAATTCCTATGGCTCCTATCAATGCTCCTATGAAATACGTGCCAACATTACCTGGAAATATTTTCGCAGGATATTTATTAAATAACAGAAAAGCCACTAATGAAAAAATTGCTGAAAGTGCCACTAAACCAGCCTGGTATGAAGGACCACCATGAGTTAGTCCTATATACGCTAATGCAGATAACATTATAACCCCCATACCTACACCCAACCCGTTTAGACCCTCTAGCATATTGAAGGCATTAGATGCTATCGTTAACGCAAAAGGTATTATTATGACATAATACAATATTCCGAAATTTACTGGACCTAAAAATGGAATTGATATTACTGAGTGTCCAACGCTGTAAACTATTAGCGGAACTGATGCGAAAATTGGTAGAAATGCTCTTACTGATTGCCTAAGGTTAAATATATCATCTAATAGTCCAAGAAATGCTATAAGCAATGAGGAGAGTATTACAGATGGAATTACTCGCTCACTTCTTACATCAGTTAGTAATAAGGAGAAGGATCCCGCTATAAACCCGGCTATTATACTTATCCCACCCATTAGTGGTATTTCCGGTTTATCTGGTTTATTTACATCCTTACCTACAAGCCCACTCTTTTTTGCCTGTCTTATTACCCAGACTGTTGTAATATAGCTTATGAAAAAGGATATAAAAATTGAAAGCAATATCCCTGATATGCTCATTTACTTTCTCCTTTCAATGGTAAACTGCGCTAGATATTTTAAAGCCTTTTCAGCAGTTTCATTGTAAACTGGAATTTTACGCAAATGTTCTAATGCAAGATCTGAGTACTTTTTAGCTAAATTGTATGCATATTGCAATGAATACTTCCTTATTATTTCCGACGCTCTCTCAAGATCGTCCTTTTTAGCCTCCCTATTCCCAAGCGTAGAAACCAGAATTTTCTTTTCATCGTCAGTAGCTTCACTTAAAGTTTTTATAACAAGAATTGTTTTCTTACCTTCCCTAATATCACTGTAAACTGGTTTCCCTAATTCCTTTTCGTCTCCAATAATTCCTAAGATATCATCCACTATTTGGAATGATATGCCTAGATTTAATCCATATTCGACTAAATTTTTAATTATATCATCGCTAGCCTTGTTAATTATACCGCCTAATGCAGCAGAACATGAAAATAGCATCGCAGTCTTTCCTTTTATCATTTGCATGTACTCTTCCTCAGTTACATCTACTCTATTTTCAAATGACATATCCATTGCTTGACCTTCCGATATTATCTCGATAGAATTAATAAATACGGAAAAAGCCTTATAAAACGTATTCCCGTCAAGACCTTTTAGAGCCTCATTTAAGGCTTCAAAAGCCTTGGCGTGTAAGTAATCACCTGCAAGTATTGCCATTGGTTCACCCCACTTTACATGAACAGTTGGTAATCCTCTTCTTAGGTAATCCCTATCCATTATATCGTCATGAACTAGAGTAAAGTTGTGAAGAATCTCCACGGCAGCTGCTGCCTTATATGCCCTTTGCCTGTCCCCGCCAATTAAGTCTGACGATGAAACCAGAATTAAGGGTCTAAGTCTTTTGCCCCCAGCTGTAAATAAATGAAACGATGCTTCCTCAAGCGTTCTAACATTGCTCTTTACAAAATTTTTTATATGAAAATTTACATTGTTAACTATATCATTAAAATACGAACTTAATTCGTCACTCATTTTATTCTCTCTTTCTAACTTTCTCGTATATAGATAAATTTATCCCCCTATATTCTGCCCACTCTTTAAGTTTACCTAAAATAACAATACTGGTCTTCTTTAACGCATCAACGTCTTTAGAACCAGTAAGCATCATGGCGGCCTTCAATTCAAATATTATCTTTCTAAAGAATTGTTCTAAACTTTCCTTACCTTCTATAGCACTTTTTAACACTGGTAATGCCATACCAGCAATATCAGCACCTAAGGCTATAGCCTTAGCTGCATCTAACCCACTCCTAATGCCTCCACTACCCACTAGAAAGGAATCTGGAACTGAATATCTCACTTCCATTATCGACGCTGCAGTTGGTACACCCCAATCCAGAAAATTTTTTGCACTCTCTGCCTTCCAGTTCCCTCTTCTAATATCCCTTATCATCTCAATTGCTATCCAATTAGTACCGCCTTGTCCAGAAGTGTCAAAATTCTTTATACCATAACTGTAAAGAAGTTTTGCAGTTTCCATGGAAATACCGTTGCCGCTTTCCTTTACTATAATCGGCACAGATAACTCCTTAGAGATGTCTCTCAGTTTTTCTAGAGCATAAATCTGATACTCAGGTTCACCTTCTGGTTGAAATACTTCTTGGGCTGGATTTAAGTGAACAGCTATTGCATCAGCTTCGATCATTTGTATGGCGTCTTGGAATTCCTTTAGCCCATATCCTTTAACTAGTTGTGGCATCCCTAAATTAGCAATAATAGGTATTGTAGGAGCTACCTTCCTAACTATCGCAAAACTTTCCCTTGCCTCAGCCTTTTCTATCGCAACTCTCTGACTACCTACCCCCATGGGTATTCCGAATTTTTCAGCGACCTCTGCTATAATCTTGTTTATTCTTCCCAATTCATTCCTTCCACCTGTCATCCCAGTTACCATTACTGGCACACTTATCTCTTTCCTAAAAAATTTTGTCTTAGTATTTATTTCACTAAATGATATCCCCGGAAATCCTTGGTGAACTAAAATTACATCATTTAAGAACGTTGATGAAGATAAACCATCTACGTTTTCAAAAGCGGCAATTTCAACGTGCTCCACTTTTCTATTTACTATATCAGGCATTCGGATTACCTCTTACCAAAGTACCTATATTATATCCCTTTAATGCTAAATATATATTTCCAGCTTTACTCCCATCAAAAATCATAGCATTTAAATTGTTTTCAAATATCTTTTGTATCTTAGAAATTATTCCACCAGTAATATCATAATAATTAGCTTGTAGCAATCTACCAACCTCATCTATCCTTCTTAACTCGCTTATGACTCTTCCATCCCTTCCTAAAATTCCAGCCTTATCGATTGCGAAAAGTAATCTGGCATTGAGTTTCTTCACAATATCTATACTCATATCATCTGCAGAAATTATGGATCCATCAAATTTAATATCACCATATATCAAGGGCACAAGGCCCTTCTCTAGAGCATTTAACACTATATCAAAAGTATAGAATTTTCCAGGGATACTAATAACGTTAACACCACTTTTTAACAGTTGTTTAGTTATCATATAATTTAACTCCTGCATGGCTTCAGAGGTCCTTACGGTTCTACTATCATCAAATATCGATGCCTCATAATGGCCAAAACTCCCTCCACCATGTAATAATATAATCTTTTCGTTAGGATTTTCATCAATGAATTTCTTAATTTCTTCCGAAATTTTTCTTAGCAATTCTAATCTAACACACCTAGGGAGATCTTTGCATGTGATTAGACTTCCACCTAATTTGAGAACTCTATAATCGTAAGCCAATTCAGATCCCATATCCATTTCCAATTATTTATTTTTAAATACGGTAAGGAATATATAGCACTCCATAGTCCATTTTCAAATTCTATTAGATTTCGTGCTTTACTCTCAACATATTCAACTGGAATAATACCAGCTAGATGAATTAGCGAATTATCTAGATATTTAGGATTGCCATCAAAAGGGTATGAGGAAACTACTTTAATTTTAATTGGTTCTAATTGAATTCTAATTGGTTCTTCACCATCTCTAAAGAGGATGGGGGAATTAAGTTGTTGTGAAGTTCTGAGTGCCTTAACTAAAGAGTTTTGGGGGAATATTGCTTCATCCACTAGGTGAAGGATTTCAAATTTCTCATCTTCACTCATTGGGACCTCACAATTTCTTATAGCATCATTTGCCAACTTCTCAGTAACGTAAATATAATATGAAGAGAAGGGAATCGAGGAATCCCAATGTTCCTCCTCCTTAACGCACTGAAAACCAATTGCCTCATTAAATTGCCTTATAAACTGGCCAATTGCCTCAGTCCTCACAAAAATGTTTAATGACTCTATGATTCCGTCAAGCACCAGAATCGGATTATTTATTCCTTTTATAGGGATTCCGAGAAACGGAACTCTAACTCCCAAAACGCGCTGCAAGATAACCCACAACTGAATCTTTAGGTCCCGAAGTGTCACCAGAAGTTGCATGTTTCAAAATATAGGCTTTTTTACCGAACTTCTTAGCTAGGATTAGGTTAACCATTATAGGACCATAACCACATAAAGTAACATCTTTACCTTCTACAACCTCGTATAAACCCTTATAATCTAATTGTTGAATTTTTTCTATTGCTTCCTCATCTTTCTTTACCGTAATCTCATGTGGGTCGTAATGGTTCATATCACTACTTGCCAAGACTACTATATCCTTATCTGGATTCTTCTGCATAACCTTATAAATGGCATCTGCTAGAAATTCGGCAATTTCAGGGGTTTGCATCATAATTACAATTGGAACCATCTTAAAGTTATCACCAAAAAAGTACTGCAAAAATGGCAATTGAACCTCGATTGAATGTTCGTATAAGTGCGATTTTTCATCTAAGTCTATCACTTCCGATTCCTTGATTAATTGCATTAAAATTTCTTCATCTATTTTCACACTACCTAACGGAGTTTCCCATTCTCCCTTAGGCCAGGCAGAAACATAAGAACCCAAACCGGTATGATTAGGACCTAATATTATCACAACATCTGGCCTACCTTCTGAAACTAAATAATAATATGAGTGAGCTGCCACGGGGCCGCTATAAATATAACCAGCATGGGGCACGACAAAAAATAAATTATCTCTTTTCTTCTTCTCGTAAGATTGTTTAGGAATATCTCTTGGACCTATATTATGTCTGAATGACCACTCAATCTGCATTTTAAGTTTTTTCGGATCTGATTCATAAAAAGAACCTGCAACCGCTGGTAATCTCTTCATTGAACAAGCCTCATCTCGAATTCACTTACTGGTACCGCCAAATCGCCATCTGGGGGAATTATCCTCCTCTCTCTGAGTATTTGCCTAGCTAATGCCCAATATAATAGCGCCAATGATTTCCTACCTTTATTATTGGCCGGTATTATGAGATCAATATAATCGATTTTAGCATCAGTATCAGCAAAAGCAACTATCGGTATTCCTACCTTAGCAGCTTCTTTTATTGCTTGAGTATCAGTTCTAGGATCGGATACTAACAATACCTTTGGCTCTGTATATGTTGATAAATATGGATTTGTAAAAGTTCCTGGTATTATTCTACCTACCAATGCTCTAGCTCCTATCACTTCTGCGAACTTTTGGACTGGCCTGTATGCATAAGGCCTACTCGCTACTGCAATTATATCCTGTGGTTCATACCTTGATAAGAACTTAGCTGCTATTCTTAATCTTTCATCTATCTTTCTAACATCTAATACATACAATCCTTCTGCTCTTACTCTATATACGAAACTCTCCATATATTTAGTACAACTATGAGTACCTATATGAACTCCAGCCGAAAGATAAGTCTCTACTGGAACTAATAATTCTATTATTGTACCTTTTTCGGATTTTCGTAACTCCTCTTTTTCTGCTTCAGTTAATTCTCCTCCTCTTTCTTCCTTTTCACTCAAATTGATCACCTTTCAAATTGGTCTAGTATAGTGGATTACTTCACTAATTATATCTATGTGAGATAAAAGCATTCTTCTGCAACAATATCTTTTTACACCTAAGTCATCAAGAACCTTTCCTGGATTCTCCCCTGCATTAACTCTTGTTATAAATGGCTGCCACTTATCAGCTATCAATGAACCACATGTAAAACATCTAATTGGGATCATCATTTAGATTCACCTATACGATTTCTGCCTCCATCTCCTTGCGCTATATCTCATCCATTTCTCTGATTCCGTCTGCCTTGGATCTCCAGCTAGCATTGTCCTATCATACGCCCTATATATTTTCTTTAATTCATCACTACCAGTGAACTTAACCAATGCCCTAGCCAAAGCCATCCTTGCTGCATCAGCCTGGCCCATTATCCCACCCCCATAAGTTACTATTTTGGCATCTATCTTTGATCTAATGTCATTCCCAGCTAAAAGTAATGGTTCCATGACTTTCAATCTTACGATTTCTATTGGTATTAACTCAATTGGAATGTTGTTTACGAACACTCTTCCTTTCCCGGGGAATATATAACATGTAGCTCTAGCTGTCTTCCTTCTAGCGCTGGAAATAACTACTTTCTGTTCCTCACTCATCAACTCCACCCTAGCTCTTTTGCAACTACTTCTACTGTTACATACTTACCTTTAAGTCTACTCACATCAGCGTCTGGGAATTTAATAAATTGTCTCCCCTCAAATTCCTTCGGTACTCCAATATATACCTTAACGTTCTTAAGCATTCTACGTCCCTTACTACTCTTAGGTAACATTCCCCTAATAGTCCTTTTAACTATATTTATCGGTGATTTAGGTCTTCTAATCCCATTTCTATAAGGATTAAAAAGCGTTCTTACTGTTAAAAGTAATTTATATGACTCTATAACTCTGTTTTTCTCCCCACTTATTACTGCTTTTTCTCCATTTACTATAATTACCTTTTTACCTTCCTTTAATAATCTAACTATGTTACTCGCCATTCTACCTAAGATCTGACCTTCAGCGTTAATTACTACTTCTTGCTCTTGAACTTGCGTACTCATTGCTTCATCAACCTCACACTTTTTCCTTTAAAATCCTTAAAGGTTTCTAAAGCTTTATATATACTCATAGTCTGACCTCCCGAAGCTCTAATTTTTTCTATAGCGGATTTTGAGAAATCTAATGCAATAACTGTTACTACGTGATCTAGTTTACCTATACCTAAGACTTTTCCTGGAACAACAACTATGTCATTGGTCTTAGTGTACTTGTTTATTTTGTATAGGTTAATATATGGCCTCTTTCTGGATGATGCCGATAATTCCTCAGCTACTTTTCTCCACAATGGCTTCTTAGACTTTTCCAAATTTCTAATAAGCTTTCTAACCATTATATTCGTACTACCAGTTACCTTCATTTAATCACCTCTACCAACTTCTTCTCTAATTCTTCAATCTTTCTAATAATGCTTTTACCAGCCTCTAATAAAATTCTCTCTGGCTTAAGAGATCCGACACTTTCTAGCTCCAGAATATATTTATCTTCTACAGACGAAATTCTAATTAAGCCATTACAATATCTTAAACACTCTTCACACAAGGTACAGGCCAACTCGTTCTTTACTGAGAGTTTACCATCTTTTAATTCAAATACCCCCTCTGGGCAAACAGTAGCTCCTTTTTCACAATTTCCTAGTATCTCAACTTTCGGATAGTATCTAACTATTGCCAAAGAAACTGGTATAAACTTAGCGTGCTCTTTTCCGTAGCCTAATCTTAACCTAGCCTCAAGTGATATCTTTTGATTAGCACCTAATAGCACAATTGGTATGTCTCCAGATATTGGAACTATTGATGGATCCTCTGATTTTATATCTTTAGAGTATAGCATCTTAGGCTCATTCAACGCTTCCGCTTCAATGTAAATCTTAGTATAACATTTTTCACAGTTTTCAGTACAGTCGATACATTCTTCCGGCCATCTATACGTATCTAAGGCTTCCTCTGAAGTAAATGGTATTAAAGCCAACCTATGTGCCAATATCTCATCGTATAAAGGACTGTTATTCTCTATGAAATATACATCGTCAATAGACATTACTGGAACATAAAGCATCGCCGCTCTCCTAATTGCATTTACAAATTCTAAAGGATAACCCTCAAAAACTAGATCTATCCTTTTATCATCCTTATGAAGTAAATTAATTGACATGTATAAGCCGCCTATACTCTTCTTCCTCTTCTTCCACCGGGTCTCCTTATAGTATCATGAGGAATAGGCGTCACGTCTTCAATCCTTCCTATAATGAATCCAGCTCTAGCTAATGCTCTAATTGCAGGTTGAGCACCGGGTCCCGGCGTCTTACTACCATATCCACCAGGCGCCCTAACCTTAATGTGAAGTGCCATTATACCTTTTTCAAGGGCGTCACTAGCAGCTTTATTTGCAGCTAACATTGCAGCATAGGGAGATGATTTCTCTCTGTCCGCTTTCACTACCATGCCTCCGCTAGCTCTGGAGATGATTTCCGCGCCAGTAAGATCACTTATAGTTATTAGAGTGTTATTCTGTGACGCATAAATATGAGCTATTCCCCATCTAATTTCACGCCTGCTTGACACCTACTTCACCTCCTTCTTGTTGTGCCATAACTGGTGGTCTTGATTTAAATGAGGAAGTAACGTAATAATCGATTAGATTTTCCTCATCTACATTAACAATATAACCTGGAGACGTGACTCTTTTACCATTGACCGCAATGTGCCCATGAGTTATTAATTGCCTAGCTTGATATGTTGTATTTGCTAATCCTTTCTTATACACTATAGTTTGCAATCTTCTCTCCAATAGATCTTGCTCGGTTAAACTTAGAATATCATCTACAGTTGCAGTTTCCCTCTTTAACAAACCCATCTTCAGTAACTTCCCGACTAATTGTTTCTCCCTGACGGCCCTTTCTGCGGGTGGCAATGCTAATAATGATCTTGCTTGGTGTCTAAACTTTCTAATTATTGACTGTGCTATCCAGATTTCCCTTTTGTTTCTTAGACCGTATTTTCCTAACAGTTCTTGCTCATAACCTATTCTTTCTTTTATCCATGGATGACCTGGACTTTCCCATTTTTTCCTACTTTTTTTCGGATCTCCCATCTAGATCACCTTAAGAGGATTTCTGTTGTTGTTGGGAAGAAGATTGTTGAGCCTGGGGTTGTGCGGCTTTCTTTCTAGCTACACCTATAGTCATACCAGTTCTTCCCGTAGTCCTTGTTCTTTGTCCTCTAACCTTTAAGCCCAATGAATGCCTAACTCCTCTCCAACTCCTACTCTTCTTCTCTCTTTCTATATCATTTCTTACGTAAAAGATTAGATCAGAAGTAACTAAATGAAGATCTAAGCCACTCTCATAGTCTTTACGCCTATTATATAACCAACTAGGTAAACCTTTAATTGTATGATCACTTATTACAGACTCAACTTTCTTTATATCAGCATCGGATAATTCACCTAATCTCGCGTTTGGATCCATCCCTAGTTTTCGTATCATTGCTTTAGCAGTATTATAACCAATTCCTTTTACCATTGCTAAGGCGTAAGGTAGTTTCATAGTTCCATCTACATCTTGTCCAAAAATTCTAACAACGTACTTAAACTGTTGACTCATTAAGTATCAGCTTGTATGGTCTATGTAAAACTAGTTTTTAAGTTTTTCAATACGTTATCCATTTTTGTTTTAGCCTCAGCTATAGCATAATCTAAACGACTTGATATATATTCTATGCTATAAGGAGAATAATTCCCAATATATTTCTTTATAGGAGTATAAGGGCTTTCCCTAAATTGTGGTTTAAGTTCCTTTCCTCCATATGTAATTATAGGATATTGTCTAAAATCATCTATATAACCTATGACTTCACTTCTAATATTATGTTGAGCTAATCTCTCTTTAACTAAATCTGGGTTGTCAGTAAATATAAGTATTGAATCGATTGATATACCAAAGGGGTCTATGTTAATCTCTTCTAGCATTTTTCTTACTTTTGGATTTATTAATGAAAGAAACTTCTCATCATCTATCACAAAACTTAAGTTGGTTATTTTTGAAACCTCCAAGGCATCAGCGCGTATCCCGCCATTAGTAACATCTGTCATAGAATAAACATTACCTGACAAATGATCCCTAACTACGATACAGGTAATTAGGTCCTTAATGTTAAGCGTTTCCGAAATCACATCGGGCATACCATTATAGATGGCTGTAGTGGCAATGGTCCCACCACCATTTCCTTCAGTCATGAGTATTTTCAATCCTTTCATTACTCTTCTTCTTAAGAAATCCTTAGACTTCAATACTCCTATTGAACCTACGGCCCCGCTTATTCTATCTCCTAAAACTAAATCTCCACCTATTCTTAACGTACTACCACTTAATATTGGCACATTTAAAGCTTTGCTAATTGAAGTAACGCCTGCCTCAAAGTCTATTAGCATTCCTACATCGCTATCATCAGAAAGATGTATATCCACGATTAGGCCTAATGGGTAGGCTCCCTTGACCATTATATCCCTCAGTGTTGCTCTGGTAGCATAGAAACCAGCTAGGAACGGGAAATAAGAGAGCCTCGAATGAATACCATCTATAGAAACAACTATGTTTTCCCTTATTCCCGCGTCATCATATTCTTCGATTTGTTTACCAGCCAATTCAAATAACTTGGTATGTATTAAATTATCTCCTATACCTCTAGATCCTAATCCTGCTTCTCCAGCTTTTATGTTAGTTTTAGGAAAACCAAATATGCTATCAGCTTTCATGGAATTTATAACCTCAGTCAAAATAACGTTAGAGATCTCCTCCACATTATACCTATCACCCTTATAGAACCTTATTTCATCTATTAGTTTCGTTTTTGCCTTTTCAACGTCTGGATAAAGTCTTCTCACTATTCCCTCCAAATCCATTAAACGCAAAATGTAATGCCATTATAATATATTTTTCCCATCACACGATTAGATGTATTTGGTTTTAAAATACAATAAGAGTAAACTACTATATCTTAATTTTTTCAGCTAGTAACCAAAAGGAATCTGTGTAGTGATTAAGGTCGTGTTTATCGTAAAATAACGGGATAATAATAGCTTTTTTAGTAGTATTAGCGTAATAAATATGGGACAAAAATTGCCACCCACAAACAAACCTCCTTTTGAAAAGTTATATGATTGTGAAAGTGAAAGTTGTATTCAAAAACTAGTAGATGATTACATTTACAATTTAATGGCAAATAACAATAATAGTAA
The DNA here is from genome assembly GCF_019175345.1 of Saccharolobus shibatae B12. Classification (NCBI taxonomy): domain Archaea; kingdom Thermoproteati; phylum Thermoproteota; class Thermoprotei; order Sulfolobales; family Sulfolobaceae; genus Saccharolobus; species Saccharolobus shibatae. The sequence goes on along the minus strand of NZ_CP077717.1, from coordinate 150,932 downwards.
TAACTATACTATGTTTAAATTATTTAAAGATGAAGATGATAGTGATCACAAATTTGTTTTAAATGAAAAAGTAATGTTAAACAGTTACTTATTCATCAAAGTACTTCTAAGGAGAATACTTGAGACGGACCTAGATTTTGAATATGTAATAGATGATCTCGAGAAAAAGCTGGGAAATACGCACCCAGTTGTTCTCTTTTTGAAACAAATCAAAGATGATTAGCGCTTTTTTACTTAAACTTCTTTTTACTTTTTGGGGAAACTGATTATGAGTATCGATCAAAGGTTACAGCTTATAACGAGAAATGCAGCTGAAATAATAACTATAGATGAGTTAAGGAAAAAATTAGAATCTAAAGAGAAATTAAAAGGTTATATAGGATTTGAGCCAAGTGGGCTCTTTCACATTGGATGGTTGATATGGACGCAAAAAGTGAAAGATTTAGTAGAAGCAGGCGTTAATATGACCCTATTAAGAGCAACTTGGCATGCGTGGATTAACGATAAGTTAGGTGGAGATCTAAACCTAATAAAGATGGCAGCTGATTACACAGTTGAAGTAATAAAAAATTACGGAGTTGACATAACTAAGTTAAACATAGTTGATGCTGACGATATGGTTAAGGAGAAAGATTATTGGGCTCTTGTAATAAAAGTAGCTAAGAACGCTAGTCTAGCAAGAATAAAAAGAGCACTAACAATAATGGGAAGAAGAGCAGAAGAAGCGGAAATAGACGCATCAAAACTGATATATCCAGCCATGCAAGTTAGTGACATATTTTACCTAGATTTAGATATTGCACTAGGAGGAACAGATCAGAGAAAAGCCCACATGCTAGCAAGAGATGTAGCAGAAAAAATGGGCAAGAAGAAGATAGTATCGATACATACACCACTTTTAGTTGGGCTTCAAGGAGGGCAGAGAATGAGCATAACGGAGGGAATGGAAGAAGATGACATACAAGCTGAGATAAAGATGAGCAAGTCAAAGCCAGAATCTGCGATTTTCGTTAGTGATAGTAGAGAGGATGTAGAGAGAAAGATAATGGGTGCATATTGTCCTAAAGGTGTAGCAGAAAATAATCCAATTCTTCAAATATTGAAGTATATTATATTTCCACGTTATAATTTTGTAAAGATTGAAAGAGATATTAGATATGGTGGAGACGTTGAATTTAAGGATTACGAGGAGTTAGAAAGGGCTTATATTGAAGGAAAAATACATCCGATGGATTTAAAGAAGGCTACTGCGAGAAGATTAAATGAGATATTAGAACCTATAAGAAAGAGTTTAGAAAGGAAACCCGAATTCGAGGAAATGATTCAGAAGATATCTAAAAGTGTAACAAGGTAATGTAAAGGTGAGCTTCCAAATGAAATATGATATAAAGTTAAGATTTGAAGTAGAAGGTATTGTCGAAAAAACTGATGTAATAGGCGCAATATTTGGTCAAACTGAAAACTTATTTGGAGACGAATTTGACCTAAGAGAGTTACAAGATAAAGGAAGATTAGGAAGAATTATCGTAGAGATTAAAACTAAAGGAGGGAAAAGCGAAGGGGAAATAATAATACCATCTAACTTAGACAGGATTGAGACCGCGTTAATTGCTGCAATGGTTGAAAGCGTAGACAAGGTAGGACCATATAATTCAAAATTTGAACTGATAGAAATAGAAGACATTAGGGCCGAAAAACTTAAAAAAATCATAGAAAGAGCAAAGGGAATCTTATCAAGCTGGAGTAAAGAGAAATCACTAGATATAAAGGAAGTAATAAACGAGATAAGCAGTGCAGTAAAGGTAGGCGAAATAACAGAGTATGGACCAGAAAGATTACCCGCTGGTCCAGATGTGGATAAGGATCCTAATTTAATTATAGTAGAGGGAAGAGCTGATGTAATAAACTTACTAAGATATGGTTATAAAAACGTAATAGCTGTAGAAGGGGCAACATCAAGGATACCAGAAACAGTAGTTAGCTTATCCAAGATGAAGAAGACAGTAATAGCGTTTTTAGATGGAGATCATGGTGGAGATCTAATACTCAAAGAATTATTGAGTAATAATGTAAAGATAGATTTTGTAGCAAGAGCACCAGTAGGGAGAGAAGTAGAAGAGTTAACAGGGAAGGAGATCGCAAAAGCACTATCTAATATGATGCCATTAACTCAATATCTAAAGAAGATTCAGGAGGCAGAACAAGCGATAGCTAAAAATGTGATTGCAAAAGAAGAAAAACCAATACAACCTGAAGCTACACAACAGCTAGTGCAGATAACTTTACCACAGAATGTTTTAGAAGAGATCAAAAAACTTCCTGGTACTTTAGAGGGTGTTCTCTACGATAATAATTGGAATTTAATTGAGAAAGTTCAAGTGCGAGATATAATACCTAAGCTAGAGGCTTACGAAGATAATAAAGTAGCATATATAGTATTTGATGGAGTTATAACTCAAAGACTACTAGATCTAGCCTCTCAAAAGAATATTAAGATGATAATAGGAGCTAGAATAGGTGGAATAAACAAGAGACCACAAAACGTCGATATATTAACATTTACCGACATTATTTCTTCTTAGAAGCCCCGAACATATCTAGTATATCAGTTATATTAGTTTTTTTCAAACTCTCTTCACTTACTCCTAAAGGTGTGAGTACCTTTAGAGATTCTCTGAGTAGTTGATCAACGTAATATTCTATATCTATTCTGTTTTTCTCCTTGACAAAGAAGAAAGGTTCTGCACGATCATGGACACTACCATGACCCTTTACTATAAGATAACCAATTCTTGAATCTTTAGATATTAAATAACCAGATTGAATAGCCTTTCTTGCAGCAACTACAAAAGGTAGTTGTTTATCGTACTCACTAAAATCTTTTTCTATGTGAACCCAAGTTATTAATTCCCCAATATCAAATTCCCCTCTCCTCAACTTGATTACAGCAGACTTAACTAACTTTACTGCTTTCTTAACATCTTTACTAATTAATATTTCTTCTACAACTTTTCTTTTTACATTCCTAACCAATTCACAAAGATCCCTATCCTCTTTACCTATTCTTGCAATATCTATCTTATCTCCTTCTAATAACCCTGCATACCTATCATTACCTAAGATTAATAATGATCTGTAGATCTTCCTTACCTTAAGGTTAAGATCGTATAGGCTATTTATCTTAAATATCAATTCATTCAGCTTATCTCCAGATCCTCCTTTCACAAATACTAAAAAGTCATTAGCTAAAATCACTTCGAAACCTGAGTTTTTAATTAGATCTATAACCAACTTACCTATTTCATAACTTAACTCGTCTACCGCACTTGCAATCTCTCTTGAGTACCATCTTGAATTTATCCAATGAATATAATCATAAAATGATGACATTAATTCTTCAATTACCTTTGATTTTCTAGTATCTTGAATATTACTTAATTCTTCCAGAAATGTTTTATAAAGACCTGACGGTTCTTTCTTAAATTTGTAATTAGAGATTGTGGACACATAACAATCATCGCACTGCCCTTTGACTAGAGTATCTGGACTTATATTGAATTTCCTTATTACTGATAGATAAACTGATGATATATCAAGAACATAAACATCGCTATAGATACCAATTTTTGGTTCAATAACGGTCTTCTTTATTTTTGAAGAACGATTAGGATTATCCATTCGAATTGGGATTAATTCCTCAGATTTTGCAGCGGTCCTTATTAGTGAAGCCTCGATCCTATTTCCCCAACTAGCTACTGATAATTTATCTAAAGGTAGACCAATTATCTTAACCAGTTCACTATAAGGCGATAATAGAAAGTTGCCTAATAGATAAATGGATTTAGCATTTTCTAAACTATATTGTTTGACTAGATCTCTATTCTTCTCGTCATCCCAATATCTTGAAATTTCATACCAATTTAAGGAGTCACGTTTAGGAGATATACCTAAATAATTCGCTACTTCAATCAAATCTATATGACCAGTTAATCTCTCATTCATTAACAGACCAACTAAATCTACGTTAAGTCTTCCTGAAATCGAGTAGTGCCCATAGGTACCCTGACTTACTTCAGAACCTATCTTCCTTCCTATATCTATTTTCACTCCTAACGAGTTGGCTCTTTCTGTAATATACTTCCAATGAAAAACGTCTACGTCAAAGACATATATTATATCGGGGTCATAATTCAATATGTAGTCAACGAATTTCCTTATAATTTTAAGATCATCCATGCTTTCGTCTAAACTAAACTGCATACTACCTTCCTTGCTCCACAAGCTCAAAACTACTATTGGATCTTTTCTAGGGTTCAAGGATCCATATTTACTATAGATCTGAAAATCGATCCCAATAGCCCTTAATTCTGGTATCTTACCCTCATAGTGTGAAAGAATTTTATCTAAAATATATACTTTTTTTGCACGAAAACCCTCCAGCTTTACCTCACTTACTTCAGCCTTAAACCAAGTAAATGGTCTTAGATCGAAATCGATTGAATATCTCATAGTAAACCTTATGTCCGCATCGAAAATACTTTTTATACCATTTATCCTACTGATCTTTTCTCTGCACCTCTTAATTTGAGTAGGTGTGAAAGTTTGAACAAGTAGAGCATCTACAACATTACCTAAGTATTTCCTTTTAACTTTAGTAATTAGGAGAACCTCACAATTCTTTCTTATGTTTTCAATTATTTCATCCCCATTACCCTCGTATACGACGTAAAAATATGGTTTAAAATTTCTCTCTACGACTACGCAACTGTTTCCTTCATCATCAATGCTCCAAATGTAAATTAGTGGAATGTTATCTTTGATTTCATAAGAGAAGTCTAATATAAAGAAATCCTTAATCATATATTACTAACCAAATGACTGGCTTTTTAATTTATTCAAAGTTTCTAACAATTAATCTAAAAATTTATAGTATAAATTCTTTATCATCACAAACGCGTGCTTACCTCTTCCATAATAATTCCTACGCATATACATTATAAGATAACCGTTTTCTCGATAAAAGGAAATTGCTGGTAAGTTATTAATATTGACTTCTAAATATGAGTATTTCGCTCCATTCAACTTGAATCTTTCCTCAATCTCACTCAGAAGTTTGGTTCCAATACCCTTCTTTCTGTATGCGGGTTCTACAGCTATTGAAACGATGTGCCCTCTATAGCCATATTGAATTATGCCTATTATATACCCTATTATTTTCTCTCCTTCTTTTGCAACCAAGTAAAGTTTATTTGCAAGAAACAAATATGCCCTTAATAACGAATAGGGATACGGATCGTCAAAGCTTTCTGTCTCTATCTCGAATATCTGACCTAAATCTGCCTCTGTTGCATCAGTTATAATTACCATGCTATGAAACTATAATTTGTGAGAATATTAGAATTTGATGAGAAACGCCAAGCAGTCAAACTACATATAGAGTCAGAGGACGATTTGTGGATTTTACATTTAATTCTAGAAAAAGACGATAAAGTAGTTGCTAAAACTACCCGAGACATAGGATTGGGAAAGGAGAGTAGAAGAATACCAATGACCATTGTCCTTAAAGTAGATTATACAGAGTTTCAAGAGTTCACAAATAGATTACGAATTCATGGAATAATAGAAGATGCTCCTGAAAGATTTGGAATAAGAGGAGCTCATCATACTGTTAATTTAGATATAGGAGATGAGATTATCATTATAAAACAACAATGGAATAAGTATGCGTTAGATAAACTTAAGAAGCAAGCTGATAAGAGAAGCAAGATAATAATTGCATTGGTAGATTTTGATGAGTATTTGATTGCAATACCATTTGAGCAAGGGATAAAGATACTCTCGGAGAAATCATTAAGATCATTAAATGAGGAAGAAGGAATAATAGAGCAAAATGCGTTGGAGGTTGCAACGGAGCTTGCAGAGTATGTGAAACAATACAATCCAGATGCTATACTACTAGCTGGGCCTGGATTCTTTAAAGAGGAAGTAGCTAAAAAAGTAAATAATATTTTAAAAAATAAGAAGGTTTATATTGATAGCGTATCATCGGCCACTAGGACTGGTCTTCATGAAATATTGAAGAGAGATATAATAGACAAGATAATGTCAGATTATGAGATTGCAATAGGAGCTAAGAAAATGGAAAAGGCTATGGAACTTTTGGCTAAACAACCAGAACTAGTGACCTATGGCTTGGAACAAGTAAAGAATGCTGTCGAAATGGGTGCTGTAGAAACAGTTTTACTGATCGAAGACCTATTATCTTCAAACGATCAAGAAAGGCTAGCAATTGAAAGAATTCTTGAGGATATAGAAAATAAAAGGGGGGAGATAATATTAGTGCCTAAAGAATCGCCAATCTATTTTGAATTAAAGAATCTTACTGGTATATTAGCTATTCTTAGATTTAGAATAAATTAGCTTCTCTCCTACTCTTAATCTTCGTGAATCAGGGTGCTCCTCAACTATATAAATTTCGTCTATTAAATCAGTGTACTCATTTAATAGATCTTTGATAATACCTGGCGAAACAGAGTATTCATTTGAACCATTAAACTCTCCAAAATTCTCCAAAGAGGGAATCTTATGGTTGGTCTTAACTATTGCTCTTACAATTGTGGCCTCATTAGTATACTCCTCATAGGGTTTTGAATTATATTTGATTATTCTAAAAAATCTAGTTCTAGTTTCCACCAGATCTTTATAAACAGAACTACAATAATGGACAGTAATCTTTTTGTCTTCTTCAAATTTTTTTAGAACATCTAAGGCAGTATCAAAACTACCTTCTACTCCCGTTATTCCATGTTTAGCATGAAGACCTTTACTGTTTAGATTCAAATAGTTTCTAGCATTTAGCTCTAGCTCATTTAAATTTACAAACTTAACATTATTTTCCTCAGCCCATTTAACTAATCTGACAATTTTATCCCCCTCGTTCGGAATAGCTGGTAATTCTAAACCTACATCAATATCGTACTTTAAAGCTATCTTTACTGCATTTAGATATAGCTCTTTTACTGGGTGAAAACGTATCTCATCCAGTCCTGCACTAACCAGCTCCTTCATTACATCGTCGTTAACATAACGTCCAGTAGTGTAAAGATGAATATGAAAATCCGAACTGAATTCATTCTTTAGCTTGTCAATAATCTCAATTACTCTACCTATTTCAAGAATAGGATCACCACCAGTTATTCCCGCACCTAGAGCTTTCATCCTATATGCCTCATATATGACGTCCATAGCGTCTTTTACTTCAGTCTCATTTGCAAATATCCTATTTTTTCCAAATCTGTCATCACTTACGGGGCAATAATAGCAGTTGTCATCGCATTCGCCAGTGATAAAGAGGACTAATTTACCTCCTAATCTACAGAGTTCACATCCTTTAGGTAATTTTCCAGTGTATAGTCCTATCTCCGGATTTCCTATAATGGTCAATTAACTCATCTATCCTTTTAATGATATTCACGTTTTTAATTTCTTCTCTTATTACCTCTAACTGTCTGACTCCCTCATAACCATTAAGGGGCTTATTTGACTGTAGCTTAGGAAAACCCTCGTTACCGCCCTCCGGAAAATACCAATCTTTAAACCAAGTGAAGCCTGCTAATAATAATGATGAACCTAGAGGAGTCTCAGCAGGATGAGTACCCTTATATAGCATCTCACGGGTTTCATTATCCCTAATGTAGGTTACAAATAGTTTTCCTCCTGGAGAGAGGAAGTTATATATAACCTTGAAAAAATTTTCCTCTAGATTTTCATTTCTTAGGATAGGATAGTAATCTATCTCTAACCAAGGAGTATAGTAACCCCTGCCGCTAAAGTAATTACATTTACCTATTTGTCTACCATCGCTTAATACAAGATTAAATGACACAAGTTCCTTTATATGAGTATTTTTCAAATCTCTTACTTCTAACTTATAATATAAACTAAGACTTACTCCATTAAGCTCAGACATCTACCATCCTCTTGAAAAATTTGTTAGACTTATACATCTTGTTAAATGCGTCATAAATACTTTCGTTACCGCTTAAATCGTATCTCAAAAAAATGCCAGTATGTCCTCGCTCCATTCTCTTAGCCAATAACCTTTTTCTCTCCATTATAGTATCTAGTGAAATCTTAAGAAGTTTTGAAGCGTAATCCTCATTTCCTTCCAATGGAATTTCCATATGACCGTTTTCAGTTGGGATTATTAACATCAGTTTCTTATTAACGCCAGGGACTCTTCTATTTTCTAGAAGATCCTTTAAATCTACTAGACCGCCAAATGAATAAAACTCAATCTCATTTCTCCTTAATCTGCCCAATGGAAAGGAAATAACTATAGTTTCTTCTTCATCTATTGATAAATATGCCTTAGGCACGGAATTTGGTGTAGCTTGAACGATATACTTATGATTCACATTAAGCGTATCCAATACGATTTGATTAGGGTTAAATACTATAACATCTACGTCGCTTTTCTCATTCACATCACCACGAGCAACAGAACCATAAACATAACCTTCCATCCCATATTGTTTCAAGAGTGAAAGGATTTCAATGGCTATCTTTCTCTTGTCATTTAAGATTTTCCAATGACGCTCCGTATACTCTATTTGCACATCTTTTTAATTTCTAAATACATTATTAGATTTGTGGATCAAATATACTTAGCTGTAACGATATTCTTATCCTTTTGGCTAATTATCTATGTTTTTAGAAGAAAACTAGAGAAATATAACCTAACAGTTTATCCATTTTTTATACTATGGAGGAAAAAAGCCAGGGAATATTGGTTTCCTAGATTTTCCAGATCAAAAGGTTATAGAGTTTATGAAAAAATTGCCCTACCTTTAGGTTTTTTACTTATGATAGCTGGAATTTCAACAATATTATATGTAATAATAGAAATGCTGACCATCAAACCCAATCAAACTCCGACAATAGCGCTAAAACCAATAATTCCAGGTTTAACGATAAGTATTTCCCAGTTACCCTACATATTACTAGCTATAGGAGTTTCAGTAGCTATACACGAGATTTTTCACGCATTGTCCGCCACATCAAATAATGTAAAGGTAAAAAATGGAGGAGTTCTATTACTTGGAATATTTCCTGGAGCATTTGTAGAACCAGACGAAGATGATTTTAATAAATCCACAACTGATGCAAAACTTAAAATAATTGCTGCTGGAATAGTGATTAATTTAGTTTTAGCACTAATAGCACTTCCGTTTTCCTTTGAACTTCCATATTTACCTTCAGAACTGTCTCAAGGAATAATGATAGAGGGAATAATTAATAACTCTCCGGCTGCTAATGCGTCAATTCATGCCGGTGATGTGATATGCTATATAAATGGTTATCATGTAACGACATTATCCCAGCTTCATGAACTTCTTTATAAATACAATACCGTCTTTATAACTCTTAAACATCCTAATGGTACTTTGAGTAATGTAACTGTTAACGTACCTGATCACCTTTTGGGAGTATATGTAACGTACTATATTCCAGATTATTTGATTGCAATTTTAACTTTCTTTACATGGCTATTTATAGTGAATTTCAGCTTAGCTGTATTTAATGCTGCACCCCTTATAATAACGGATGGAGGAAAACTCTTCACTGAATTATTAAAGAGAGTACTGGGAGAAAGTAACGGCGAAAAAATTTCATATTATTTACAGTCACTATTCCTCTTGATCTTTATATTTGCGATATTTCTCTCTAATCGTCCTCTAGGATAACCTTACTACTTATCATGGGGAAAGGAATAACTTCTTTGATGCTATAACTATTTGTCACTAACATAACTATTCTATCTATACCAATACCTAAACCTCCAGTAGGTGGCATTCCATAACTTAAGGCCCTTACAAAATCCTTATCGTAAGGATGAGCCTCCTCATCTCCTCTTCTAAACATCTCTTGTTCTTCTCTAAATAGTTTATCTTGTAATATAGGGTCATTCAGTTCCGTGTACGCATTTGCGATCTCCATGCCTGCTATGAACATCTCGAATCTTTCTACTAGTCCAAGTTTATTCCTATGTGGTTTACAAAGGGGTGTAGTCTCTATTGGGTAATCAGTTATAAAGGTTGGGTTGGTTAAAGTGGGTGTAACTAGTTTATCGAATAATTTCTCTATCATTAGCCCTCTAACATACTGATTTCCTCTAGGAATTAGATTATATTTTTTCATTAGCTCCTTAAGTTCATCATCACTCATATTTTCAACGTTCTTACCTAAAATTTCAGATAAAGAATCATACATACTGATTCTCTTGAAGGGAGCTTCAAAGTCTATTTCATATTTTCCATATACTACCTTAGTACTATTTGTAACCTTTTTGATCACACTTTTAAGTAGATCTTCAGTTAAATTCATTATATCATTGTAGTCAGCGTATGCCCAATAGAGCTCTAAGAGAGTAAACTCGGGGTTATGAGTTACATCAATATCTTCGTTTCTAAAGACCTTTCCTATTTCGAAAACTTTGTTAAATCCACCTATTACATACCTTTTTAAGTACAATTCTAACGCTATTCTTAAGTACCAATCTTCGTTTAAGTAATTTACATGTGTTTTAAACGGTTTTGCTAATGCCCCACCATATACTGGTTGAACAATAGGCGTTTCAACTTCAATAAAGCCTTTAGAATAGAGAAACTCTCTAATTTCTCTTATGATCATATATCTTATTTCCATAGCCTTCCTAGCATTATCATTATAGAGGAAATCCACATATCTATGCGCATATCTAAATTCTGGGGAAAGTTTAGACCAATCTGGAGGTTCTATAAGGGCTTTCGATAATAATTGGTAATCCTTTACGAGTAGGCTTAATTCTCCCTTCATGGTATAAAATAAATCACCTCTTACACCTATTATATCCCCTCTACCAACGTATGTGAAGAATCTGTCATATTTCTCTTTAAGCTCATCAACCCTCATATATATTTGTAATTTCTCACCTTCATCAAATATATCTACAAATGATGCTTTTCCATGCCTTCTGATATTAGCTACACGCCCTGCTGTAGATATATTAAACATAAATGGCTCATGGGATTTGTTACCTTGTGATGATGCAAGAAGCTTAATATCTTTGATCAAATGTGTTATTTCGTATTTATGAGGATATGGCTCAATGCCATTTTTTCTTAATTCTTCAACAATTTTTATTCTCCTTTCGTCCCAGTTCATCAACAATTAGATAACTTGGCAAAAATTAAAGTCTGTCTTCTTTTTCGTTTAGATGTATGGGCCCGGCGGGACTCGAACCCGCGACCACTGGGTCTCTCCTCTCCAGATACACTTCATCCCCATAAAGGGTCTTTAGACCCAATGTCTAGCATTAATATCTGGAGCCCAGCACTCTACCTGGCTAAGCTACGGGCCCATAACTAATTATTAGATAGGACTAAAAACAAAATAAGTTTAGTGGTAAAAAATATTGTTGGATTTAACTTGAAGTTTTACCTTTAATTTCGTTTACTCTCTTAACTATTTCGTCAACTAAATCCTTAGCCTCGCCAGGCTCTAAGATAGCAGCAGATGCTGTAGCCACTTGCAACCCACAAGCTTCACCTAAAGCTTTTTTAGAGGAAACGTATACATAAGGTATCTTTTTCTCATCGCATAGCAATGGTAAGTGTGCAACTATTTCCTCTGGTTGTACATCTTCAGCAATAACTACTAATTTAGCTTGTCCCCTTTCTACTGCTTTTGTTGTCTCATTTGTACCTTTCTTTATTTTTCCACTTTCCTTAGCTTTTCTTACTGCCTCTAATACCTTATCTGCTAGATCTTGCGGTACTTCAAACTTAACATAACTAGCTTTTGACATCGCGTTCATCCTCCTCTAGTTTCGTCACGCAAGTCTTTAAAAGTATTAGCAAAAAATAAAGTTTACTATAGAATAAGGCAAAAGCTTAGCCCTTTTAGGTGAAGATAAGTGCCATCCAGGTTTTTGGAGTCTTTAAATATAAATTTATATATTTATATGTGAGAGTTTTTGTTCTATGTTCCTCTTATGTGTCACTTAAATGATAGGTATACATTAAATCGATAATAAAAATCTCCTTGGATTACATGGAGGAGATTAATTGTGTGAAAAGATTACAAAGACCATATTACCGTCCTTCTTGTCCACTCTTACAAATCCAAATCTATAAAATTGCACAATTTCGTTTATCTCCAAATCCTTTACAATTCTTTCTGCATAACCATTTATTATTTTTATATCATCTCTTTCCGCTTTTTCTACTATTACTGGAACTTTTTCGTCCGATTTTACCCATTGAACTATTCTTGCATTGACTTTCTTAGCCTCATCTAACGTCTTACTGTGAAAAACAAGCTTACGATTACGCTTATCAACTCTGACATTACACAACTCCATTAACCTCAATACGCTTCCATCTTCTGCATCGATAGATTCTATCAAAATTTTATCACCAGAATTAACAATGATAGTTCTATCCACTTCCTGTTGTTTAGAAGGAATTAAGGGTATCTTAGCTTTCAACGTTTGAGGTAGCTCAATGGCAAACTCTTCGCCATCTTTTATGAACATTATTCTTTTAGCTACTGGATCTAATTTTTTCCTATTAATCGCAGCAATATTTTCGAAACTTATAGTGGCATCAGTTACCTTTACTCCAACATCAATTATCACGTCTTTAATAGTATCTGGTAAGATTCCCCTTCTTCTGAGTCCAGCCAAAGTTGGTAGCCTAGGATCATCCCTATTGGCACCCTTCTCTAACATTCCTCTTATTTTCGACTTACTCATCATAAAACCCTCAAGTTTTAGTCTCCCAAACTGTAAGACTTCTGGAAATTCCCATCCCATATACTCAGAAATGTACCTCTGTTTTTCCGTATTCGACATATGTTCTTTAGCTCTTAATACATGAGTAACACCAAGTTCATGATCATCTATTACAGAAGCGAAGTTATAGGTAGGCCATACATAATACTTACTCCCTACTCGTGGATGAGGATTTTTAGTAGTATCAATTATCCTAAGCATTACCCAGTCTATTTGAGAGGGATCCGGATCCATTAAATTGGTCTTTAACCTAACCACAGCTTCTCCCTCTTTGAACATTCCTTCTAGCATTTTTTCAAAAAGTTCTAGGTTACTCTCTGGTGAAGAGCTTCTATGTAGACATTCTGGCTCCCTCATCTTGCCTCTACTGTCTCTAAACTTCTTGAAAGTACTAGAATCACATGTATCAACATAAGCGTGTCCCTTTTCTATCAGATAACGAGCATACTTGTAGTATACCTCAAGTCTCTCTGAAGCGTAAAGCTCTTGTTCCCATTTAATCCCCAACCATTTTAGATCCTCCTTAATCCAATCATATGCGTCTAGAATTGGTCTTTTAACCTTAGGATCTGTATCATCAAACCTCAGTATGAATTTACCGTTATACATCTTGGCGTATTCGTAAGATAAGATAGCAGCTCTGGCATTTCCTAAATGAAGAGGGCCGTCTGGATTAGGTGCGAATCTAGTTACCACTTGTCCTTTAACGTTAGGAAGGGGTGGTAATATTTTCTTTTTTTCTTCGTGCTTCTTCTCTTCTAATAACTCAGGATACTTAGTTTCAATTTCAGCTATTTGTTGTTCCAAGGTTAGTGAATTAACTTGATCTATAATCTCCTTGACAATTTTTACTATTTCTTTTGCATTAGATCTTAATTCCGGCCTCTCCGCTATGATCTTACTTATCACCGGGCCCGCTTCAGCTTTACCATTATGCTTTACCGCGTTTTGAAGAGCGTATTTATATATAATTTCCCGTAGTTCACTTGATGACATCAAGCTCCCCTTTTAGTAATTTATCCACAAATTCCCTTACACCTTTTCCGCTTTTATTACTTGTTATATAATCAGCTATATCTTTCAGTTCATCATCCGCATTTCCTACTGCTACTTTGAATCCTACTTGTTGAAACAATTCTATATCAGTTGACGAATCACCGATAGCTGCTACATCTTCTTTCTTTAAACCTTGTAATTGAAGCAACTTTTCCACTCCTACACTTTTCCCTGCTGGATTATATGCAATATGAACAGCATATCCACTACTTTTAATATACAGATTCTTTTCTTTAGCCCAATTTATCATTTCATCAGTTAATTTTGCGGGAACGAAGCCAAAATCACATTCCCTATACTCATTTTGCCATGTATCCCTTAACTTAAATAGAGATTTAAATTCAATTACTAGATTCTTATCCATTTGTTTACATAACCTATATTTTTCCTTGTAAAATACTATACATCCGTTTTCTGCGACAATTCCACCATCTAAATAAAGATATGTGTAAAGCCCTCTAAGGATTGGGTAAGAATTTCCGCTAACTAAACCTACTTTAATCCCTTTTTCCTGCAAGAGCCTTATTGCGTAAATTGCATCTAGGTCAATTCTCGTAGAATCCCTATCTTCGGTTAACGTTCCATCTAAATCCATTAAAACTAATTTTATCATGGAACGACATCTCTAGCTCTCTTGGCGTATTCATGATCTACATAAATTCTTCTAATAGTTAAAGTCTCTGGTATATGATTAATTAACGTGGATTTATACTTAATTATATTAATCTCATTATTATTCGAAATTATATTTATTTTATCCTTACTGAGTATTTTTATTTTTTCCTCAATGGGATATATTGAAGTCCTAGGAATTTGATTTCTCTCTAATCGGTCAACTAGCTCCTTAATCTCAATATCTCCTCCTTTCGTTTCGTTATTATAGGAGACCTCTTCATAAACTACCTTAGGACCTCTTCTATCCAAGAAATTCCTTATTTTGTCTTTTAAATAAAGGGGAGAGTTAGAGGAATAGAGATATGTGTAAAGGATCATGAAGACCCATTCATCATCCCAATAGGATATTGAGGAATCATAGACAAGATCTCTTAAATTATCAACGCTTAAAATTGACGAATCACAGCAATCATGAATAGTTCTAAAAATTTCTCTCAGCATTAACTCATAACCTATTATCGTCTTATGATAATATACAGCTTGATACATGTGAAGCCTGGATATGAAAAAGTTCTCTAAACTGTATATGCCTTTATCCTGGACAATAATTTCGTTATTATTCCCATAAAAGATAGTATCTAGAAGTCTATATAAATCAATATTGCCTAGTTGCACTCCTGTGTGTCTCGAATCTCTAACTAGATAATCCATCCTATCAACATCTACGTCACTGTTTATAATTGATGAAATCATAGAATTTCCATTTAAAATATCTAGAATCTTATTGTAGTCAATTGACTCTTTATCAAAAAAATCCCTAAAGTAAGGGGACTTGGAAATTATCATATATCTTAAATCCTTATTTGATAATCCTTTTTCTAGATATAGAGGCTCGAGACTATGACTAAAAGGAAATTGACCTATATCGTGGAGTAATGCAGAGTACTTTAGATAGGTTGACTCTTCATCAGTTATTATTCCTAATTGTTTGAATTTCTCACCTAAAATTGTAGTAAGATAAAAGGTACCTAATGAGTGGCTAAATCTAGTGTGAGTAGCACCAGGATATACCAAGTATGCTAAGCTTGTCTGTTTTATTCTCCTTAGGCGCTGAAACTCAGGCATATCTATTATCTTGGCTTCTCTATCATCAAGTTTAATATAGGCATAAATCTCATCATATACTTTCTTCATTCAACTCAGAGTAATCTTAAAATCAGAGAAATATAAAAGCCCATCCCAGCTTAGTGGGGCTGCGGATCCTCACGGTATCCACGGCCCCACCAACGTGAGCGGCTTAACTTCCGGGTTCGAAATGAGTCCGGGTGTTGCCCGCTCACTGTGGCCGGGTGGGCAAAATTAAGTACTCATAACACATATAAAAAATTAACTACCCTTCTTTTCCTCAGGCACCACTGCGTATATACCTACTATATATAAGTTACGTCCATCCTTTGGACAAGTGCCAACTACTTTAAGAACATAATCTCCATCTTGGAAAGGTCTCTCCGTTTCATAGTCTCCATTAACGCACTTAATCACAGTGTAAACGTTTACAGTTTGTTGTTGATTAGAGGACATTTATTGAGCCACCCCTGCAGTATTCCCTACTCCTACTACTACTACTATATCTCCAGGTTTAGTTCTTTCTAGAATTATCTTCTTTACTAATTCTAATGCCTTAGGTGCAGCCTGATAGATTTCCTTCCTCATCTCAGTAATTGCCTCCTCCATGCTCATCTTCACTATTACCGCATCTATCGGTATGTTGTACTTTACAGCAACTCTCTCTATGCTTATCTTTTCTGGGCCTGGATCACCCATTGCAACCCCGGTACCTTCAGCTATGGCCCCAGTATTTTCGCCTTCTAATTTCAACGCAGCGTCTATTGTTATAATTCTTGTAACTTTACCTTTATATTCTTCTACGGCATTCTCTACTGCTTCCCCAGGCCTTCCTACTGTAGCCATAGGACCCTCAGCCTTTATTACGACCAATCTTCTACCTTCAAATTCCACCTCTCCTGCTACGGTATCTCTGCTAGGATTCCATTTTTTATCAGCATTCATAAATAGATAAGCCGCCACCAAGGGACCTAATGAATCACCTACTGGTATTCCTCTTATGAAAGTATTCATTGCCTTTGAGTATGCTTCAGATATCTTGACAAGTTGTGGAACAACAAATTGTAATTGATAAAGAAGAACCACACTATTTAGCTTTTTAGCTAAGATTAAGTAATGCCTCACTACTTTGTATATTAGATTCAACGAATTTACTACTTCTGCAGAAACTTCCAATTTACTCCTATTAACGCTGTCTATATTTGGAACCATAAGGGTTATAAGATCTCTTATCTTATCCTCTCCACTTCTAAGCAATAGCCTCATTCTACTTATTATATCCGTTGGCTCTACGTTTACTGGATCTATTATAAACATTTCAGATACTCTTTCAATAAATGGTTTTGGATCTTGAACACCTCTTTCTTTTAATAACTGTTCCATTTTACTCTTGGACTCATTCAAGTATCTTTCAATCATACTTAGTTGACCCTCTATACCTCTAGCTAACATCGATACAGTCAGCCTTGTATTAACACCAGGCAAATATAGTAGAAATAATAAAACAAAGAATAGTACATATGTTAGAACGTAGTAAAGAGAACTTGCTTGATTTAAAGATGTCTGTGCTAAAGCAATTAAACTCATTTTTATCGTTAACCTTTACTCATTCGAATTAATTAAACTTTTTTCAAAGAGACTTTGTAGACACTATAATTGAATTGCCCTTAACTATAACGGTATGCTCGAACTGGGAAACAACGCCTTTTTTAATCTCAAGTAGGATAGGATATCCTCTTAATGCACCTTTTTTAATTAAATTTTTTATATTATTTCTTAATTCGTCGATATTGGTAGAAAATTCCTTAAGCCATCTCTCTGAAAATGGCAGATAATTAAAATGTGTATATATATAATCTAGCAGTTCACTCTCTCTCGCAGAAAGACCTTTTACATTGGGATTTTTTAAGGAATATATTGTAACATCCTTCCCCTCTACTACCTCACCACCCCCATCAGTAGCGAACGGTTCTATCGCGTAAACAGAATCAGATTGTATAGCGCCTAATCCCCTTTCATAAACATTGGGTATAAAGACGCCAGCATGAAGTTCATAGCGCCTTATAAGATGACCTCCCAAGTTCCTTATCGGCTTATATCCTTGAGCTCTTATCATTTTTTCAATAACTCTACCTATCTCGCCTACGCTTAATCCAGCCCTAAAATTAGCAATTGCAGCTTCAAGAGCGGTTTTAGAGGCATCTAACAACCTTTGATACTTAGCGTCTAAACTAATGGTAGTAGCGGTATCACTAATATAACCATCAATATGAGCTCCCAAATCTAACTTAACTACTGCACCTTCCGGAATTCTCTTTTCATCATTTATAACTGGACTATAATGAGCTGCTTCTGAATTAATGGATATATTACATGGAAATGATGGAAATGCCTTATTTTCGAGTATTATACTCTCAACCTCTTCACAAATATCTAAAACCTTGGCATTGGCCTTAACGTTTAAGGAAACTTCCTCTCTAGCCTTAGCTGCAATTTTTCCTGCTAATAAGAGCTTGTTAAGTTCATCCTCAGTCATGAATGTAGTTTTCGGGGTATAAGCTTTATTTTTTTCTCATAAAAATCTTTTGTATGGCACAGTTAAGATGGTTAGGCCATGCAGTAACTTTGTTAACATTTGGAAATAAGAATGTAATAATAGACCCGATGATAAAGGATAACCCATTAAGCCCGGTAAAAATAGACTATTTTAAAAATAACTTGGACATTATAATCGTAACTCATGACCACTACGATCACTTAGGAGATACAGTAGAATTACTAAGAATGAATCCTAAAGCAAAACTCTACGCAACTTACGATTTGGAAGCTTACTTGGCAGAGACCTATAAAATATCCGAGGAAAGTATTATCCCAGCTAATGTAGGGGGATTTGTAGAAGTGGATGGAATAAAGCTTGCATTGACCAAAGCTGTACATTCAAGTACACATAGTGATCCAACTGGTGTAATAGTATCTGCTGAAGGATTTACCATATACCATGCAGGAGATACTGGATTATTTGAGGATATGAAATTAATTGGAGAGGTATTTAAGCCTGATTACGCACTATTGCCAATAGGTGGAAGGTTTACAATGGATCCCTATCAAGCATCAATAAGCGTTGAGTTTATTAAGCCTAAAAAAGGCGCTATACCGATACACTACAATACTTGGGATCTAATAAAAGTTGACGTAAATGACTTTGTTAAACTAGTTAAAAACAAAGGATATAATCCCATAGTGTTACAACCTGGTCAAACTATAACGTTGTGATATCGATGTTAAGTGAGAACGAAGCTAAGATATTGTTTTTTTTAAAAGATCTTAAAAGAACAAATTCTATAGAAATTTCAACAAAAATAGGTATTCCAGAAAGTTCGGTCCTAAGTTTAATTGAGTTACTAAGAGAAAAGGGTTATGTAAAAACGGAGATAATATCTGAAAAATATTATGTATTAACTGAAGAGGGAAGGAAAAGAAAGGAAAGCGGACTGCCCGAAGACATTTTAATAAATTCATTGAATGGACAAGAAAAAGATCTAAACGAGATAAAAAATACTCTTGATGAGGACTTTAATATTGCAATTAGTTGGGCAAAGAGAAAGGGATTAATAGAGATAAAAGAAGGAAAAGTAATACCTAAAGTAAAAACTTATACATCACCCGAATATCTTGCTCTATCAAATCTTGAAAAAGCTGATATTAATACAATAAATTTGCTTAAAAAAAGGGGGCTTATAGAAGAAAAGGAAAGGAAAATTGTAAACGTGGAGTTAGTAAAAGAACCTAAGGAGTCAGAGATCGGGATTTCAAATCTTACTAGAGAAATGATAGTTAGTGGTGAATGGAAAAAGTATAAACTTAGAAAGTATAATGTAGAAGCATTTCCCCCCTATTATACTATTAGTAAAAAACATTATTTTAGAGAATTCCTAGAAAAAGTCAAGGATATTATGATTAGCTTAGGATTTAAAGAGATTAATACAGGATATATTGAAATGGAATTTTATAATTTTGACCTTCTATTTCAACCTCAAGATCATCCAGCCAGGGAAATTCACGATAGCTTTTCAGTAGAGGGTTTGGGAAATATAGAGGATAAAGAGCTGCTAAGTAATGTAAAGGAAATTCACGAGAAATTCTGGAAGTACGAATGGAAACAAGATATTACGCTAAGGTTAATGTTAAGAAGTCAAACTACAGCGACAACTGCAAGAGTCCTAGCCTCAAGACCAAAGGCACCTCAAAAAGTGTTCACTTTAGGTAAAGTCTTCAGACCAGATGCAATAGATGCAACTCATTTGATAGAATTTCACCAATTAGATGGTGTAATTATAGATGATAATTTCACGTTTAGGGAGCTATTAGGTGTTCTAAAGGAAATATTTTATAGGTTAGGAATTAAAGAAATCAAGTTTAAACCAGCATACTTCCCATTTACGGAACCTAGCGTAGAAGCCTATGGATATCTGGAAAAATTGGGTTGGGTGGAGATGTGTGGAGCTGGACTGTTAAGACCAGAAATACTAAGTTCGGTTAGAATAGATAGCATAGCTGGAGCCTGGGGCATAGGAATTGAAAGGCTCGCTATGAGCTTTCTGAACATTAGCGATATTAGATTACTTTATTCGAATAATATAGAATATATAAGGGATATGAAAGTGAAAATAGAGTGATATAAATGGTAACTATAGTATTAAATAAATATAAATTACTAGATAAAATACATATTGGCCAGCAGAAACTAGAGGATCTATTGTTTAACTTAAAATCAGAAGTAAAACCAATCGATGAAAATAATATTGAAATTGAAATAAACGCTGACCGATTGGATCTGCTCTCCTCTGATGGGATAGCTAGAGCAATCAAGGGTTTATTAGAAAAAGAGTTGGGCGAAGCAAAATATAATGTTACAGATACAGAATATACTCTGATTGTCGATAATGTTAGAACTAGACCTTATGCATTAGCTGCTGTAGTCTATAATGCTAAGATAGACCTTGAAGAATTGATACAGTTTCAAGAAAAACTTCATGGTACTATAGGAAGAAAGAGAAAAAAGGTAGCAATAGGTATACATGATCTAAGGAAAGTAGATTCAAAGACGATAGAATATAAGGAAGTTCCTCTTTCCTATAAATTTGTCCCATTATATGGAAATAAAGAGCTCACAATCAGTGAGATTTTGGAGAAGACTGAGCAAGGAAAACTTTATGGAAATATCTCAATAGCTAATGGAGTATCACCTGCAATAGTTCAAGACGATGGAGAAGTATTAAGTATACCTCCAATAATTAACTCTAATAAAACCAGACTAAATGAAAACACAAAAGATTTCTTTATAGATGTTACAGGAACTTCGTTTGAAGCCGTTGCACAAACTCTAGATATAATAGTTTCAAATCTAGCAGAAGCTGGAGGAACTATAGGAAGAGTAAAAGTACTAAAATCTACTAATTCTTCACAATTATCTTCACCCTTGCTTTTACATAGGATTCAGAATGTTAGAGAGGAATATGTAAAAAAAATTTTAGGAATTAAAACCAGTAAGGAAGAGATATGTAAACATGTAATGAGAATGAGAATGAATTGTGACATAGAAAACGGGGCCATAAGAGTAACTGTACCTCAATATAGGGTAGATATTCTGAACGAAATTGACGTTGTAGAAGATATTGCGATAAGTATTGGCTATAATAACCTAGAACCTTCTAAGTATATTTCAACAAATTATGGCTCTTATGATTACATGACACTGCTTGAAAGGAAAATAAGAGAACTAGGCATCGGAGCAGGATTTGTAGAGATATCTAACTTTGTGTTAATTAAAGATGAAAAGCTATTCAGTAATAAATATGTAAAAATTCTCAATCCTATTACTGAGGAATATAATGCAGTAAGGGATTCACTAATTCCAGGATTATTAGATTTCCTATCTAAAAATCAACATGCGAAATTCCCCATTAGAGTTTTTGAGACTGGAGATGTAGTAGTTTATGACTCTTCCACAGATACTGGATTCAGGAATGATAAAAGGGCTGCGTATGCAATAATGAATAATAAGGTGAGTTATGAGGAGATACAAGCTCCAATCCACTATATTCTAAAATCCTTAGGCTTGGAAGTAAATTATAAGGAAGAAAATAATAATATTTTCATTGAGGGGCGCTCAGCGTCAATATTTTACGAAAACGAGAAAATGGGAGTGATAGGTGAAGTTAACCCTGACGTATTAATAAGATTCGGTATTGAATATCCTGCAGTAATTGCTGAATTATATATTTCAGAAATAGGTAAAAGACTTATAAATCAAAGATAATAGACGAGGTGATATTAATTCCATTTATAATATCGAATAGTGTTCGTCTATATTATGAAGTAAGAGGAAATGGAAAACCAATTGTGCTAATCCACCATTTAGCAGGTAATTATAAGAGCTGGAAATTTGTAATTCCAAAGTTGACATTAGATAGCACTGTAGTTGTATATGATTTAAGAGGACATGGTAGATCTTCAACTCCCAATTCACCTTATAATATCGAAGAGCATTCCAGTGATTTAAGAGGTTTATTGGTCCAACTAGGTATGGAAAAACCAGTATTAGTTGGACACTCAATAGGTTCTTTAATTGCAATAGATTACGTTTTAAAATATCCAGTAGAGAAATTAATATTAGTTGGAGCTCTGTACAAAGCACCATCGCCAGAAGTTTATGAGAAGTATGTAAGAATAGCGGTGAATTTCGGATTAAGAGCCTTAGCGGAATACAGAAGATTGCATAAAGAGTTTGCGGAGACATTAGTCAGTAACTATCACGCATGGAATTCTCTTCTAGAAGTATATGAGGAAACAACGCCAATAGGTTATAAAAACGCAGTAGAAGGGTTATTGAAAGCAAAAGATTATTCAGACGAACTCAGGGAAATAAACGTTAATACCCTTTTGGTGTATGGGACTTATGACGGATTAATAACAAATATGAACGTATTTAAGAACAACATGAAAAATGTGGAAACAAAAACTATAGAAGGCTATGGTCACTTTCTTAATTTCGAGAATCCGTCATTATTGTCGGATATCATAAAGAATTTCTTATAATTCCATTTAATTTCTTTATGGCATCTAGTAATTCATACTTAACTTTTTCTATTTTTACTTTAATTTCCTCCTCCCTTCCGCTCCCCGCTATTTGTATTTCTAATATAGGGCGTGACAACTCATAACTTTTTGGATGTGTTTTTATATAAATATCATACTTTTTCACAAGTTCCTTAACATATGGTGCCAAAGCAGATTCCATCACGTTCTCAACGTATATGAAGTCCTCTAGATATTTCAAATTGGGCCTATTTCTTAGCATTTTGTTTATAAAATTCTCTAATACGTTTTCCATTTCTCTAGGTACACCCGGTGTTGCTAATATATCAATGTTATTATAATAAATATATATCCCAGGTGCTATTCCCTCATTATTTTCGACGGCCATAGCACCATATGGCAAATAAGCCATTTTCTTTCTCTCTTCAGTGAGGGGAATATTTCTCTTGGTATACTTTTCTAAAATCATATCAAAGGCTGTTTTATTTAACTCCAAATTAACCCCCAACGCTTTTGCTAACCCTTCTGCTGTCTTATCATCCCACGTAGGCCCAAGACCACCAGAAGATACTATGACTTTCGGCTTTCTATCTATTGCCTCTCTAAAAGCTGATACAATTTCATCTATATCATCCATAACTACAGTTATTCTTCTCACAGTGAATCCCAATGATGTAAGTCTACGGCCGATATGGGAAGCATTAGTATTTACAGTCTTTCCACTTAATACCTCATTACCTATAGTTACAATTTCCGCGAACCAATAATCCATAAAAATATTAACTATCGGAACCAATTAAAACTTGAGCCTTCATGTTTGAGAGATTTTTATCCAACGAAACTAAGTATTTACGCACCTCAGAAATAAGAGATTTACTAAAGTTAACCGAAGGTAGAAATGTAATTAGCCTTGCAGGCGGTTTACCTGATCCTCAGACTTTTCCGGTAGAAGAGATTAAAAAAATAGTTGATGATGTTTTATTGAATAATGCCGACAAGGCATTACAATATACTGCAACTGCTGGAATATCTGAATTTAGGAAAGAACTAGTGAACTTATCTAGGTTAAGGGGAATTAGTGGAATAGATGAAAGAAATGTCTTTGTTACAGTAGGAAGCCAAGAAGCACTTTTCATGCTATTTAATATATTACTAGACCCAGGAGACAATGTAATAGTCGAGGCGCCAACTTATTTAGCAGCTTTAAATGCCATGAGAACCAGAAAGCCAAATTTCATATCAATCACCGTAACGGAAAGAGGGCCAAATCTAGATGAATTAGAAAGAAAAATAAGGAATACTCATAACGATGGGAAAAAGATCAAGTTAATGTACGTAATACCAACAGCCCAGAATCCAGCGGGTACGACAATGACTACAGAAGATAGGAAAAGACTTTTGGAAATTGCATCAAAATATGATTTCTTAATTTTTGAAGACGATGCTTACGGGTTTTTAGTGTTCGAAGGAGAGAGTCCCCCACCGATTAAGGCCTTTGATAAAGAAGGAAGGGTAATTTATACTAGCACATTTAGTAAAATACTTGCACCAGGTTTAAGATTAGGATGGGTAGTTGCTCATGAAGATTTCATTAAGGAGATGGAATTATACAAACAAAATATTGATCTACATACACCTTCATTTTCACAATATATTGCAATGGAGGCTATAAGGAGAGGCGTAATTCAAAATAATTTACCTAAAATAAGGAGAGTGTATAAGGAAAAGAGAGACGTAATGTTAGAGGCAATAGAAACTTATTTCCCTAAGGATGCTAGGTGGACTAGACCAGTTGGTGGAATGTTCGTTTTTGCTTGGTTACCAGAAAAAATAGATACCACTAAGATGCTAGAAAAGGCTTTGCAAAGAGGTGTAGCTTATGTGCCAGGTTCTAGCTTTTATGCTGACTATAGCGGAAAGAATACCATGAGGATAAACTTCAGCTTTCCTAAGAAACAAGAGCTAGTAGAGGGAATTAGGAGACTAGGAGATACCATAAAGCAAGAGCTCTCTACTTAAAAACCTCTTCAGTATTTATTACTACCCCAGCCCTCGGTGATGGAAAAGAAGCCAAAAGGTCATTGGAAAATGATACCAACTCATTAAATAGTTTATCGGTAATTTTTTTGTCTATAAATTCAAGAACACCATCAACTTCTCTAGGAGGAATAAATATCGCTTTAGTAGATGAAACTACTGGCCATGTGTTCATTAACTTGGGCATTATTATCTTAGTATTTGATTTAGAAATATCGTCTATAAAAGCTCTGATCCATGACCTAAATGTTGTAATTATTATATTGTCCCACTCCTGTGAAAGGTGTCGAATCTCCTCAACTCCCACTATTTTCGGATTAATTCCGTCTTCCCTATATACAGCAAGTTTAGTGACTACGTCTCTTAAATAAAGTGCTGAGGTTATTCCGTAAAGTCCACTACCTATTATTAAGGTATTGCCGCTGCTAATATATTTAGGTAATTGTAATGCAAAACTCACGTAAGGATAAAGTATATATTTTTCATTGAAATTAGATTGAGGAAGAATTACTATACTGTCCAGAGGTACAGTAGCCTTTTCTGCCAAAATACCATCTATCTCAGTTCCAATCCCACCATATGTCTGAGAATATGGTAAGACGAGAACTAGTTTCCCTTCTAAACTCTTGTCAATATCTAATCCCACGTTTTCAATTCTACCTATTCCAGTTGAACCGAGTATTCTAGCTGGTTCTACCCATAATAAACCCACATATATTGAGTTTTCTAACCCATTTACTAACACTCTTTTTGGCTTTAATAATACATAATCTCTATTAACTTGTTTTTCTGGCACATCGTTTATTGTAATACCTAAATTGAATACCAAAGCTTTCATTTAAGGGACATAACTCCTACTGCTTATTAAATTTTATAATTAAATTCATTCTACAATGGAAAAGGCAATTCATAATCTAGGGAAAGACGCTAGACTGCACATTATACACATTCTCTTACAAAACAGAAGTAAAAAGGAACTTGCTGATGAGCTGGGTATAACTCCAGCAGCGATTACTAAGTACTTGAAGGGAATTACACACCCAAGTGATGAAATAATTGAAAAATGTATTGAAGTTGCTAAAGAAGATGAGTATTATGAGATAATTAAAATAATAATTAGTGACATAACAGAGGCTTTAATAGAACTATCTAGGGAAATAGATATAGAAAAAATAGTGGAAAACGAGAATGTACAGAAACTTAAAAAACTACTTGATACAGCATTTGATAAAATGTTATCAACTTCTCCTAGCTTCGTATAGTGGACATACAATGCATATTTCTGAAAATTTGGAAACAACAACTCTTTTAGTACCATCATCATTTATTACTATTACATCACTAGGAATTCCGAGCTTACTTTCATCGCTTATATTCCACGCTTGACATACAAAGTTTATTGCATGTTTGCAAGTTTTTGATTTCCATACACCTTGAGATTTTGCTATATTAATCCAGTTTAAAGTTCTTGTTATATTGTCAACTATAGCATAGATTTTTTTATGCTCTTCATTATTATTATCTTTTATGTTCTTTAGTTCCTCTGTTAGTTGCCTTATTTCTTGCTCTAGATCAGAAGTTGAAAGAAGTACAATATTTGGTTTTAAATTATCCTCTGTAACTGAACTCATGATAAACTACTTAATATAGTATACCTTATAAAGAAATGTGCACATAAACTTAACGAGGTAGTTAGGAATGGTAAAGGAAATCTACAGAGAAAGGATAAAAGTACTTACTGACATATGGAGTTTATTGATGGAAAGCTGGGAATCATTAAGTCGGGAAGATGTTATTGAAATCGTTAAAAATGCTTATACAAAGAAAAATATTAAGCCATTTAGAGGGTTTAATGCAGATGGATTATATGAGAAGGAGCTAGTAAGCTTGTTTGTAGTGGGAAAATATGGGCTAGGTCTCTTTGAAGACAATAAACAAATATTTGACAAATTACTATCTAAGGAGGAAGACTACGATGAGATCTCAAGGTTAATCATAAATGGAAGCGTTAATGAGGCCTTTGAAAAGTCTGGTAATAACAAAGAGGTGTTAGCTAGAGCATTAAGAACAACATTTACTAAAATAGTATTCTCTTTTGAATCGGAAGATAAAATGTATAAATCGCTAAGAAATCTAAATATTTCAGAAAAAGACGAAATAAAGCATACTTCAAGAAGTTTTTCAAGATTCTATACTGCATTTAAGCTTGCAGAAAGTATAGCTGAGGGAATAGTGAGGGATAGGCTAACCTATATTGCTACTAAGAAGGCTATAGCAATATCAATAGGTATTGAATATCCTTTACCAAAAGCTGATTATGTTGCATTAATAGCCAAAGAGGTATTTAACGTAAATAAGAAGGTATTGAATAAGGTTTTAGGTATAAAGGTATAAGCATAGATATTTTAAACTACTAAATAAATTATAATTGAGTTATGCAGAATCTCTCGCCTACTCAAAGGGAAATATTGTTAGCACTTACAGATCTTTATAATAGGCAAAAAAGAATGATAAAAAGTAAGGAAGTAGCTGACATTATAGGGAAAGATGAGGGCACGGTAAGAAACATTATACTAAGCTTAAAGGTATTAGGTCTAGTTGAATCTAAACCTGGACCTAATGGAGGCTATATGCCAACACTAAAGGCGTATGAAATTATTAATAATCCTACATTAACTCCAATACTGGATAAGCTAAATCTCTATAAAGGAATGATAGAAACTGATATTAAAGTAGAAAATATTGAAATAATTGATATTACTAACCCTTCAGCAAATAGGGTTCTCTTAAAGGTAGAGGGAGATCTAAGGAAATTAAAAGTAGGAGATGCCGTACGATTGGGTCCTACACCCTATAGTAGGCTAGTTATTGAAGGATTAGTATTACACTTAGATGAGAATAGTAAAGAAATCGTAGTAGATGTCAAGAGAATGATAAGTATTCCAAAGGAAAAAGTTAAAAATCTCATTTCCAAGAAACTTATAGCGTTAAAACCGGAAACTAGCTTAAGAGAAGCTTCCATGATATTTTACAAGGAAGCAATAAGAGGTGCACCTGTTATCAATCAAGACGAAAAAGTTGTAGGGATTCTAACTACAGCAGATATAATCAAAGCCTTCTTCGAAGGAAACTATACCGCTAAAGTGTCGGACTATATGAAGACCAATGTAATAAGCATAAATGAAAATGAAGATTTGTTAGACGCAATTAGGAAAATGATAATTTACAATGTTGGTAGATTGCTAGTGCTTGATAGTAATAACAAAGCCGTAGGTATTGTAACCAGAACAGATATTTTAAGGTCTATCGCAGGCTTGGAAGGCTTGTGGACATCTTGAAAGAGAAATGCGGAATCATCTGTAATAATGCTTTTTATGAGTTAAAAAATATAAGTTATATAAAATATGAATTTCTATGTGACCCATCTGATTTTTATACTATTGTAAAAAACAAGTGTAACGGCGAAATACAAGCAATAGTTCACACTCATGAAGAAAGTTGTGAACCTAGTTACAAAGATATCGTATCCATGAAAATATGGAATATACCTTGGATTATTGTATCTCAAAGATGTATAAAAGGTATAATATATTCAAACGGAAGTATATTCGAGCTCGATATTAACTCCCTTCTGTCTCAAGAACTCCACAACTCTATCATGAAGCTTCTTCATTAGTTCTCTTCTGTCTTCAGCTAGTACTACATCTGAATGTCCTTTGAGTATTATGCTATGGGAAAATGGACTAGGAATGGTAGTAGGTCCAAATACGTCAACTGTTATTTCATGATCGGCAACTTTTCTGAGAATCTCTTTAGCCCTCATTATATCCATATGATCTTCCAAAATCTCTCTGATAGTCTCCTTAATCACTGGAAAATTTTCAATTTCTCTTACAGCCTTTAGTAATATCTCTGAATTTAATTCTCTTCTCTCTAGATTAGTCTCCCTTCCTTTGTATTTTCGCAATATCATAAATGATCTCTCTGCGCAGTGTCTAAATCTTCTCTTTAGCATTTCTGTCCTCATAATAGCCTTTGTAACTATTTCATAAACGTTATTTGTATTAACCTTTTCAAATAGGTTCTTAATATCATAATCCAAGGGAATGTCTCTTTTCACACTAAGTACAAATCCATTGTCAGTAACAGAAACTCTAACATCTGTATTTAATTCTTCACTAAGCACATATGCAAAAGCTCTAGAAAGAGCATCTAATGCCCTTCTTCCATATAATGCGTGAAAAATATAATTCCTAATTCCTTCTTCATCATCATAAATTTCTATTAAAATCAAGTTATCAGAAGGAACTTTTCCATTGGTGAAAAGGTATTGCTCTAAAATATAGGTATATATTGACATGGAAGCGTGTTTATCAATTTCATATTCCTTAGAAATATTTTGTATTATCTCGGTATGCGTTACTCCTTTCTTAATCATCTCAGCTATTTCTCTTCTAAACTTACCAACCTCTAGCGCTGATTCATAGGCTAATGGAAGCATTTCAGAAAACCAGCTCGGAACTGTTGGCCTTTGACCTATGGCCTCTTTTACAATTACCTTTGAACCTTTGCTCCCAATAAATTCATAGGTCCTACCACTTAATACGAAGATATCTCCGGGTGATAGTATTTCAACAAATTCTTCTTCTAAATTACCAACATATCTATTATTCTCAGTAACTACGCTTATCATAGCCTCATCCGGAATTGTACCACTATTAGTGTAAAATATAAGTCTACTACCTTTCTTGGGATAAATAATCTTTTCCTCTTTTAGTCGTATTTTAGCATAAACGTTTTTTAATTCAACTCCAAAGAAATCTCCACTAAGATATCTTAATACTAGAGAGTACTCAGATTCACTAAGGTCTGAGAAATTATATGACCGCTTTAGAATATTATACAACTCTTCCCTATCTATCGGAGAAATTAAACTAGCAGATACTATTATCTGCGACAAGACATCTAATGGATTTTTAGGAATATGAATGTTATCAATTTTCCTATCTCTAGCCAACTTAGCTAATACAGAACACTCAACTAAATCATCTCTATCAACAACAATCACTCTTCCTTTGCTAATACTCCTTATATGATGACCAGCTCTCCCTATTCTTTGTAATAATCTACTTACACTCTTAGGACTACTTAATAAAACGACTAAATCTATGTAGCCTATGTCTATTCCTAATTCAAGGCTAGTTGATGATACAACAACTTTTAAGATCCCCTTTTTAAGCTTATCTTCCACATCTAGTCTCACATCTCTACTAAGACTACTATGATGAGCTTCTATCGCATCAACATCAAAGACCTTTTCATTTTCAGCTAACTTTCTCAACTTATACGCTACTCTCTCTGTAGCGTGTCTTGTATTTGTAAAGATAAGAGTAGTTCTATGCTTTTTTACTTCATTCAAGATAGTCTTATATATTCCCTTATCTACCTCACTTTCAGAAGAATGAACTAGATCTTTAACTGGAGAAATCACCTTAATATCAATAGGTTTTACAAATCTAGCGTCAACAATTCTATACTCTCTGCCTTTACCCACAAGAAATTGAGCTACTTCTTCAAGGGGTGATACAGTCGCACTTAGACCTATTCTTACAAATTCTTTCTTAGCAAGTAGGTTTCTAAATAATTCTAATATTGCAGAAAGATAAGCTCCCCTCTTACTGTTAGCTAGCTCATGAATTTCATCGACTATAACCCATTTCACATCAGTTAATTTCTGGCTGAACTTCGGTGAAGTTATGGATATTCCGAAGGATTCTGGTGTTGTTATTAAAATATGTGGAGGTTTCTTTAACATTTTCTGTTTTTCATAGGGTGTAGTGTCACTGGTTCTAATTCCAACCCTAATATCTGGTAACCTTGGATTTATCTGCTTTAACTCATTAAGAGGTTCTAATAGGTTTCTTTGCATATCATTGTTAAGCGCCCTTAACGGTGAAATATAAATCGCGTAAACCTTATCTTCCAACTCGTTGTTATCGCCTAATTCAAATAACGAATCTAAAATTCCTAGAAACGCAGCTAAAGTTTTCCCACTTCCCGTAGGACTTGATACTAAGACATTATAGTTTTGCTTTATTAAGGGTATCGCTGCTCTCTGAGGAGGAGTGAACGTGGTATATTTCTCCTTAAACCATTTGGCTACATATGGTCTAAGTAAGTTATATATTTCTTCATCGGAGTAAAAGTAGGTACTACTCAACTTGTAGTCCTTTAAGAATATGATTTAAAAAATACTTCTTTCATAATCCTTTAATATATGCTATAAAAGTATAAAGGAAAGCTATTGAATAGTAAGCTAGCCAAATAAAGGTTAGAAAGTCGCCTCTAAACATATAAAGGAAAGCCGATAAAAGGAAAAATACTCCGAAGGCTAAAATTGGATATCCTATGTTACTCTCAGCCTTCTTACCTTTTGGAGTAACAATATATGTTCTAGTCTTCTTAAATGCATTAAGAGTACCAACGAGTAAAAATGGCGAAATTCCAACAGTATAAGCAGATAATCTTCCCAGCGCTTTTATTGCTGTTATAGTATCTATCCCTGACCTCTTTGCACTATTTACAAAAATAATAGCATAAACTGATAATGTTATAGCCCATATGACAAACATTGGCAAACTCATACTAAGCTTAATACCTAGAAAACCAGCTATTCCAAAAACAGTAGCACTTATAAAAGTTAGTATAATTGGAATGTACTGAGAAAGATAAGCTATAATCTCTATTTTTTGCCAAATTTTTATATTACTACTTACAATATATTTGAACCTCCTAGAAAGAACCTCCATCGTCCCCATCGCCCACCTAGTCTGCTGTACGTAAAATGCTATTAGATTGTCTGGAACTTCCACATAAACTGGGGATGAAGATGCGCAAATCCTAAATCCTCTATTTATAAGTCTGGTTCCAAGTTCATAATCATCTTGAACCATAGTATAGTCCCATCCGTTTACCGCTTCCAATGCACTACGCTTAAAGATCGTTCCACATCCTATTGGCAATACTTTTAATCCTAATTTGTCCCTTCCTCTCAGTATAGATCTACTAGTAAGTACTGTTGATACCATCAACGCTCTTGCTAGAGATGTGCTAATGTTAGAGTAACCATGCCATTCCATAGTAACTGCATCACAGCCTAAATTCACCATATGATTGTAAGCTCTTATTAACGAATCTTTTTCAATCCTAGCGTCAACATCTAATGTTAGAATTAAATCACCGGTACTTTTCTGCAAGCCAAATGCTAATGCACCACTTTTATAGCCAAGTCTCTTTTCTCTTCTGAATATCTTTACATCTAACCCTGGAGGAATAATTAATGTTGATAATAATTTATCAAAATATGCTTGATCATCATCAGATACGATTATTATCTCTAGCTTGTTTTTATCCCATCTAGCCTCATATATATTATTAATTAGCCCTTGAATCACATCTATTCGTTCACCCTTCGTCGGTACTATAATTGATAGTTTAGGTAAATTAATCCCGTTATCGTATAGAATTAAATTAACTACATTGTCATTCTTACCATAAATATAGAAAATTATCTGATTCCAAACCACTAGAGAAGGTACTATAAATATAGCCAGATTAAGTAATAAGTTAAGTATCATCTATTGATATTGCCTTTTGGGGAATAATAAATTCATATACGTGTCTTGTTGTCTTAGGTGGAAATCTTAAGCCCCTATTAGCAATACTTATAACATCTTCCTTATATATTGAAGGTGGTTCTAAATGACCAACCATATCCTTTTCGACATGTATCCCTATCGAATGTAGAAAACTTTCCACTTTTTCTAGTTTCCAATAAAGTTTATACAAGCTATCATCACAAATGCGGATAGAATCGAATCGGGCGCATATTCCACCACTGGAGTAAATTGATGATAATATGCTCTTTACAATATGAGGCTTTGAGAATCTTCTATACCATATACTGACGCTAATAGAAGTAGAATTATAGTTTACGTAAATCACTGGTATTTTTGGTAGCGAAAGACGTAAAGCAGCAGTAAATCTATGATGACCATCTAAGATAACATGTGTATTTTCATCCACTATAATAGGTTTTATAGCCCTTATTTTCTGCACTTCTAAAGAGATATTGACAACTTTGTCGATTAATATGTCCTCATGAGGTATTAAATTTCTGGGCTTCTCCATCTCTATGCGAATAGTACTCACAACATTCTTTAATTATACATGAATTACATAAAGGTTTTCTAGCCTTGCAAGTTTGTCTTCCATGTGCAATTAACAAGTGATGAAGTCGAAGAAGATCATAAGCCGAGAAAAGTTCTTTTAAAGTAGATGATATCAATTTATATTTAGCGTTCATAGGAACTATCCCTAACCTTTTACTAACTCTAGTTATGTGAGTATCAACCGGGAAAACTTCGTATCCCCTACAAGTTAATAATACAACATCTGCAGTTTTCTCTCCTATTCCCTCGAATTTTAATAGTTCCTCTCTGGCATTACTACTATTTAGCAGATTATCTATCAATCCATTATATTTCTCCAGAATTATTTTTGAAATTATTTTTAGCCTTTTGGCCTTAGTTTTGTAAAGGCCAGATATTTTTAGCGCATTTTCTATATCACTCAAATCCGCATCGGATAGTTTTTCTGGAGTAACGCCAACTTTCTTTTCTAGCTCTAAATAGGCTTTAAGTGCTGATTTATCTGTAGAATTTTGAGATAAGATAGTGGCTACAAGTACTTTAAAACAATTTCTAGTCTTAAGCCAGACATAATATGCAATGTAATCCTCCTCTTTTATAGTATAGATAGCGGAAAGTTTATGATAAACTATTTCGGGGGCACACTTCACGAATTTGAATATGCAGTTTAGCTTATAAGGAATTCTTAAGCTAACTTATTATTTGATGTACGAAATAGAGATGGTTCTTGATGCCATAAAGGAAGGCGCAGTAAATCCAGGGGATGCAGTAATCAAAACTGGACTACCTAGATATGAAGTCTTAGCGCTGTTCCACATTTTAGAGGAATTGGACTTAATAGAGCCAGTATACTCTAAGGGATCACATAAGGCATTTCGTCTTACTAAAAAAGGAGAGGAAATACTTGAGGGATTAAAAAAGGGATATGAATTACATGTATTCGTAAAACCTAATCTGATCCAAGGTTAAAATAGTAGTAGTTTCCATTAATCTGCAAAATTATTGTAGAGTTTTCCTTAACAGGTATGTTGCTATTTATTATTGAGCTCAGTGGAACTAAGCTACCAGTTAATATTTCATATTTTACGTTGTACGAGACGTTATTGACTATAACTTTATCTATTATAATAGGAATACTACCATAATTATATACAAAAGTAGTATTAGCTGAATTCCCTAAATATATCACACTTATTTTAACATTAATATCGGTTAGATAATTATTGTATGCACTATTTGCTTGGATAGAACTATTTATATAACTTTGTGCGAAAAATAAATATAATGGAACAATTAATGAGAGCGTAATCATAACCACGATCAATGTCGAAAAAATAGATGAAATAGCTTTCAAATAAACCACCTAATTTACGCTATTGAAGCTAGCACGTTCTGAACAACACTATACGGTTTTCCATTAGGTAAATTACCAACAATTTCAACAGTGTAGTATTGGCCAGCAGTTATTTTACCATTAATTGATGTTATATTTTGAATTGATTCGCCAGGTTGTAAGAGGTCGTTAGTAAGTGATATTACAATATTCTTAGTCCCATTTAGAATCACAATACTGTTTAGATATATCTGTGTGTTCCCTGTATTTGAAATGTAATATTGTAGATACGCTTGTCCGATATTAGGATTGACATAGATACTTAATTGAGTCTGGAGACTTGTATTTTGTGTTAATGAACTAAATAAACCGTTTGAGTAGGCATAAAGTAGACCACCTAGCACTAGAGTTATGGCTAATACTATTACTGTACCTAAAATTGATGAAAGACCTTTTCTCTTTTTTAATTTATACACTCCTTTCATCGCTCACTATATCAAAATTTATCTTACTCAGAGAACATCGAAAATAATTTACCTTTTAGATTAAGTTAAAGATAACGTTTCCGAAAAATAGTATCAGTATCAAGTTTACCAGAACTAAAACAAGTAATGGAAAATTAAAAATAGTAAAGCGAGATATTTTAGCATACACTATACTAAGCGCTATCGAATATAGAACAATAATCAAATCTAAGTTACCCACCGCCTTAATCTTAGTCATTACCCCTAGTGCAAAATAGAATATAATCGGAGTTATGATGGCTAGAATATTGAACATACGAAGATTCTGCAATACTTTCTTTCGCAACGAAATATAATTGTTAAGAACCAAGGACAAATCTTTGAAAGTGTAAGTGTCAGCGAAACCTTTTTTGTCAATATTTTCTATAAGTTCTAAAATAGCATTTACAATCCAGATATTTGTTTTTACATTAGACATTGCTTCATTTTTCTTAATCTTTGTAACAATTTCCCCCAAAAACTTCTTAAATTCCGTACTATCTACATTAAGTTTCAGTATTGCACTTTTTATACTATAACCTATTCTCAAATAATCTGCAATATCTGATAATATATATGGCAAATTGTTCAGAACTGCATCAGCGACCGATATCTTACGATAGACAATAAAGGAGAACACTATAAATATTGAATAAAATAGTAGTATCTCGTATTCTAAATTAAGATGGAAGAGGAATGTAAATATAAAAGGAATAGGTAGTATATATAATGATTTTTTAATCTCATTTATATTAATTTTTATATCATATCCTATATTTGGCTGTATTAGTGAAACATAAAAGAAAATAATAGGAAAGAGTAAAAGAGGAAATATAAGCTCGAACATATTTATTGTTGACGAAATATACTGAAAAGCCAGTAAAATCATTGGAGTGACTAAAAACAGCATAAATAGAATCTCAACTAATTCATTTACTTTTTCAACATAACTTCCAAAATTCAAATTTAAATTATCAATTGTTTCATTTAAAAGGTCCTTTATTCTTTCGGGCATGGAAATTCCTATTGACTCGCCACTTGTATAAGTTGTATAAATCTTGCCTAGAAAGTCCCCCCTATGAACTTTTGCTCTACTTTCCATTGCCGAGAAAGAAGATTTTCCTAAAACTTCCACCTCTTTAACCAGTAGCATAGCCTCTCTTCTTAAACCTTTAAATACCTTAGAATTCCTTATCTCCTCAAAAGTTTTATATAAATTTTTACCTAAAAGACTATTAACATATGCAAATAGTAAGAAAACGGGTATCTCGTTTTCTATAATCTTTCTTTGTTCATCCTTTCTAATTTGAGTAATCAATAACGGATAGAAATAAATGAAAAAATTCATTATATCCAATAGTAAAAAATATTTGCTAAATTTTAAATAAAAGATAACAGAGATAATGAAGATAATAGGTATTAAAAACGATATCCTAGTATACTCTTTACGGAGCCTTTCTATGTCATCACCATAATATTTAATATTATCATTTATTCTCGTAGCCATCAAGTTAAATAAATTAATTTTTTCAAATAGCCTTTGTCTCAACTTGACCACCTTGGGTTATTTTCTTTAGATAACTACTGAAATCTTCCAGATCTAGAACCTCATTATTTACTAACTTATCAAGGATTTTAACTCTATTATTAATCTCCTCTGCTATTTCTGAAATTGGTATTTCATATGTCTTTGATATATAATTGATCCTATAGGACTTTTTAACTAAATCATTAACATTGTTAGGTAAAAATGTGTTAGAGGAGAAAGACCATTTTAACACTGGTTTGAATCTTAGTTTACCTTTAACGTAAACTATTTCATAAATCAACCTTATAATGCGCCTTATATTCCCATTACGATCTCTTAATGTTCCTAAAACTATAATCCCCCATAGATTTTGTAAAAACAATTTAGCAACATCCTTATTTAAAAGGCTAATTAATCTAGTTAGAGCCTCATGTGGATTGCCTGCATGAAATGTGGCTAACGAACCATGCCCAGAAGCTGAGGCATGAACCAATGCCTCTATCTCCTTGCCTCGAATCTCACCTATAACTAAGTAATCCGGCCTATATCTTAATGATAGTCTGGCTAAATCCATCAACGATACTTCAAATTGGGAAGAGATTGATTGTCTAGCAAAAAACCTTATCCAGTTATCATGAACTATGTTTATTTCTGGAGTATCCTCAATCGTAATTACCTTAAAGAAAGGGTTAACCATACTGAGTATCGAGTTAAGTAAGGTAGTCTTTCCAGATCCGGTAGAACCTATGACTAAAAAGAAAGGTTTGTAATCCAATAAAAACCAAATATAAGCTAACATTAGCGAACTTATCGATTCGTTTTTAATCAATAATATAGGACTTATTGGCTTTAAAGGAAATTTCCTTATATCAAATGTAGAACCAGGTAATGAAACCTCACGAGATACCGTGGCAGCAACTCTATGGCCCTCAGGTAGGGAAAATTCAAGGTATGGCTTGGCAATACTGACTGGTTTATCCGCCTTGTTTGCAAGCTTTTCAATAACCTTTAGAACGTGATCCTCTTGCTCAAAGACTATATTAGTATACAATCTTGGGAATCTCGTAACAATTCTATGAACTACAGTTACAGGGTATGAGAATCCTTTGCATTCTACTTCTTCAACATAAGGATCCGCTAAGGGAACAGTTAGCTCATCATAACCTAGCCTTTTTCTCAAGTAATAGATCAGTTTTTCTATAATACCTTGATCAGTAATACCTTTACTCTTAAGTATCTTGACTACTGTCTCTTCTATATTAGATATACTAGGAGTCGAATAGATATACTCTAATATAGAATTAAGTAGTTCAATTTCCTTCTGATCTAGGCTAGGTTCGCTTACTTTATAATAGCCAATTCCATTATCCTCATATATAATGACTTTAGCATTTAGAACAGAATACTCTTGAAGAATATTCATAATATTGAGTATTCAGAAAAAATATACTCACACAATACCGAAATTACTTAAAACTTCCTTTATAGCCACTGCTTCACTTAAAGCCATAGAGATTGATAACTTTATAATATTAACTAAATCATATTGTGATTCCCACGTAAAACCGTGCGTATAGGCTCTAATTTTTATTGAATTATATATAGGCTCTATCTGGAAAATAATGTGATTTACTTCTTTAGATATGCCCCTAAATGAATAAGGCCCATAAAATATTTCGAAAGGAATATTAGGTTCCATATCTAATTTTATTATCAGTTGATCACCTTTTAACTCAGCATTGATTGACTTAATGGGGTTTTTAATGCCAATTAATAAGTATTCTCTGATATAATTCCCGTTATCTTTGACAATCTTGACCAAATCATATCCATCTCTTACAATTATCATTTCACCGTCAACTTCTATTTTTTCACCTACTTTTCCAAATAGTATTCCTTTGTATTCTAAAGGATATTCAAATAACTCCTTCCATTCGAAAATCTCGTTTTTTACTATAGCAACTTCTTTCTCAACACTATTATTTATAATTATGATTTTATTTCTATTTAAATTAGCTTCCTTTCTAACTATTTCCATAGGTGCTAAAAATTCTAATGACGCAACTAATCGATCATCTACATGAGCGTAAACATTGACTTGAACATCTGAAAGCTTTAAATTATTAATGGTTAGTGGTATTTTAAGTGATTTCTTACCATAATTTTCCATAGTAGTAAACTTATATATTTGACTTAGAGCTTCTATTGTAAATGTTATTTGAGATCTAGTTGGGATGGAATACTTTATATTAAACATTAATAACGCGTTCTTGTCTGGATTACCAATTAACGCTCCACCTTCATCTGCTGCAAATATCTTTGCATTTGAGAATTCAATTTTTGGGAGTTGAGAAGTATAAGGAATAGTGTACGTAAAAGAGAAGAATGTATTTCCAGCAGAGATTTCGAGGGAATCTTTACTATATTCAAAAGGCTCTATTAGCACGATTTTCTTTTTATCTTCAACAACCTTAATATCTAGCACCCTGCCGTTTTTTATATTAAAACTGTGGGAATAATTTTCGTCAACTTGCAGAATAATTGGATTCTGAATACTATTGTTTCTATTTATAACTTTGATCGGCTTATAGTTGTCTTCCAATGTAGCTATTCCAACAGTTCTGTCATTAGAAACCAGATAAATCCTTTTAGAGTTAAAATTGAATGAAGTCACATTATCAAAAATAGATAACTTGTTAAAATTATTGTCAAAAATGTAAAGTTTTCCGTTTTTTAGAATTCCAAACAAGTTTCTATTTGAGTTAACAAGGAACTCCGAATCTATATTTCTCTCGATCTCCCTCCAACCAGTATTATAGTACTGCTTTAAGCTTTCACCACATAGAATTAGTAATCCTCCAGAAAACTCTCCTATTAAGTATGCATCATCAATACATATTCCAATATTTCCCTTTTTAGAAGAGACTATTATTCCCTCACTTGATCTATATATATTACCATAGGATTGAATAAAACCTAGATAATCTCCCTTAAAATTAAAATATGACGCAATACCTTCATTATTAATAACTTTAGTACCACTATCATATATTATAGAAATAGAGTGCTTTGAAACGTACACTCTGTCTCCACGATCAACGTCCAAGCGTTTATTTCCTAATATTATGGTTAGCTTACGTTTTCCTATCAAAATTTTTTTATCTAAATAAGACAGATACTTCTCATACTCCTCTCCATTCAAAATATATTTTCTTCCTTTTAGATAAATTGGATAAATTTCATTATTGTTATACATAATATAATCTACTACATATTCATTTTCATCTTTCCTAATTATCGTTTCCTTATCGTCCTCAATCATAACAACAAAATTGCCCTTTCTGAAAATCCACTTATTATCACTCATTCTTATCCCAAATTCATTAATATCAACTGAGGGTTGACGCAAAACGTTACATACTAACTGGACTGAATCTTCATCCTTCAACTTAAGCCAGCAATTGAATTTAGTGACAAAATTTAAATCTAATTTCTGGTAAAGTATAAAATCAGGAATCGCCATATATCCTTTTTATTAATCCTTTATAAAAAGACGGAGTGCAATGTGAATTTATAATTTAGTTAAATTCAAGACTGATATAAAGAACCCTTCAGTAGAATCGATATGAGGGAAAGTCCTATTGGATCTCTTTCCTACCTTGTATGAAGAATAACCAGATTGATAATTAGAAAATGGCATTTCAGCTATATCATAATATTCTTCTATTACCCTTTCACCCTCTTCTGGAAATAATGAACATACTGCATAAATGAGTTTATTGGCCCTAATCTTTAAGGACTCCTTTAGTAAAGATTTCTGCAATTTAGCGAACTTTTTTATTTTTTCATTATCACTTAATTTCAATAAAATAGAAGGGTCATTATTT
This sequence comes from Saccharolobus shibatae B12, assembly GCF_019175345.1. NCBI lineage: Archaea > Thermoproteati > Thermoproteota > Thermoprotei > Sulfolobales > Sulfolobaceae > Saccharolobus > Saccharolobus shibatae. Next base: position 110,705 of record NZ_CP077717.1, on the reverse strand, counting down.
ATCATTCCGGAGGAGGAACATGGAGCATCTAATAATATCTTATCTGATTTTATCACACTATTTTTTGTGGAATCTTGATGTATTATATGAATCTTACGTAAATCTACTCCACACCTTTTTAACAAATTATATTCCCTCGATAACCTCTTAAAATAGACATCGGCTAGGAAAGTTTCTGCCCTATTTTCTGTTAGCATCATGTATAAAGAAGCCTTAATCCCGGGAGCTGAAGACAGATCGACGAGTTTTTCACCTATCTCTGGCTTAAGTGCTTCTACCGCTAAGGAACTAGCTTTATCATGAATTACTAATTTACAGTCTTTTACTATGCTCAAAGAAGATAATCTTACTGGTGACTTCTTGATCTTTATCATATAATAAAAATTCGTATCTACTTCAAATTCTATATTTTGACTCTCTAATTCCCTATAAATTTTATCGATATCAGTCTTGAGGGTATTTACACGAGCCCACATCCATCTTTCTGATAGCTTTCTCTTTAGAGCATTAATGTCTAATAATGTGGATAGTTTTTCTTCCATCCAGTTAGGAAACTTAATCTCAATACTTTCCTTATTTTCAAGCCAATATCTTACCTTAAATGACCTTTTGCTTTGAGGTAATGCGTAATAAGATAATAGCATCCTTTTACTATATTCGTATAAGAGGTTAGACTCTATCTTCCTTGGTTTGTTGTGCAGATACGCTCGTTTAAACGCTACCGCCAAGGGATAATTCTTCTTTTCCACGTAATATAGCACAGTAGCCAAAAACTTTACTATATCCTTCAACTTAAGTGTACTTCAAATTTTGACGTTTAATATTCTTATCGTCATCTAGGCATAAGGTAATATTAGGGCCTACATAAGATTACTCTATATTGGATTACACGAATAACTAAATATGAAAGTTACATTACTCATCTATGTAACATTCGTCTTATTAACAATTTCGGTTTTGTCAACTAAAATTAATAATGAGGCACTTCAATACGCATTAACTATTAACTCAATTTTCATAGCAGCGGCAATGTTTATATTAACTAGAAAAACTAAAAACCTTCATAGAATCTGAGGAGAAATCGTACTCCTACATAAGCCCTTTTTTAAACAGAGTTGGAAGAAACACTCCACTGCTTGCCTCCCTTTAAGACCTAATTCTTTACTATACTGTGAGACTTTCTTCCTTGACTCTTGTAAAGATGCGGCTTCTCTGATAATTACTTTAACTTTAGATAGAGTTTGTTCATCTAGACGTAAAGAACCAATTAAGCTTATAACTATAGGAAGATCGCCGCAATTCTTTCTCCAGAGTTCATCTAAAGAAATATCGTAATCCTCATAACTTATTAGTACGTCAGTATCGGTACATGATTCACTTCTGACTACCTCTATTGGGTTTTTATAATTTGTAAGTATTTTAAACAAATAATACTCCGTTGAATTGGAACTACTAATACATAATCTAGCAAATCTATTATTTATAACCTTTAATCCAATTTTAGTAGTCACAAATGCACCATTACTTATAAATCTTATGTTTTCGTAAAAAAGTGTTAAAGGTAAGGGTATAAAAGCTATGTCTAATTCTTTAAGTTTGAACTTCAATTCGTCTTCCTTAACACGTATAGGCTCTAATTCAACATTTCTATTGATTTCATTGCTTAATAGGGGTTCTATAACCTCTAACTCTTTTTCACTCACGTATCCTAGACGTAGCCTCACATAGTAGAACTTTTTCTGAACCTTTATTTTAACTTATCTTTTAAAAGGAAACATTAGATTACTAATAACCGAAATGGAAACAGAGAAAGTCGTAATCGTGGGTGCGGGGTACTCGGGACTTAACGCTTATTATGAATTAGGGAATCATATAGTTAAAACGCTAATAGCTGATAAAGCTCAATTTGTATTTTATACTACATATCTCCAAAAACTCATGTTTAATAAAAATATTAAATATACAGCTAACATAAAACCAACCATAACGAGCAAGGTAAAGGAAATCGATTTAGAAAGAAAAACAGTGAAAATTGAAAATGGTACAGAGATTCAAGGTCATAAATTAATCCTTGCTATGGGATGTAAAAGAGAACGCCAATTAGATATTATAGGAAGGATAATAGGAAAGGATAGAGTTAGCATAAGTGTAGAAAATCATCTAGATGAGTATCTTGGTATTCAACTGGCTTTTTATTTGAGAAAGCTAAACAAGGAAGTCTCTTACTACGGCCCAGTCTTGAAATGGTTAGGGGAAAAAGTAAGTACTAAAGTTCTTGAATTATTAGAAAAGAATAGAATACGACTATCTGAAAAATCTGATGATATAATTCCTGCTTGTGAGCCTAATGAGGTAATTGGAGATTTCTTACCTATAAATGATAAATTGGAATATAAGAACGATGTGTTTGTAATTGGAGATATGATAAAGAACTATCCCAAATTGGGAGAGTTAGCAATGAGAGAGGGTATATACGTGGGCAAGTTAATATCTAAAAAAATTAATGAAAGCTTTAAACCGATTTTCATTAACATTATCGATACTGGTAAAGGAGGGGCTATACATATAAGGTCTAATGTTCCGTGGAATGGGAATTTCGAAAGTGTAAGAGTATCAAAACTAAGGGCAATAATGAAGAGATTTATCGAAAGGTATTACATTATCAGAAAGGGAAAAATGGGCATACTTTACAACTTATAAGATATCCAGGGACCCTGGGGGGAAATATCAAGGGGCTCCTCTCATCTGTCCTAAGGTCCCTGGATATCTCTACTTTATTTTTTGTATTAGGGGGTTTTAACTTTTTCCTAAAATGGAATACCTAGGACGACATCTATATCAACACCTAATCCTAACACAATAGATGAATATATATTGTAATAAAATGCTCTGCCGAAATCATTTTTCTGTGATGCCAAATAGTACGCATATGCCATTATAAGACCGTGAAGGATAGTTGTAAATATGGCTATTGGACCTAATCCATAATACAAATCACCCAGAAGATCGAGTACTACAGAGAATAGTTGATTGAGTCCAGCAAATGTTAGAGCCCATCTCCCCAGTACCACAGCGAAACTATGTAAGCCCATCTCTTTGTCAAATTCGGCATCAGGTATATGATTATAAAGATCGAACCCCACAGCCCACAAAATTGTTCCAATTACGAAAAACCATGGGACTTTCAAAAGAATCTGAACTAGGGAATTATAGTACAAACCCAATACAGCCACGGCACCACTAAATACTGCCAATCCTTGGATTGATGCCAGATGATAGTTAGCGAATGCAGTATATCTTTTCATATAAGGGTATGACATTACTACTATCGCTACAATAGGAGATAAGATAAATGCCCAGATATTGACAAAATATGAAGTAATAAAGAATAAAATCAGAGAAGTAGTAATCATAGCCTTTGCTTCACTTATTTTTATTGCACCAGTTACTAAAGGCCTATTCTTGGTTCTAGGATTCTTCGCATCTATCTCGACATCTGCTAAGTTATCATTAGTCATTCCAGCAGTTCTTAAAAAGAATAAAGCAAAAAAAATCAGTATTAATGTTGAAATTGGAGGAATTCCTTTAATTGCAACGAAAGCTCCTAAATAGGCCATAGGTAAACTAAAGAAAGTCTGCTCTATCCTTAAGAATCGCAAAATAACGTAAAATTTACTTCTAGTATTCTTGTTTAATCCGCCAGGATCCCAGCTCACGCAATATAATTATCTGCACTTGTTTTTAATGTCTTCTTTAATTGTAGGTAATAATCAAGCCCATCTACTAATGCCATGACTGAAGCTTCTACAACGCTTTTAGATACTCCTTCTGTTCTCCAGTTCATTTTATTATCTGTAAACTCTATGGTAACCCTAACGACACTCTCAGTATTCTTAACTTCACTAGGCAATATAACCCTATAATCTATTAACTTAACTTCACCTATTTCTGGATATACTCGCTGAAGTGCCATTCTTAGCGCTCTATCTATTGCGTTTACTGGACCTACCCCTTCAGCAACTTCGAGCTGAGAATTAACTTTAACGATCCCTATTGAAAGACCATTATTCTCGTTTATTACTTTCCAATATTCCAAATTTATATAATTCGTATACATATTTAGCTCCTTCAGTGTTATCAAAATTGCGGAAGCTGGACCAACATCAAAACTATATCCTTTAGCCTCAAGTTCCTTAATCTTATTTAAAGCTTTTTTAAGCCTTTCATCTTTCTTGTCAACAACTATTCCTATGCCTTGTAAATATGAGACTAGATTTGCAGTTCCAGACAATTCTGAAATTACAAACTTTCTGTCATTACCTACTAATGAAGGATCAACATGTTCATACGCTCTGGGTACCTTCATTACAGCATCAACATGAACACCAGCCTTGTGTGCGAAGGCGTTATCACCAACATAAGGTTGATAGGGATTAGGAGGTAATCCTAGTATTTCATATACTATTCTTGAAACCTCCCTCAATTTCCTTAAACTATCTCTACCTTTTAATACATTAAATCCCATTTTTAACACTAATGTGGGTATTATCTGTATTAGATCAGCATTACCAGTTCTCTCACCAATTCCATTTATTGTTCCTTGGACATGTCTAGCTCCTGCTTTTATAGCCATTAAAGAGTTGGCAACTGCACATCCTATATCATTATGGGCATGAATGCCTAGTTTAACATGTAATACTTCTCTAACTTTCTTTGTTGTCTCATAAACCTCAAATGGTGGTGTACCACCATTAGTATCTGCTAAAGCAATTACATCTGCCCCCGCGGATTCTGCAGTTTTCACTACTTCGAGTGCATATTCTGGATCTTCTTTAAAGCCTTGATAGAAGTGCTCTGCATCAAATATCACCTTAAGACCATGTGATCTCAAATAATTAATGCTGTCATATACTATATCTAAATTATCTTGCTTAGTTACCTTTAGGACTTCAGTAGCATGTAGTGACCATGACTTACCAAATATTACAGCAACATCAACATCTGCTTTTATTATACTATTTAGACTAATATCTTCCTTTACGCTAACATCTTTTCTTTTAGTACTTCCAAAGGCAGCTATTCTAGCTTTAGATAGTTTATATTTCTTTATCTCTTTAAAGAACTCCTCATCCTTAGGATTAGACCCTGGCCATCCTCCTTCAATATATTCTACTCCAAGCTCATCTAAGAGTAGTGCTATCTTAATTTTATCATTTAGAGTAAAAGATATATTCGCGCCCTGCGATCCATCTCTTAATGTTGTATCTAGAACCTCAACAGATTTCTTGGACACCGAACATAGGTGAAAAATAATGGGAAGATTTAAAAGCTTTAATGATAATGGGAAAAAATCATATTTCATTTTTAGCGCCATAGTGCTAATAATCTTTTTAATAACATTGACGCTTTTCTTAGAAATTCCAAACTATTTTCCCAATTATAAATATATTAGCCTTGTTTACAAAAGCAATCTCAAAAACGTTGAAATATCACCCAATTTAGGTATAAATATTGCAAACATTACTATTAACGATTTCAATAATACGCTAATCGCATTTACTTCAAACACTTCTACGACCAATATTTCAGTCATAAATGAAATTGGTAAGACTATTATTAATCAGCAAGGATATATAGGAGTGAAATTGATAAACGGAACCTACAGAATATTCTTGATAAATACTGGACAGCAGACTGCGTACTTAACCTTTGATTATGGTGTGTTCAACTATAATCTAATCTCTTCATTTTATTCATCTTTAGCTCTACTTAAAGTGATTTATGAAGTGATCATGGCAGGAAGCATAATATTGGGTTTGTATTCAATAATCCGAGGATTAGCTAAAGGAAGTAGGATAACTAGGAAGCTAAGGTTAAGAAAAAACAATTGATTTAAGCCAAATCAGTGCATCAGTTATGAAACTAGGTCCCATATGAGCTAAATAATCACCCTTGGTGAAGATTATACGCTTACTTAACAGCTGAAATAAGCCTCTTTTTTGTAAAATTGAATAAAATCTCTCCTTTTCGTAATATGTAAGCCTTTTTGGCTCGTAAATTAGAATGTCTGGATTTCTTTTCAAGATTTCGTCATCATTGGGTGTGAAATAGGCTTCGGAAACGTCATCGAAAATATTAATACTTCCTAATAGCGATATTCCGTCACTGATATGAGTTGGAAAACCTACTGTTATAGGTCCGCCTAGGTCCAGTTCCACATAGACTTTTAGCTTATTCTTAAATCTCCCAACTTTAAGCTCATTTATAACAGTGTAAAGATTATAATATAATTCTCTAGCGTTTTGGTAGGCTCCTAAAACATTTCCAATAAGCAAAACGTTATTAAAAATCCCTGCGATGTTAGTTGGAACTGGTAAGGGATATACATTAAAACCTAAACCAATTAATTTTCTTGTTAGCTCCTTTTGTGCTCCTGCAGTAGTAAATATTATATCCGGATTAATTTGCTCTAAGATATCCATATTAACGTGAGTATAACTACCTACTTTTAATGTTCTTCTCGCCTCTTCTGGTCTATAACTAAAGGCGTCTGTGGCCTTAACCTTATCTCCTAAGCCTAAAAGAAATATTATCTCTGTAGAAGCTGGATCTAGACTAACTATTTTAGTAATTGGCTTCGGAATTCTTATATAATCATCTTGTAATGGATTATAAACTCTTATGCTCATTTATTAAAATTAACAGAATACATCTTTATATTTATTTAACTCCAAGGCAAGTTATAACTCCAAACGCTCTTCTCACATCCCTTAACAAAACCTTAACTTGTAATTCTTTAAGCAATGTTTCACAAGAACACAACTCATCCACGTCAGAAACATATATAATATTAGAGTAATAGTATTTCGAAAGTTGATTTAATTTTCTATCATCTTTGAATGAAGAAGATATTACTATATAATCTATTCTATCATTTAGAATATAAAGAGATTTTAAGGTCATCTTTAAGGAATAGACAAGAACATCTAGGGGGGTAGATTCAAGATACTTTATACCAACATAGATGCCAGCAGGCATTAAGTATAGCTTATCACTACTTTCTTCTGTATTATCAACATGTCTAGAAATTACCAGATCAGCCGTTGCCTTATGATCGACTAATGAGTATCCATCATATAGTATATAATTACCTTCATAAGAGTCTAAGTATACACTAACCTTTCCTTCAGTTACTAACTTTTTATTAAGAGAATTCACAATTTTGTGATCATAATTATGAATTGAAAAACCATTAAGCCAGCTAAACTCTTCTACACTATATAGTCCCTTAACTCCAGTGGACGTTGTTAGGACTAAATTTGCACCTAAGGAGTCAGCCAAAAAACTGGATATTAAGGAACCACCCAAATGTTCTTTTGTTAGAGGAATTACTGAACTGCCATCTTGTACAACATTTATTATAATCTTATTGTGGAATTTTGGGAAATATTTCCTTATAGTATTATTGATGGAGTTGACAGAAATTATAATGTCAGGATCGTTATCGACAATCGAATATCCAAGTTCATTGAACAATCCCTTTATTTGCTTTACCAGATCCTTATTAATGCCGTTTACTAGAATCCTTGATACATACAACGCGTATAATATTTTTAAAAACACCTTTTTAATCTTAATTATTAAATTGGGAAGCCTATAATAAGCGATATTATATATCCTATCAACATAAAAGGAATTACTGGGATGCCCCAAGCAACCCATATATACATATCTGCTGAAATTTTACCTTCATTAACTAATTTTGAATAAAACTCTCGCCAATATTTATCATCTTCCTCTACTGAAAAATACTCCCTCAAGGTTATCGAACCGTCTTCCTTTATCTCAGTCAAAGGAAATAAAAACTTCGAGTTAATGAAATCCCTTATCCTGATTCTCTTAGCGGATAATGCCAAAAGAACTCTTTTGGAGAAGGGGAGATTTCTAACATATCTATAGTACTTTATAAAATTTATTAGACTAAATATAAGAATTGCTATTGACGAATATAATACTATAATTAAAGGCTCTAGACCTATAATCGAGAAACGACTCGGAACTAGGGGAATAACTGAGGCGTTTGCGAGACTGAGTATTACGTTTAAAAATAAATCGGCCCCACCTAATAAAGAAAGTTTGTACAAAACTAAAAATAGGAGATTAGTGATTATAAACGAGTACAAATAAATAGGAATGAATAAATTGTGAAAATTAAAAATAATGAATAAGCATAGGGGAGAGTAATAAATCCATACTTTTGGATCAACTTCTCTATATTTAAGATCAAGGACTGAAGTATGAACCAGCATTAAAATGGAAAGGAAAACTTGAATATAATATATAATGGTCACGGCAGGAAGTCCCTCTCATGCAATACCCTTCTTCGGGGCTGTCAAGGGACTAGATACCCCATGATTTAAAATAATCATAACACATAATAAATCTTGTGTGATATGCAGTTTCAAGTTCACCATTACAATCAACATTGATATGCAGTCTATAAAATTTCTGACTCTCCTTATCTGAAGATCAAAGTTCATCTTTAAGTTAAAACTGGTTACTTTATTAATACCTTAACATAAACGTTACGAGATAATCCATATTCTGCAGAAACCTTTAAAAAGCCATAACCGGAAGCCTTGCCCTTTAGGGTAGGATGTGAAATGCTTATTAATGGGAGAACAGTAATATGCATAGTGTGGGGATCTCTGACCCTCTCGTCTGCCCCTCGGATGAGAGATGTAGACCCTAATCGATGAGGAGATCCTATGACCACCAAGAAGGATTCCTTATCCTTTAGGGTGGGGAGGCCAGAGAGAATTCAAATTTGTTAGCTAAAGGGCCCGTCGTCTAGCCTGGTTAGGACGCCGCCCTCACACGGCGGAGATCCTGGGTTCAAGTCCCAGCGGGCCCATATGTAAAATTTCGTGTTTTAAATAATTAATTATCCTTCTCACTAAATTTCCGTCATCACAAATAAGTGCATTAAAGACTTAAATTATGAAGAATTAAAAACAAGAAGCTTACAGTGCAAGAAGGAATATATGTTAATAAAAAAGATCAACAAAAAGAAAAATCACACTACTGCGGGACGTTTAACACCATAGAATTAGGAAAACTCAAAAAGAACCATTGCGCGGGCCCGCCGGGATTCGAACCCGGGACCTACGGGTTGCTTTCCGCAACCCTTTGCGGTTAAAAGCCCGCCGCTCTACCTGGCTGAGCTACGGGCCCAAACGTAAGTAGTTAATTGAGATTTGGTTAATTAATTTTTCTTCGGTTTTTTACGTCCGTATCCATTATACTTCACGTGGCAAATATAGGCTAATTTTATTTATATCGATGCAAATGTTAACGCTGATATGCTAGTTAGCGTGCTAATACCAATGATGGTAACCTATGGCCTTATAATTTCTAGAGGTATTACGAAAATACCACCTTGGGCTTCAATGTTTTTTGGTGGCATCCTTATGGTTATTCTAGGTGTAATATCTCCAGAAGAAGCTCTACAATCAATAAATTTAGATGTGATATTATTTCTTATTACCCTTTTTACATTTGCATCAGCATTAGAAGTTTCAGGGTTTTTAAAATTTCTTGCATATAAAATTATAGAAAAGTACAAAGAACCTAAGAAAGTTCTCTTCTATATTCTTTTATATTCTGGTTTGTTGTCTAATTTAGTTACCAATGATGGGATATCAGCAAGTTGGACTCCAGTTATCCTAGAGTTAAGTAGAATGATAGGCGTTTCGGAAGTTCCCTTTCTTTATGCACTAGCAGTTGGTGTTACAGTTGGGAGCGTTATAATGCCTACCGGAAATCCTCAAAATTTGCTGATAGCTTTAGAATCTGGAATTAGGAACCCTTTTATTGTATTCACAATATATTTGACTTTACCATCAATAATTAGTCTAGTAATTGCTTATTTTATACTCTTTCGACTATTTAGAAAATCACTGTCTTTACCAAATGGACTTAATATGAAAAAAGAGGAAGGAAAAATAGATTTCGATAGAAGACTTGGATATCTTACATTAGCCTTATTGGCAGTCACTGTAATATTATTTTTTTCCTTAAGTTTCTTTAAAATAGATATTTTACTAGGATCATTAGTTACATCATCGCTCTTACTTCTTATAACGGAAAATAGAAGGGATATTGTAAGAAGAATGGATTGGCCAACTATATTATTTTTTATTGGATTATTTATATTTACAGAGGGAGTATTGAAATCTGGAATTATACAATATTTGGCTAATTTTCTTCCACCTCCAGATAACGTGGCTAGTATAATGATCGTGAGTATTTTGTTAAGTCAAGTATTGAGCAATGTGCCATTGGTTGCAATTTACATTCCGATCATGATCTCCCATGGTAATATTACAGTAGTTGACTGGTTGGCATTAGCCGCTGGTAGTACCATAGCGGGTAACTTTACCATATTAGGCGCAGCAAGTAACGTGATAATTTCCGAAGCTTCTGAGAGTAGAGGTGGAAAAGGATTTAATTTCGTAGAATTTATGAAGTATACTATACCCATTTTAATACCAAATGCAATTATGATTTATTTATTTTTGATATTATTCGTCAGATAATGGTGTTTCTGGTACTTTTACAACAACTACATAGCCTTCTTTATATTGTCCCATATCGGGGTCCAGATCTATGAGTTCCATTCTATCTTCGATATTAGATAAATTAAGAATTTTCACCTTTAATCCCTTGTATACCCTCTTGGCTTCTTGCATTGCTTTTTCAATTTCTTTATAATCCTTACTATAATCGTACACTGCTGCTTCTTGTAGAGCAACTAGGGTACCTAAAAACGAACGCATAACCACGTATTATTTATCCCTATCTGTTATAAAACTTAGCCTTATAGAGCCAGTATAGTAGAAATGATTCACATAAAATTAATTTTTGGACCCAATGGTGATATGGGGCTAGCAAAGACTATTTACAATTTAAAGATGTCATATCCTGACGTGAATGCTGAAGCAGAATTTAGCTTATTGTGTTCTACGCCAATGTTACAAATAGGAAATAAGACTATAAGTGTTATAGAGTATACTGATGATGAGATAATAGACCTTATAGTAAGCGCAGTAATCAGTCACGGAAAGATTGATCAGCTAAGAGAAAGCGGAGGGGATATTTATCAAAATGAATTCAAGGATTTTCCGCCGGGTCCCAATTTTTCAGAAGTTTTAATTTGATTTTGTTAATGGTATAAGTTAATGATCATCATAATAGGTGCAGGAATAGCTGGATTGTTGCTAAGTAAGAGAGTAAACGCTGATTTAATATTGGAAGAGCAGCCTGTCATTGGTGGTGTTTTCGCTTCTGATAATGTGTTTGGAGTAGATTTGCCTTATGTGTTGCCGATAATAAATGATCCTATGAAACTGACAAACATAGGACTTAACTATATGGAGTATGATTTAAAAATATTGTACAGAAAATATGACTATTTTAAAGATAAAATTTGCAAATTTTGCGATAAGTTACCTACATGGTTGAATTTTGATTTAATGAGAAAATTATACGTCATACGGAATATCACAGATTTTATAGCTACTTTATCTAAAAATGTGAGAATAATTAAGGAATATCCTATAAGGATAGATGATAAGAAAATTATAACTAATAAGGGAAATGTGTATAAATATACTAAGATATATAACACTGGATCTTTGAAAAAAATGAGCAAATTATTAGGATTGGATAACTCAAATCTAAAGCACAAATCAGTGTTGACTTTAATGATATTGACAAGGAAAGAATATGAGAGAGATTGGAATGTGCACTTGAGCGGAGATACAGCAGATTCTTTCTCAGTAATAATTAGGCTAGATAATATCATTAAAGATCTCGACTTATATTATGTTTACTCCTTCATAGATACGAATCAAAAGAACATTGATATAGATAGAATAATACTAGATCTAAAAAGAAGACAAATAATATCTCTCGATGAGATAGTAGCCTTTAGAAGTAAATTGATATCAGAAGCTCTTCTATTTGGCGAAATAAATGATAAAATGCCACCAAATGTAATAAACTGTGGGAGATTAGGTGAGTGGAAAAATTACGACATTATCGAAACTATATCAAGAATTCAGAATTGCTAAATTCTTCGGTAAGTTTACCTGCAATAGTAGCTGCTTCAATAATCTCCAGTCCACTTAACCTTAACGCAAAATATGCTCCTAACAAGAAGTCACCCGTTCCTACTTCGTTTCTGCCTATTCTACTAGGTCTGTAAGTATATTTTGCTAGCGTATACGTATAAACGTTGAACCCATTATGTCCATCTGAAATTATGATTTCCTTAAAACCTGATTTAAATAGATCGCTTAATTCTAGTTTAGAAGATTCAAATTCCTCCATATTGCCATGTAGTACCATGTAATTACTATTAAATGGAAAACTTAAACCCCTTTCATATTTAATTTCTTCTGACTCTACACAATTCCTAATAAAACCTTGAATGTCTGCTGCTATGGGAACAGAGCTTTGAATATTAATATTGTCAATTTCCTTACACACTGGATTTACCAGAATTCCATCAACTGTGTTATCATCGATCACTCTTATCTTACTTTTAGGCTTTTTAAGTAAGATTAATCTTCTCCCACTATTCGTTAAATCAATTTTAAACCTAATTGTATATTTATCATATATCAGTTGCTTCTCTAAATCAGATATAAAATCTATCTCAAAATCAAAATCCTCTCCTATTACTCCATAGAGTTTTGGTATACCACCACCTCTCATTACGCCAAGTGATGAATATATTAAAGGTCCACCCGGTCTTATCTTCCCTTGTATCTCGTCTATTGTAAATCCTCCTACTATTAATATCTTATTCCTCTTCAATTTCTTCTTCACCAACTGATAGCTTAGGTTCCTCTTCCTCTTCTTCAGTTCTTATCTTTTTCTGTAACCATAATCCATGTTTATGTGCATCTAAATGCCTTTTTAAATCTTCTAAATTAAAAAAATATGTACTATAGTCAGTTGACACACCTTTAGCACAATTTGGTGAGCATATAGGGCAAACGTAAAGCTTAGTAGTTTCATCATAGCAAATTGTAACCTTCTTATTATTATGATCAATCTCTATTGCTTTCCACTTAGGTGACCATCTCGTTGACATTGGTAATATAATTGTGGAGGCTAAATATATAATATTAAGTACTCATTTCTTCCAAATTATTATTAGGACATGTCGTATACCTTAAACGATATTGTTGACTTCCTTATATAAAAAATATTTTAGTCAGATCTCCCCAAATGGTCCAAGCTCGATTCTTTGTAGTGTTGAAATGAGAAAGTAATATTGATGACCGGACTCATAATTACGTATTAGATAAGTATAGATGTAAAAAGAGAAAAATGGACTTAGCTTTAGTATAAATAATATAAGTGCAGTGGCATAGCAGAAAGAGCAATGCTTATATAATGAATAAAGTAAGATAATAATTGGCGGTCCGAATTTGTCATCTTCTCTCGACGATTATCCTCTTTCTTTAAAGACAATGTATGATATAGCTGAATTTATACTTAGGGCGGCCAAAGCAATAAAACCAGAACAAACAAGTAAAATGATAAGTGAATTAGAAAATTTCTATAAAAATAACCGCAATGGAAAAGTATTAGTAATGGGAGCAGGTAGAAGTGGATTAGTAGGAAGAGCTTTTGCTATGAGATTACTTCATTTAGGTTTTAACTCCTATGTTTTAGGGGAAACTATCGTACCCGCTATTGGGAAGAACGATATAGTAGTTGCTATTTCCGGCTCTGGTAGAACCAAATTAATATTGACAGCCGCAGAGGCGGCGAAAGAAGCTGGAGCTAAATTGATATCGATAACAAGTTACTTCGATAGTCCCCTAGCAAAAATATCCGATGTAGTAATTGAAATCCCGGGTAGAACAAAGTATTCGAAAAATGAAGACTACTTCGCGAGACAAATTCTTGGAATAACTGAACCGTTAGCACCATTAGGTACATTATTTGAAGATACAACACAAATATTCTTAGATGGAATTGTAGCTGAGCTAATGATAAGGTTAAAGAAAACTGAAGAAGATTTAAGGTTAGTTCACGCTAATATTGAACTATAGTTTCTCTTCAGTCACTCACAATTTTTAAATAATAATGAGTATGGACGTAAAAGACTTCAACTCAAGAATCATTGGATTATTAATAATATCAATACTTATAACAATTATGTTTTTATATAAATTTATATACTTAATACCACTTATTTTTATAACAGTACTTATATTTCAGGGTAATAAGAAGATTTTTAGTTATATATCAAGACATACAAGACAAATCCAAACGTATAATATCGAAGATGGAGTATTCTATAGTGAAAAGAAAGCTAGTGCAGTTTTAATAATAGATGATATACAAATGGATTACAAAGATTTTACAAACTCGAATCTGAAATCATACATATCATCATTCTATAAAATTTTGGACATAGCAAAGGATATCAACATAGTATTAAAGAAAGAGAGCTTCGATAAAAACGCATACGTAGAATCACTTTCACAGAAAATGCAAGCACTCCGGATAATGATCGATAGTGATCCTTCAAATGAGAAAGCTAAAAGAAAGCTCGAACTAATGGAAACTATAATATCAAGAATCGAATCTGGTGAGAATCCATTTAAATATGAAATGTACATAATTGTTAACTCTAAAGATAAAAACTCAGCGCTAGCTACCGCATCCATGATTAGGCAAGGATTAGAAGGTCTTGGTATAAAAACCAGAATAGCTACACTAAATGAAATACAGGAATTATTAAAAGATTTTTTTCGTTCAAAATTAAATCTTAACAAAATTGTATTACCTACCCAAATTCCATATTTAACACCAATTTCTATAGAGAAAAAGCCTAGTAATGGTATTATAATTGACGGAATATTGTTAGGAAAGGATCCTAATAATAATAGCCTAGTATTTTGGAATATAGCCAAAAGTCAGAACACTCATCTATTAATTGTTGGGCCTACTGGTTCAGGTAAAACCGAGTTTTTAATCTGGCTATCCACGCTGCTAAGTGTGATCTATGGAGGTACAATAATCCTATTTGATATAAAGGGTGATATAAAACATAGACTTTCTAAATATAAAGTGCCATTTCAATTGATAAATCCGTTATTTTATAGACTAGGACTTCTTGATGAATATGAAATTCCTATAAAGATTAAGTTGCTTCAGATAGAGAAAATACTTCTCAATTCATTCAGATTAAGCAAGTTTAGCTCATCTATTTTATACACTTATCTAAATAGACTAATAGACACTAGCTACTTAAAATATAGAATTAAATGGAAAGATTTGGAAAAATATTTAAACGAACTAAACGATTTTCAGTTAAAGTATTATCTCAGCAAGTTAATAAACATATTATCCTCAATGGAGGATTCGGAATTGCCACCTTTGCTAAATGGAATTAGTGAAAATGAGATAAATGTAATAGATCTCACTCTGATTAAAAGTGAAGAAATAAAAAGACTTATAATATATTCCGTTCTGCAAGAGGTGTATAATAAATTTTCATTAGAAAAAATATATGATATACCCAGGGTATTCTTAGTATTGGATGAAGCATGGACTATTTTAAAAAATGAATCCGAAGATTATCCCATTGTAGTAGATCTAGTAAAAAGAGGAAGAGGGCATGGAATTTCCATCATTATGGCAACGCAAAACTTAGAAGATCTAGGTGACCTAGCTAATATATATCTAGATAATATAGGAGTAGTAGTATTTATGAATAATGGAGATAAAAAATTCTGGGAGGAGGTAAGGAGGTTTGTTAATGTTGATGACGATACATTATCTAACAATTTAATGTTCATGGGCAGAGGAGAAGCTCTCGTGAGATTTTTAGGAGATCCTAGGCCAATAGTTATAAGATTAGGCAACTTAGCCAGTAGCTCGCTCTAAAATAGCTTGTATACCCGTTTTTATCTTATTATAGATTATTTCGCTATTTATATTTTTTAAAACTATCTCTCTTAAATCATTTTTATCCATTTCGATAGTATAGTCTACTTTATTCAACTCCTTCTCTGATTCTAGAATTTTACTTAATGCGGAAAAATATGACTTGGTTAATGTGATCTTGTTTTTTATAACAAATTTTGCAACGGGAGGTGTAAAATAGATCTCAGCTAAAATTTCACCTCTTTTATTCTTTATATACTCTATACTACCTTTATTACCCTTTATAGTTGGTAAATAGCCGGATTCTATAATACTCAATAAAAACTCATAAAATTCAAGTTCTTTTCTCAGGCTTGCAATCTTGTTCTCAAGGAATTTTTTTAGCTCATCAGTGTTAACACTCATCACAAATATCTATATACATTAAACTATATATAACCTAAACTGCAATAGTTAGTTTAATGAAAGATAGAGTTAGAGTTGCCGTAGTGGGAGGTTCAGGGTACACGGGTGGAGAGTTACTAAGAATACTAGTTACACATCCGAAGACAGAAATATCAGTCATAACTTCTAGAGAATATGCAGGAAAACCGGTATCATTGGTACATCCGAATTTAAGAGGGCTATTATCGCTTAATTTCACAAATTTCTCAATAGATAAAATCTCAGACAAAGCCGACGCAATTTTTCTTGCTCTACCACATGGAGTATCGCTAAATTACGTACCCAAATTACTGGATTTAGGATTAACGATAGTGGATTTGAGTGCAGATTTTAGACTCAAGAATCCCGAACTTTATAAAATATGGTATAACTATGAACATCCTTACCCAGATCTATTAGACAAAGCGGTATATGGACTACCAGAGTTGCATTTCGAGGAATTAAGAAATGCTAAACTTATAGCTTCCCCAGGATGTAATGCCACAGCAACAATACTAGCACTAGCCCCAGTTGTAGCATCAAAAATAACTGATGAGAAAAAGTTTATCAGTGATGTAAAGGTAGGCAGTAGTGAAGGGGGAGCTAAACCTTCAGAAGGAAGTCATCATCCGGAGAGACAAAATGCAATTAGACCTTATGAAGCCGAGGGACACAGACATGCAGCAGAAGCTGAACAAGAATTGTCCAGAATAACTAAAGCGAATATAAGCGTAAGTATTGTCCCTCATGCTGTGAGCAGCATCAGAGGGGCTTTAGCATCTGCACATACGTGGTTATCTAATGAGATAGAAGAGATTGAAATATGGAAAAAAATAGCCGAATTTTATAGAGGCAAGAGATTCATCAGAATAGTTAGAGGTAATATACACCCATATCCTGATCCAAAATTCGTTATCGGAAGCAACTTCGCTGACATAGGATTTGCTGTAGAAAAAAGAATTTCAAGATTAACAGCATTCTCAGCTATAGATAACTTGATGAAGGGTGCGGCTGGCCAGGCTGTCCAAGCCTTTAATATCTCTATGGGATTTAACGAAGATGATGGATTAAAACTAGTACCCTTGAGGCCTGCCTAAAATGATAGTGGTTAAAATAGGTGGAAGAGTAGTAAAAAACTCGTTAGATAAGGTAATCTTAGATATAGTAAATATAAACGATAAGGTAATTTTAGTGCATGGCGGAGGCGATATTGTAACCGATTATACTAAAAGATTGGGAATTGAACCAGTTTTCGTAACATCACCTGAAGGTATAAGAAGCAGATACACCACAAAAGAAGAATTAGAAGTTTACATTATGGCAATGAGCCTTATAAATAAAACGATAACTTCAAAATTATGCAGCTTAGGTAAAAACGCGATAGGTATTACAGGCGTTGACGGAGGCTTACTGCTTGCGGAAAGAAAGAAAAGAATAATTGTAATTGACGAAAGAGGAAAGAAAAGAATAATTGAGGGTGGTTATACAGGTAAGGTAAAAGAAGTAAGGAGTGAAGTTATTAATCATTTAATGAAATTATTTGACATAATAGTAGTATCACCTTTAGCCCTAGACGTTGAAGAGAGCACACCACTAAACATTGATGGAGATCAAGCAGCATTTGCAATAAGTAAAGCTGTTAAAGCAAACGTGTTAGTGCTTCTTTCAGATGTGGAAGGAGTATTAGTGGAAGGAAAAGTAGTTAATAGACTTACTCCGGAAGAGGCAAAAGAGCTTTCGAAAAAAATAGGTCCTGGAATGAATAGAAAGTTATTAATGGCTGCTGAAAGTGTTGAAAATGGTGTAAATAAAGTAATAATAGGGTCTGGAGTTAAAGATAGACCAGTTAGTAGTGCTTTAGAACTCAATGGGACGGTGATAGCGAATGGGTAATGCAAATGTTGATGAGAGTGATCTAAAAATATTGGAGATTTTGAAAAAGAATGCAAGGACACCTTATACATTAATAGCCAAGGATCTGAAAGTAAGTGAGGCTGCGATACGAAAGAGAATAGAGAAATTAATACGTCAAGGTATAATTAAGAGATTCACTATAGAATATGAGCTAGAAAATGAGATTAGAGCAATAGTTATGGTTCAATCTACACCGCAAATACCAACACCGGAAATCTCTAAAAAGATAGCAAAAATTCCAGGAGTTGAAGTAGTATATGAGACTACAGGGGATTATGATATTCTAGTAATAGTAAGGGGAACAAATATAACATCAATCAATAGAACAATAGATGAGATTAGAAGTATTCAAGGTGTTGTCGGAACAAATAGTACTATTATCCTTAGAACCTGGTTCTAAAATCGTACCACTTATTACTAAAAACTTTTTCTACACAAAACTAAGTTAATATCTACTGACCTTCAATGGTAAATCTAAAATGCCCTATTTGTGGTGGAGAATTAACCGTAGAAGACGATGCGTTACCAGGAGAACTTGTTGAACACGAATGCGGAGCTCAATTAGAAGTTGTAAAACAAAACGGAAAATTATCACTCAGATTAGCAGAGCAGATAGGTGAGGATTGGGGAGAGTGAAAATAGGAATTCTATATGATATGCCTAGATGGGAGGAAAAAAACCTAATTGAAGAGGGAAAAAAATTAGGTTATCAAGTTACTACCATATATAGCAAAGATTTTGTTCTTTTTTCAAATGAGTTTAATATAGAGAATGATGCAAGTCTTTTTATCCAAAGAAACGTATCACATAACAGAGCCCTTATTACATCGTTTCTAGTAGAGCAGCTTGGCTATCCCGTAATAAATGACCATATGACTCTAATTAGATGTGAAAACAAAATTTTTACAACCTATATTTTAGCTAAACATAATATACCTACTCCTAAAACTTTCATAGCATTCGATAAAACTAACGCAATGGAGTATTCAAAAAAACTAGGATATCCAGTAGTTATAAAACCGGTTGAAGGAAGCTGGGGGAGAATGGTAGCTAAAGCTGATAATCTAGACGTACTATATAGTTATTTAGAGTACCAAGAATTTAGTACACAAAAATACAAAGATATATATTACATACAAGAATTTGTTAACAAGCCAAATAGGGATATAAGAATATTCGTGATAGGAGACGAAACTCCGGTTGGAATTTACAGAGTTAATGAAAATAATTGGAGAACTAATACTGCATTAGGTGCAAAAGCATATCCTCTTAAAATAGATGAGGAACTTAAAGAGCTGGCATTGAAAGTAAAGGACATAATAGGGGGTTTCTTTTTAGGAATAGATATATTTGAGGATAAGGATAGGGGATATCTCGTAGATGAAGTTAATGGAGTACCAGAATATAAAAATACTGTAAGAGTAAATAATTTTAATATATCAAAATTCCTTTTGGAAAAAGCAGTGGAGTGGGTGAAAAAATGATAAAGTTATTAAAATTCTATCAAGATAGAGGTGTTAAAATTGTTAGAGGAGAAGGTCAATATGTATGGGATGAAAGGAATAATAAATATTTAGATTTACACGCTGGACATGGAGTAGCGTTTCTTGGTCATGGAAATAAAATTGTTCTAGACTATTTGAAAAAGCAAATGGAGGAAATCTCTACTCTCTCTTTAGCTTTTGATACACCAATACGAGAGGAGATGATAAAAGAACTAGATGAACTGAAACCGGAAAACCTAGATAATTTATTCCTCTTAAATAGTGGATCCGAAGCAGTAGAACTAGCATTAAAAATTGCAAGAAAAATTACGAAAAGAAGAAAAGTTGTTGCATTCAAAAATTCATTCCATGGAAGAAGTATGGGTGCCTTGTCAGTAACTTGGAATAAAAAATATAGGGAACCTTTCGAGCCATTAATTGGCCCAGTAGAATTTTTAGAATATAATAATGTAGATTCCCTAAAGGATATTACGGAAGATACAGCAGCAGTAATAGTAGAACCAGTACAAGGTGAAGGAGGCGTAATACCGGCTAAAAAAGAGTTTATGAAGAGCTTAAGAGAAGTTACGGAAAAGGTTAACGCTATATTAATAATGGATGAAGTGCAAACGGGATTTGGCAGAACCGGTAAAATATGGGCACATCAACACTTTGACATAAAACCAGATATAGTAACAGCAGGGAAAGCAATTGGTGGAGGTTTTCCAGTAAGTGCAGTATTTCTACCAGATTGGATAGGTGAGAAAATAGAGGAAGGTGATCATGGTTCGACCTATGGAGGAAATCCATTAGCTGCTGCCGCAGTTACTGCTGCTTGTAAGGTTGCTAAATCTGAAAAAATTGCAGAACAAGCTCAAAAGAAAGGAGAATTATTTATGAGAATTCTAAAAGAGAAATTGGAAGATTACAAAATACTCAGAGAAATAAGAGGGCTTGGCTTAATGATAGGAATAGACTTAAAGGTTAATCCCTCGATGGCTATAAAAATCTTACAAGACGAAAAGGTATTATCATTAAAAGCAGGGCTTACAACAATAAGATTCTTACCCCCATATATAATAACACAATCAGATATGGAGTGGGCTTCAGATGCAGCAAGAAAAGGAATTAGTGAAACAGAAAGCAAAAGAATTGCTTCTTGATCTTTTATCAATATATACACCATCAAAGAATGAAACAAATGCTACAAAATTTTTTGAAAAAATTTCTAATGAATTGAATCTTAAACTTGAAATCCTACCAGACTCAAATTCGTTTATACTCGGAGAAGGAGAAATATTATTAGCATCTCACGTAGATACCGTTCCGGGATATATTGAACCAAAGATAGAAAACGAAGTAATCTATGGAAGAGGTGCAGTGGATGCAAAAGGCCCATTAATAAGTATGATAATAGCTGCATGGTTACTTAATGAGAAAGGAATAAAAGTTATGGTAAGTGGATTAGCAGATGAGGAAAGTACTAGCATAGGAGCTAAAGAACTTACTTTGAAAAATTTAAATTTTAAACATATAATTGTGGGAGAACCGTCAAATGGCACAGATATAGTTGTAGAGTACAGAGGATCAATACAATTAGATATAATGTGCGAAAGTACTCCAGAACACTCTTCATCAGCAAAGAGCAATCTGATCGTAGACATTTCTAAAAAGATAATCGAAGTTTATAAACAGCCTGAAAATTATGATAAGCCATCAATAGTACCAACAATAATTCGCGCAGGAGAGTCCTATAATGTGACGCCTGCTAAATTATACCTACATTTCGATGTAAGATATGCAATAAATAATAAGAGAGACGATTTAATCAATGAGATTAAAGATAAATTCCCAGAATGTAGTCTTAAAATAGTTGACGAAACACCACCGGTGAAAGTTAGTATAAATAATCCAGTAGTAAAGTCCTTAACTAGAGCGTTATTAAAACAAAATATAAAACCGAGGTTAGTAAGAAAAGCAGGAACAAGTGATATGAACATATTACAGAAGATAACAACAAGTATAGCAACCTACGGTCCTGGTAATTCCATGCTAGAACATACTAATCAAGAAAAAATTAGCTTGGATGAAATATATATAGGAGTAAAAACGTATATGTTGGCAATAGAAGAGTTATGGCAAAAGAGCTGACTAGAAACTTTCTCTTTAAACCTATTTACAAACTGTATGAGATCTTATTATGGAATCAGATTCGTAATGGTCCATTACCAGATCACGTGGGTATTATACCAGATGGGAATAGAAGATGGGCTAGAAATAATAAACTTTCCCTTAATGACGCCTATTTCTATGGTTATAAAAAATTGAAGGAGGTCTTAATATGGTTATTGGAACTTGGTGTAAAAAATATAACAGTTTTTGCACTCTCTACGGAAAATTGTGAAAAGAGAAAACAGAGTGAGCTATCAATAGTAACAACATATATTAAAAGAGGTCTACAAGAATTATTAGAAGATCCCATCGTAGACAGATATGAGGTTAAAGTAAGCGCAATTGGAAAACTAGATAAGTTACCTAAGGATCTTACTGATTATCTTAATAAAGTAATAGAGAAAACCTCTAACTACGATAAGAGAAAACTTACGTTAGCTATTTGTTATGGGGGAAGACAAGAAATACTAGATGCGGTCGTTAGGCTTCTAGATGATTATAGAAATGGAAAAATTAATAAAAACGAGATAAATGAGGAAACATTCAGAAAATACTTTTATGATAGTGAGTTGCATGATATTGACCTAGTAATCAGAACTTCGGGTGAAGTGAGAATTAGTAACTTTTTACTTTGGCATGTAGCATACTCTGAATTGTTCTTCTGTGAAGCTTACTGGCCAGAATTCAGAAAAATAGACCTATGGAGAGCAATAAGGTCATTTCAAAAAAGAAAACGCAACTTTGGAGCCTAAGTTTTTTAATCCTTTATTACACACTTTTAAAGTGGCGTAAATTATGGGATTTTACCAAGGCCCAGATAATAGGAAAATTACTGGTGGTTTAAAAGGAAAACACAGAGATAAGAGAAAATATGAAATTGGAAATCCACCTACGCTTACAACACTATCTGCAGAAGATATAAGGATAAAAGATAGGACGCTCGGTGGGAACTTTAAAGTTAGATTAAAGTATACTACAACTGCTAATGTCTTAGACCCAGCAACAAATACTGCAAAAAGAGTCAAGATTCTTGAAGTCTTAGAAACACCAGCGAACAAAGAACTAGCGAGAAGAGGAATAATAATAAGAGGAGCTAAAATTAGGACAGAGGCAGGGTTAGCTGTAGTCACGTCGAGACCAGGGCAAGACGGAGTAATCAATGCGGTGCTCTTAAAGAATGAGTCTCAGGGATCTTAAAGAAGAAAATAGAATAGTTATTTGGCCTTCATATTTTTTCTCGCCAACTAGATCTAAAGGAAGACGGCTGGCCAAGATACCATATAAAATAAAAACCGAAGAATTAGTCTCAACACTAAAACAACTTGGTCTAGATCCAGTAATTATAGAAAATAAAAAATACCCTAGAGATAGAAAGATTAATTTTTTAATAGCAGTGAAGAAAATTAAGAGCAAAAATTATACGTTAAAAATAATATACGACGCACTTACGAGGACAAGACAAGCTAGCTCTAATAAGGAGAATTAAGAACATCAAGTTTAATAAAGATCAAGGAGCCTATTTTCATTGAATATGTATATAGTTACTGGCGGTGCTGGATACATTGGTGGACATCTGGTAGATTATTTAGTTTCAAAAAATTTAGAAGTAATAGTTATTGATGATTTGTCCTATGGTAGATACAGAAACGAGAAGGCTAAATTTATAATGTTTGACTTACGTCAAGGCAATATAGTAGAGTTTACAGAGAAGTTAGAAAAAAATCCAATAATTTATCATCTAGCTGCAAATCCCGACGTAAGAACATCAATGATAAATGTGGAGGAACATTTCGAAAGGGATGTCAAAGTTACGTTAAATGTAATGGAGTTAGCAAGAAGAATAGATGCAGAAAAAGTAATCTTTGCTTCTTCATCTACCGTGTATGGTGAGACAAATAAAATTCCAACTCCAGAATCAGAAGACCTTAAACCGATTTCTAATTACGGATTATTTAAACTATTGTGTGAGAATGTTGTAAAGTATTACGCAGAACAATATGGCATAAAAAGCATAAGCGCAAGGCTGGCAAACATAACTGGAGGTAGGGTAAGTCATGGAGTAGTAGTTGATTTTGTCAAAAAACTCAGAGATAATCCAAACTTATTAGAAATCTTAGGAAATGGAAAACAAAGAAAAAGTTATCTGTATATTAATGATTTAATAGAGGCGTTTATGATGTTAGAGGAAAAAGTAAACAAAATTTATGATGTTTTTAACATAGGTAATACCGACTGGATCACCGTAGACGAGATTGCTAAAATCGTTATAGATGAAATGAGATTAAGCCCCAGAATCATTTATAAAGATTTGACAGCTGAGGGGAGGGGATGGCCGGGAGACGTGAGAATAATGTTATTAGACATCTCAAAAATCTCAAAGGAAATAGGTTGGTCACCTAAAATGGGTTCTAGAGAAGTGATTAGGCAAGCCGTAAGAGATTTGTTATATGGATACAGATCAGTCTATTAATAAAATGTTTCATCTAATTAAACAGAGTAAGGCACTTTCATATAAGAGCTATCTCTAAACTTCATTGATAGATTATCAATGTCAGTTTATTATCTAATTATATTGATGCGAGCACACAATCTTGCTGCTTTTTTAATACTGCTCATTTTTACTGACCTCATATCAACCTATCTAGCCATTGAAGTAGAAGCGATTAAAAGTATTTGAAGGTATCATTAAATTTTATTCAGCTTCAAGGTTCTGCCCATGGGGTTTACAGTCCATTACCCCCTATCACTGTTGCCTTGCCTCGGCCACTTTATCGAGACCTGAAGTTATTGAGTAGGCATAACAAGCATAGAATTGAAAGAGAGGAGAAACTAGACTTCTACAGCTTAAGAGGCCCCACATGCTATGTTGATAGTACTCTTCCACCTGGAGACAAGCCTATCATAATACTCCTTGAAACACTCAGACCTCCTAGCAACCAGGAAAAAGCCCTACGCAAATACTTATTACCCATAATCATACCAGAATGGGACTCACTCTCACCACTCTGCTTAGTCCTAGGAGCAAAACCCGCATAAGCCCTAGCTTTAGAACAGGGAAAACGAGAAACATCACCGAACTCAGCGTAAATAGTTGAACTAATCAAACCGATCAATCTTGCTCAACTCGACTATAGACTGAGGAATCTTAGAAAATATCATATCCTTAACCATACCCTTAAGCTCTTCAGTAGTTCTATCAGCTGCTTCAAAGCCAACTTCTCAATAATTCAAATTTCTCCCTAACCTCTCCTTCAACTCGTTTCTCTCGTCATTACTCAGTCCTTCTCCCTTAACTAACTTCTCCAACAACTCCCCTCTTATCAAAGGGCTCTATCTTGTATCCTATCTCTAAAAACTTCCTTATCTTGTTCTTAACTTGTGTTATCTTCCTCATCAAGCTCTCCCTATACCTCGTCAACTCCCTTATCTCTCCCGTTGGTATGTATGATCCCTTTACTACTCCGGTCATGTATACTAGTAGTCTTTGTGCATCTACCTTACCAGTCTTTTTCCCCAGTATTTCAGACAAGTGTAGTGGGTTTATTATTGTTACCTTGTATCCCTTTTCTGTTAGTTTTTCATGTAGGTAGTAGAAGTAGGGTCCGGTCGCCTCCATTACCCTCCTTGTATTCCCCAAGGAATTTGGTTAACTCCTCTATTCCCTCGTTGTTGTACTCGAATTCCCTTACTTCCTTGATGGATACTGTTGATTTACCTTGTTTTACAACTAGTTCTCCCTTTGCTGTTAGTTTGTTTTGCGAGATGTGGATTGCGAAGGTCTTGTTGATAACGTTCAATACCATGATTGAATATTGTTCATTTCTGCGAGATATTCTTTGCGGTAACAATACCTCGTTTTCCTTGAATATTATTAACTACCTTCAGCCCTTAGAGTAATTTGGCTAAAACCTCCTACTCGGGGTTTTGTCGCCACCTGTTTTCTAGGGGCTTCACAGTCAGCCTCTCGAAATTGGGTTCCATCCCCTTGGACCTTGTGGGCTTATGTCGTCTTTCCTCCTACCTATTTATTTCTTTTTCTATTGTAATGCTTGATTTTACTCGTTCTCTAGTTCTGCGTGAATTCCACGTAGGAGTGACCACCATGTCTCATTCGCTGATACACTATAGAAGAGAAGTTTTTAATAATTCATCATCTCGTTCTGAAGAGTGAGACTTTCTGTCGTAAAAGTTTGTAAAAGTTTGTTTTGGAGGAAAACCATAATTGTATTAAGATCATGAACCTTATATTGGAGACCTATCTAATCTTCTCCACCACATATTGAATTCCGAATTGATTAGAAAACCCTTCCAAGAGGAAAGTTGAAAATGTTTCTTAATCATTCTTTTTAAGGAAATTTAGTGCGCGGGCCCGCCGGGATTCGAACCCGGGACCTACGGGTATCTCCGCTTTTCTTACATGGTTAAGAGCCCGTCGCTCTACCTGGCTAAGCTACGGGCCCATCAATAAAAACTACTATAAATAATATATAAAGTAAACGGTTTCTAGCTATTTAATCTATAACTATGCGTGTGTCACATAGATTCATTATATCTTTATCATGCGTAGCGAGAATTAAGCCTCGTCTTTGCTCCTTAAGAACTTTCACCATTTCGTAAAACGAAAGTAATGCTTCTCCATCCATTCCTATACTAGGCTCATCTAAGCCTATTACTTTAGAGTCTGAAGAAAAGGCTGATGCTATCAGAACTCTCATTTTTTGACCGAAACTTAGAGTATAGGGACTTCTATCTGTCAAACTTTCTAAATTAAATAAAGATAAAGCATATTTACTTCCTACAATCTCCTTTACGGTAAAATCAAAGAATTGTAAGTCTACTTCTTGAAAAATTACGAAGATTTTCCTAGATAGTTTTCTGAGAATAGTCGTTTTACCACTTCCGTTTCTGCCTAATAAACACAAAATTTCCCTTTCTCTTATTTTTATCGTATAATTATCAACATCTACATTAAATATTTCATTATTACCCAATTCACTGTTAATCTTAGGTAAACTAAATCCTCTTAATCCTTCTTTCCTCAAGAATTCCGTATCGAAAAGTTTTTCCTTGGATATTTCATTTATTGCTTTATTATTCTTAATCATGTAGACCCTATCTACTAATTTGCGCAATTCGTCAATACGATGTTCAGCAATCAAACTGTTTTTAGGAATTATTTCACTAACCGACTTTACTCCTTCATCATCTAGGTTCGCAAATGGCTCGTCCAGTAAGAGATATTCGGGATTTGAAGCTAAAACTGAAGCGATAGCGTACCTCTTTTTATATCCGTCCGACAATTTATTGAACTCAACCTCATAGTAATTACCCATTAACTTTCTAGCTATTTTATCATCTACCCTATGGAATCTTTTCATTAACTCGATTTCATCCTTGCACGTCAAAGCCAATATTTGAGAAGAAACGTCTTGTAAAACTGCTGAGATTCTTGAATAGTCCCTCTCTTTGCAGAAGTCCATATCATCAACTATAACGTTATTAAAGGTAGTCTGATCTATGCATAATGTGGATAATATTAATGTAGTTTTTCCGCTTCCGTTCTTACCTACTAAACCTACTCTTTCCCCTTTTTCAATCTCTATCTTTCCGTTTAAATATTTAGGACTACTGATAAGCATAATGCGGCTACACCTATGAGTAGAAGTATTAAATCTTCCCTTGAAGGTTTTAAATTTCTCTCATAATTATACTTACCGAACAACTTAACAGTATATGCAACATATAAATTATCAGCTACTTTCACGGTTTCTACTATTATTGGAACTAATAATCTTTTAAGATCTAATAAATTTATTTTTCGAATTCTTGCATAAAATGCAACATTTTGCATTACATCATAAAACCTAGGATAATATGTAAGAGCGATTGCAAGAGGAACCCCCTTAGAACCAAGTAAGTCAATTATTGAAGACTTATCAGTATAGTCGCTTGAAATTAGGAAAACGTTAACAATTGAGAAAGCTCTAAGCGTATACTCATAAATGAAAATTTTCCCAAGAAAACCCAATATAAGATAAGATAGAATACCAATTATAGCCTCTATTACAATAATCCATTTTCTTCTATATAATACGGTCAATGTAACTAGAAAAGGTATGGCAGAATTAAAAAATATACTATTTACATAGATTAAGACTGAAAAAACTAAAATATAAAGAAACTTTACCTTCATTTGATAACCCCTGCTTTGGTTAAATATGAGACAATATAGAAAGATACCAATCCCATTAATGCACTTTCAGCAAACATTCCAACTGATATTCCAGTCCAGATATATAATGAAGTTATTATAGGTGCAGGGACTTTCACCATGTAAAGAGCAAGTAAAGTACTTAATATCCCCTCTAGACCTCCCGCAATTGTAGTATAAGTTATTACTGCCTTCAAAGACCTATATCCCATGACTCTTGTTATACCCTCTACAATTAGTGCTATAATAATTAAAGGTATTGCAATAAATGGTAAGAAGCTAATTGCATACAATCCAGCGCTAATTAACCCTATAAAAATAGGGCCTAACTTTCTATTAATAACTTGTATGCCAATGGAAAGAAGTATTAGAGGAACAGTGAGATTCAATATTGGATCCGCAAATATATTTACAGCAAAAAGACTAGTAGATAGTGCTAATCCCGCAGCAACAGCATATGATGCCACTGAGAAAACTGCTGCATAAACTAAGGCCTTTTTAACTGAAATTTGATCTGAAGACTTATCGTTCATATTTTAAACTTCAGAATAAGACAAAATAAAATTAGTCTTAATAAGTACTTTACCTTTATATTAAATTCTTGAAACTACAACTGACTCGAAATTAGGATCTATCTTTACATTTACGATTTTCTTATCAGCAGATTTTAAAGCCTCCTCTAACTCAGTTAACGTTTCAACAGTTACACCACCTAGGGTTCTTTTTACAATCTCATCGAAATTAACGTTGATACTGGTTTGTGATCTAGTAATGGTCGGTAAATCAGAGCTTGAAACATCAATATAATTTGCACCACCATCGTTTAACACAATTATTTTCCCCTTAATCTTATCCACTTTGTATTCTAGTAATGATAAATATGGTAATATTCCTTCTAGGTCAGTAATTCCATATGCAACGTATTTAGAAGCTATAGCACCACCCACCGCAATACCCCTCTCAAGCAAAGATTCTGCAGTATACCAGCTCTTCTTAGCGTTTATTGGTAATCTAACGAAATCTATTGTAGTAGCTGACATATCTACATATACTTTCTCAAAACCACCTACTGTGCTTAGCATTTTTACTACGTCAATTGGCCATAATCCGCTATGAGATTTAACTGAATATGTTTGACGTCGAGTTTTATAAATAATGTCACTAGCTCCTCTGTTTACTTTCTCCTTTATCTTAGCTTTCAATTGTGTTAAGAGCTCCCTTAAGAATAGCCCAGTATCAGCTACTACTGGAACATGAGGCATGAAGACCTTGCCTATGTCTTCACCATCAACATTATTATGTGCTAATATGCCCTTATACTTTAATGACCAGCCAGCTGTACTTAACTGAGTAAACCTAGTGCCTAAAGCTAATATTACGTCAGCATTCTCTATCAAATAATTTGCAGCATCAGTGCCAAAGGCGCCTAATCCTTCTCCAGCAAATAATTTATGGTTAGATGGTATTGAACCTTTCGCCTTAAATGTAGTAACGACCGGTGAATCTAATAACTCAGCCAATTCAACTAACATGTCTTCTGCATCGCTTAAAACTACCCCATATCCCGCGATTATAACTGGTAACTTAGCATTAGTCAGAAGTTCAGCCACTTTAGCCACAGTATTCTTATCTGGAGTCCTCTTCTCGGGCTTTTGACCCGCGGTGGATAACGGATAAGCTTTTCCCCTAAATAAGTCTTCAGATATTTCAACATAAGAAGGCCTTGGTCTATTACTAACCGCTTCCTTATAGGCTTTCTCTATTGTAACAGTTATTTCTTCTATACTGATAACTCTTTCTTTTGTCTTGGTTATTGGAGATAAAATATTTGATAAGTCATCAATCGTTCTAAATTCACCAATTCTAGCCCTTCCCGTATCCTTATGTGATCTTACGCTAGATATAACAAGAAGAGGAACAGATTCCATATATGCTTGAGCTATGACATTTACCGCATCAGTTAGCTTAGAACCAGGTATCTGAATTATAGTTCCGACTGAATTATTTTCCATTGCATAAGCGTATGCCAACCAACTTACGTCTTTTACTGTCATGGAAAATTCTACTTCAATATTATACTTCTTTAGCATTTCCTTAACCATATTCGGTAGGGAGTAAGTCGAAAACACTTTGGTTATCCCAATATCATTAAGAACATATGCAAGTGCTTCCTCACCTTTCATTTCTACGCCTACAGTCTCCTCTTTCCTTTTGGGCTGACTCATACTAACATTATAATTAAGACTACTTTTTAAATCTTCTAAAAGCCGGGGGCGGGATTCGAACCCGCGAAATAACGGGTGTCAACTAATACCACTGCGGCCCCTAGCGCTACCGATGGGCTGGTAGTGCCGCCTTAGACCGCTCGGCCACCCCGGCAACAATAATAACTTATTAAAAGCTACTTAAAAACTATATGGGTGCATATGCTTGATACCTTTTAGCAAGGTAGGAGAAGTTCTTCATGAATTACAAGGTCTTACAAAATTCATAATAATTGGAGATACAATAGTCGATATTTCTCTAAAGAGAAAAGGAACTGAGAGTGATGTGGACTTGTTTGCTCTGGATATAAGCGTCTTAGTAGACGACGATAAAATCAGAAACTTCGCATATGAGAAAGGATGGGATTATGGTAAAACTCCAATTGATACTCCAAGATTATTAGCTCCAGTTGATGATGACCAACTCCAGGTAGATTTATATGAAAATATACAAGATTTCTTTGTCCCTAAAGAAATTCTAGACAGTGCAATTAATATAAAAATAGGAGCTTATGAGTTTAAAAGCATAAGATTAGAAGATTACATTTTGCTCAAAGCCAACGCGTTTAGAGAGGAAGACGAAGATGAACTAAAAACACTAGTGTACTTACTTGGAGAAGGTAAGATCAGTATCGATAAGGAATATTTGAAAGAACATGTGAACGCATTTGAGGAAAATAGTGAAAGTATAAAAGAACGTTTATCAGCAATTGGAATAAAAATTTAGTTAAGTAAAAAATGTTAACCTTTCTTAGTTGGTAATTCCTTCTTCTTCAATCTTAAGTTTGTACTATGACATCGCCTACATTTGGTTGCCCTTATAGGATTAAGAGCTCCGCATTTTCTGCATACCTTTTTCAAAAATACCCTTTGTTGCACTATCTGTAATTTCGCGGGATCGGTTAGCGG
Organism: Saccharolobus shibatae B12; assembly: GCF_019175345.1. Classification (NCBI taxonomy): domain Archaea; kingdom Thermoproteati; phylum Thermoproteota; class Thermoprotei; order Sulfolobales; family Sulfolobaceae; genus Saccharolobus; species Saccharolobus shibatae. Next base: position 79,353 of record NZ_CP077717.1, on the reverse strand, counting down.
CATTTATTTATCCCGGCTATAATTATTTTATCTCGCATTCATAAGTATTGCGGTAAACGGAGTGAATGAAGATGAAGATCCCCCTAGATTATGTTTGTGTTAGAAGTGGACTTCTGTGCAATAGATGCCAGTCTCTTATAGATAGTGGTGAGGTATTTGAATATGAAGTTGAAATAATAAAGGTACTATTAGATTTAGAAGAAACGCAGTTTAAAGAGCTTAAGGATTCCATATATCATAAGGCCTACAAAGTGGACGATCTACTAATATTATTAGTTACAAGTGGACCCGAGATGACTCAACAGAAGTGGATCAAAATAGCAAGAATCTTGCAAGATAAATTGAACATGAAAGTTAGAGTCTTAGAAAAAACTAATAGCATAAAGAATAGTGCGGTACAATTACTCTCGCCTGCTAGAGTACTTGGTGTAAATACTGTATGGATGCCGGATGGTTCTGTGCAATATGTAATTCGTGTGTCTAGATCAGAAAGAAGATTATTACCAGCTGAAGCACAACTTTTAGAGTCAGCATTAACTAAAATACATTCAACGCCAGTAAGAATAAGGGTCGAGTAAGTTGTTTAGGACACATCTAGTTTCAGAATTAAATCCTAAATTAGATGGAGCAGAAGTAAAAGTAGCTGGATGGGTTCATAATATAAGGAATCTAGGTGGAAAGGTATTTATTTTATTAAGAGATAAGAGTGGAATAGGACAGATAGTAGTTGAGAAAGGTAATAGTGCTTATGATAAAATCATGAATATAGGATTAGAATCAACGCTAGTTGTAAATGGCATAGTTAAGGCTGATCCGAGAGCTCCTAATGGTATTGAAGTACACGCAAAAGACGTAGAAATACTCTCATATGCGAAGTCTCCATTGCCGTTAGACGTAACGGGCAAGGTTAAAGCTGATATAGATACTAGACTTAGAGAAAGATTACTAGATTTAAGAAGATTGGAAATGCAAGCAGTATTGAAAATCCAGTCAGTAGCGGTAAAATCGTTTAGGGAAACATTATATAAATACGGATTTGTAGAAGTCTTTACTCCAAAAATAATTGCTAGTGCGACAGAGGGAGGAGCCCAATTATTTCCAGTACTATACTTTGGAAAAGAAGCATTTCTAGCTCAGAGCCCACAATTATACAAGGAATTATTAGCTGGTGCTATAGAAAGAGTATTTGAGATAGCTCCTGCATGGAGAGCAGAAGAGTCAGATACACCGTATCATCTCTCAGAGTTCATTAGTATGGATGTAGAAATGGCCTTTGCAGATTATAACGATATAATGGCTCTAATCGAACAAATAATCTATAACATGATAAATGATGTAAAGAGAGAATGTGAAAATGAATTAAAAATTTTAAATTATACTCCACCAGATGTTAAAATACCTATGAAGAAAATTTCCTATTCAGAGGCAATAGAGATTCTGAAAAGTAAGGGCGTAAATATTAAATTTGGCGATGATATAGGAACACCTGAACTGAGAGTATTATATAGTGAATTAAAAGAAGATCTTTACTTCGTAACTGATTGGCCTTGGTTAAGTAGACCGTTTTATACAAAGCAGAAAAAGGACAATCCGCAGCTGAGTGAAAGCTTCGATTTAATTTTCAGGTGGTTGGAGATTGTTTCCGGAAGTTCGAGAAATCATGTGAAAGAAGTCCTAGAGAATTCCCTTAAAGTAAGGGGATTAAATCCAGAAAGTTTTGAGTTCTTCCTAAAATGGTTTGATTATGGGATGCCACCACACGCTGGTTTTGGCATGGGATTAGCAAGAGTAATGTTAATGTTAACTGGACTTCAGAGCGTGAAGGAAGTAGTACCATTCCCTAGAGATAAGAAGAGACTAGCACCATAAAAGTTAAGTGAATTTTCTTGGATCCCCTCTTAAAATTTCCCTAAGTAATACCGTAGCGTACATCCCCCTATCTAATACAAAAGATATTGTTCTTGTTTCCTCGTTAATTTTTAAATTTCTTATATTCATAAATGCCTTTCTATTGAAGCTTTTTAGTGAAATTTTAAATTCTGGTAATTTAAAAAAATTCTTTTCTATTCCCTCATTCAGATAAATCTCCTTACAAATATCATCACAATCACTAAAATAGATAGGAATTCTTATAAATAAATTATCCTTATCATCTGAGTTCTTATACTCGTCTAATCTTCTGGATAAATACATGTTAAATAAATAACTTTGATATGCGTCTAAATATAACGAGATTGGAATGAAACTATTTTTAAGAGCTAGGTAATAAGAATTAAATTTCATATAGTTTTTCAATAATAGTTTCTCTTGTTTAAACTTAGACGGAATCAATCTAACTGCTTCATTAAAATCACCTTCCATTATTAGCTTTCTAATTTCAATAATCTCTTTTGATTCAGAAAGAAAAGGATACGTCAAAATCAAATAGAATGCTTTTTCCCAGTCTCTTTTCAATAGATATTTACCTATTAAATGTGTGATAGGCCTACGAGTACCAAAACGTTGATAACCTATAAAAGCGGGGAGATATGGATTTTTCTCAATTTGTCTCACTCTTTCTACGACTAAATCGAAATTTGACGTCAACAAAGATATTTCAAATATATTCCCGGTATGATTAAACTTCGTTGAAGAATATCCAAGAAACTTTAGAATAAAACTATTAGATTTATACTCATTAATCAATTCTTGCTTTTTGGTTAACGTTATATACACTAACTGAGAGGTTACCGCGTTAGCATCCTTAATGCCCATATAATTCACTTTCGAATGTAGTACTTTCTGAATCTCAGATAAAACGGAAAAATGATCTATTCCCCATTTTGTGAGCAAGTAGACTGCATATTTACCTTTTTCCTCACCTTTCCACTCATGAGCTGGCTTAAAGTCAATCTCTTCTACAACTTTAAATCCATTTGGTCTTTCGATTGTTCCGTCTATCTCATTCCAATCTTCATAGTAATATCTTTCCATACCTAACACAATGTCTATTTCATGAGGGATCACAGTAATTTTAGATCACCCGTGATAGGATCTATCAAATTCTCTGGAGCTGGTCCAATACCTAGACAAGTTATGGTTCCAGGCTCTAATTGGGTCTTTCCTGCATCTTCAATAATGGAGAAAGGTAAGTTCATCGTTTCAGCCTTTTTAGATCGTAAAATAATTTCATCTAATGAGTTTGCCTTGGCGACTATTTTTGGTTGTCCTTGCTGTAACCACTCATTTAACCACTCCTTCCAACGTGAGTTATTAGAATTAATAATACTTATTACTAAAGTTACGGCAGCGTGTGCAACTTGAGCAGCCATCTTACCTTTACCCATTTTAATATCACTTCTTACAACAATAACCATCTTAACCATAATGTAACTAGGAAAACAACAAACACTTTTAAACTTTTATTGAGGTTAAATAAAGGGGAAGATAGATATGTCAGTTAAGCTAAGTATTAGGGAAGAAGTGGAACCACCAATATGTTCAAGTTGTGGGAAAATAATACATCCAAGAGAGAAGGGAGTAGAATTTTACTGCCCCAACTGCGGTGAAGTGCTAATAAGAAGAGATCACATGTGCAGAAAACAAGGAGTAGAATATATTTGTCCGAACTGCGGATTTAAGGGACCTTAAGGGGTAGCTTAAAATGACAGACGTGTTAGTAGTCCTTAAAGTATTTCCGGACAGTGATGAAGTTAATTTAGATAATTTGTACACAGATATAAGCAATAAATTACCTAAAGAATATACAATTATTAGAAAGGAAACCGAACCTATAGCTTTTGGCCTAAATGCGTTGATTCTATATGTTCAAATGCCTGAGCAGACTGAAGGAGGGACAGACAATTTAGAAGAAGTAGTAAATAATATACAAGGAGTTAGTCATGCCGAAGTAGTAGGGATAACAAGATTAGGATTCTAATAAACTCTTTGGTACGTTAGTTCTTATATATCCTTTATACGCTAAAATATTTTGGAGATAAAAATTGAGCGCTAGTTCTGGTGAGGAACAGAAACCGCAAAGAAAGGAGTTAATACTTAGAGTAATGGAAGCTAGACAGAAAGATGTCGGAAGAGGAAAAGTGCGAATTGATATTGATTTACTATCGCAAATTGATGTAAGCCCAGGTGACGTTGTTGAAATTGAAGGAACGAGAAAGACTGCTGCACTTGCATGGCCTTTATCGCCTGAGGATACAACAACTGGAGAAAAGGATATAATAAGAATGGATGGAATCACCAGGAAAAACGCTGGAGTCTCAATTGGAGATAAGGTTATAGTAAGAAAAGCAGTTGTAAAGCCAGCTAGCACAGTAAAATTAGCACCATCTAACTTCTCAATTACTGTAGACCCAGGGTTCATTAGTTACGTTAAGAAGCGATTAAAAGAATTCCCCCTAGTTGAAGGAGATACGGTATTGATTCCTGTCCTAGGGCAAGCCATACCGTTTACTGTAGTCCAGGTTAAACCAGCAGGTATAGTTCTAGTGAATGACGATACGATAATAAGCATATCTGATAAGCCAGTAGAACCTTCCAGATATCCTAGAGTCACATATGAGGATATAGGTGGAATGAAAAATATCATAGAAAAAGTCAGAGAGTTAGTCGAATTGCCTTTAAGACATCCAGAACTATTTAAGAGATTAGGAATAGAACCGCCCAAGGGTATATTATTATATGGTCCTCCTGGAGTTGGAAAGACGTTACTAGCGAAAGCAATAGCTAACGAAACTGATGCATACTTTACTTCAATTAATGGACCGGAAATAATGAGCAAATTCTACGGAGAGAGTGAGCAAAGATTAAGGGAAATATTTGAAGACGCTAAAAAACATGCTCCTGCAATTATTTTCGTAGATGAAATAGACGCAATAGCACCGAAAAGAGACGAAGTGATAGGAGAAGTAGAAAGAAGAGTTGTCGCACAGTTACTCACTCTAATGGATGGTCTTGAAAATAGAGGAAACGTAATAGTAATAGCTGCAACCAATAGACCAAGTGCTGTTGATCCAGCCTTGAGAAGGCCAGGGAGATTTGATAGAGAGATAGAAATACCGTTACCAGATAAACAAGGAAGATTGGAAATATTACAAATCCATACAAGGAATATGCCTCTATCTAAAGATGTTGACCTAGAGAAACTTGCAGATATGACACATGGATATACTGGTGCTGACTTATCTGCACTAGTAAGAGAAGCTGCAATGAATTCCTTAAGAAGATACTTGCCAAAGATAGATTTGAATCAGGATAAGATACCTCCAGAAATATTAGAGTCTATGGAAGTTAAGATGGAAGATTTCATAAACGCATTCAAGGAAATAGTACCAAGTGGCTTAAGAGAAATTTACATAGAAGTTCCAGAGGTTAAATGGACAGATATAGGTGGCCTCGAAGAAATAAAAGAGGAGTTAAAAGAAGTAGTTGAATATCCTCTGAAATACTCAGAGCTATACCAAAATTCTGGTATAGAACCACCTAAGGGTATATTGTTATTTGGTCCGCCAGGAACTGGAAAGACAATGCTTGCAAAGGCTGTTGCAACTGAAAGCGGAGCAAACTTCATAGCAGTAAGAGGACCAGAAATATTATCCAAATGGGTAGGTGAAAGTGAAAAGGCAGTTAGGGAAATATTTAGAAAAGCTAGAATGTACGCGCCGGCTGTAATATTCTTTGACGAAATAGATTCAATAGCTCCAATAAGAGGAATCTCTTACGATTCTGGAGTAACGGAGAGAATAGTAAATCAACTATTAGCGGAAATGGATGGAATTGAAAAATTAGAAAACGTAGTAGTAATAGCTGCAACCAATAGACCAGATATCTTAGATCCAGCACTATTAAGACCAGGAAGGTTTGAGAAATTAATTTACGTACCTCCACCAGACAAGAGGGCAAGAATAGAAATATTAAAGGTTCATACTAGGAACATAGTGTTAGGGGAGGATATCAGCTTAGAGGATGTAGCTGAAAAGACTGAAGGTTATACCGGAGCTGATTTAGCTGCACTAGTAAGAGAAGCCACAATGAGAGCTATAAGGGAGAGTATGAAAATATGTATAGAGAAAACCAACGAGAATTGTAAACCCACTGACACTGAGTGCAAAGATAAAACTATGAAAGAGTGTATGAAGGTTAACGGGGTTAAGGTTTCCTTGAGACATTTCGAAGAAGCTATGAGGAAAGTTAAACCATCAGTTACGCAAGATATGCTGCAATTCTATCAAAACTGGGTAGAAAAAGCCAGACAGCAATTGCCCAAAACTACAGTTAAACCAAGTACATATGCGTGAAATCAATGTGGAGAAGTGTACCATTATATAATATTATTTTGGATAAAATAAGAAAAAATAATAGTAATATAAGAGATGATGATCTTTTTAAAGAAGTGAAAAATTCAACAAATTATGAGGTATCTTATGATGATTTCTTAAAAGCGTTAATGGCATTGGAGATTAGAGGTTATATATCGGTTTCACTAATTAAAGAAAATGTAAGAATGATAACATACTTAGGTGATAAGGAATAGGAGTAGATTTAGCAGATCTAGTAAAAGACGTAAAAAGAGAACTTTCATTTTCTGAGCTTAAAGGGAAGAAGGTAAGTATTGATGGATATAATGCATTATATCAATTTTTAGCAGCGATAAGACAACCGGATGGAACTCCCTTAATGGATTCCCATGGAAGGATAACCAGCCACCTAAGTGGATTATTTTATAGAACGATAAATATCCTAGAAGAGGGTGTTATACCGATCTACGTCTTTGACGGCAAACCACCAGAGCAAAAAAGTGAAGAGTTAGAAAGAAGGAGAAAAATAAAAGAAGAAGCTGAGAGAAAGTTAGAGAGAGCTAAGAGTGAAGGGAAAATAGAAGAGCTAAGGAAATATTCTCAAGCTATACTTAGACTATCCAATATGATGGTAGAGGAAAGTAAAAACTTGTTGAGAGCTATGGGAATACCTATAGTTCAAGCACCTTCCGAAGGAGAAGCTGAGGCTGCATATTTAAATATATTAGGATTTAGCTGGGCAGCGGCGAGTCAAGATTACGACTCGATTCTTTTTGGAGCTAAGAGATTAGTAAGAAATTTGACAATCACTGGTAAAAGAAAACTTCCTAACAAGGACGTATATATAGATATAAAACCAGAATTAATAGAAACTGAATTATTACTTAAGAAATTAGGAATAACAAGAGAACAATTAATTGATATAAGTATATTAATTGGGACCGATTATAACCCTGATGGAATTAAGGGAATAGGGCCAGAAAGAGCACTAAAGATAATTAAAAAATACGGCAAGATAGAGAAGGCAATAGAATATGGAGAAATTTCAAAAAGAGATATTACTTTCAATATTGATGAGATTAGAAGTTTATTTTTGAAACCACAAGTAGTGAAACCAGAAGAAACCTTGGATTTAAATGAACCCAATGAGAAGGATATAGTTGACATATTAGTAAATGAACATAACTTCAGTGAGGAAAGAGTTAAGAATGGAATTGAAAGATTAATTAAAGCAATAAGAGAAGCTAAAGGAGCTTCTAGACAAACCGGATTAGATAGGTGGTTTTAGAAGTTTAAAGTTAAACTTAAAGTTATCCATTTATATCTACTACCTTGTGATCACAAAGGATTATTATCCAATTTTTATAGATCTTTCTAATTTTCGTGTACTTGTAATCGGTGGAGGCAAAGTAGGTACAAAAAGAGCACTAGCTTTTAAGAAATATGGAGCTAATGTATCCGTCATAAGTTTAGATTTCTCCCAAGATCTTCTCAACTCGGATATAAGACTAATTAAGGAAGATGCAAATAAAATAGATGCTAGTATAATAGAAAAATACGATATAATTTTGACTTGTACGAATAATTTTGAGCTCAATGAGAAACTTTGTAATATAGCTAAAAATTTAAGAAAACTTTGTAATAATCCCACTAATCCGGAGAACTCCAACTTTATAGTGCCAATATTCTATTCTGACAATGATATGGAAATAGCTATAACTACTAAAGGAAAATCTAGTATCCTAGCTAAAGAAATCTTATCGAAAACAATTAATATTGCTAATAGTCCAGAAATGAGAAATTTATTGAGTGCAATGTACGATGTAAAAACTCTATTAAAGAAAAAAGTAACTGATCCGTCTGTTAGATATTCCTTTTATCATAAAATATATAATGATGAAAAATTCAAATATTATGCTACTAATGGATTAATAGAAAAAGCCTTACACAGAGCGGAGGAGATAATTAATGACCAGTAATGAGGAGTTACTACAAAACTATTGTTCGATTTTATTTACATACAAAACTATAGGGATAAGTAATCTTCACTTATATTATTTTAGAGAAACGGAAATAAAGTCCTTAAGACAATTGATCAATGCTGAATTTACTATTCTACAAACATGTAATAGAGTTGAGATATACTTATATTCAAATTCAAATACAATAAATGAGATAGATAAGATAATCCAATATTTAAATAATGTGCATAATGAACCAATTGGAAATCAAGCTAGAGTGCTCTGCGGTAAAGATAGCATAAAACACCTATTTCTAGTAGCCAGTGGTGCTGATTCTCTGTCTATTGGAGAGTATGAAATCTTATCTCAAATTAGATCGACTATTGATATGTTTAAAAAATTAGGATTTAGTGGAAAGTATCTACAAATACTCTTTGAAAGAGCAATTAAAGTAGGTAGAAAAGTTAGAGAAGAGACTAGTATTTCCAAGGGGAAAGTTGGTATATATTCCCTTGCTATTGATGAGGCTAAAAGGCAATTTAATGACTTCCATGATAGAAAAATTGTAATAGTAGGCGCTGGTGAAATGGGACAGAAAATAGCTAATATGTTATACAATGAAGGAGTCAAGAATGTTACCATTATGAATAGAACAGTAGAAAAGGCAAAACAACTTGCCCTAAAATTTGGCTACAATTACGAGAAATTAGATTTAGACAAGTTAGGTAGCTTCGATATTGCTTTTATATCAATTTCTCATGAGAATCTTAGACTGGAAAACAAATGGAACACACTAATTGTTGATATAACTGTCCCTCCCTTATTTACTGGGAATAATGTAATTACCCTAGAAGAATTAGAAAAAATATCAAAACTCAACTTTAAAGCTAGAGAAGAGGAGTTAGTTAAAATTAATAAATTAGTAGAAGATGGAATAGACGAATTAATCTATGATTACAAAAAAGAAATTTATAGTGAATTTATGTCAAAGATAATGAAACGTGTAGAAACTATAAGAGAAAATGAAATAGTAAGAGCCTATAAAGAACTTGAAAAACTTGGAATAAACAATCAACAAGTTAAGGAAATATTAGATTTGATGACAAGATCAATAATGAAAAAATCGTTTCAGCCCCTTTTTGACAATGTAAGATCTCTAGTATTTGACGGGGAAAATTCAATCAACTACATTAACTTTCTAATCGATATTTTTAAAGATGGTAACATTCCCAGTTTTGAGACCAAGAAGATTAAGGAAAAACAAATTAGTAAGAGATCTAGTAGCTGAAACGACTCTTTTTCAAGACGATTTAGTACTTCCAATATTTATAAAGGAAAGTATAAATGAGCCAGAACAAATTACTTCAATGCCAGGAGTGTACAGATATCCACCAAATGATAAGTTAGTCAATTATGTACAAGATAGCTATGAAAATGGTATTCGAAGTATTATATTGTTTGGAATTCCATCTTATAAAGACGAGATAGCATCATCAGCCTATGATAAAAATGGTGTAATACAGAGGGCAGTAAAAATAATAAAAGATAGTTTTAAGGATAAGATTATAGTCATCACAGACGAGTGTACTGATGAGTATACGTCTCATGGTCATTGCGGTCTTGTGAAATATAATAACGGATGTTATGTAATAGATAATGATGAAAGCCTAAAGATTCATGCAAAGATTGCATTAAGCCAAGCTGAAGCTGGAGCAGATATTATAGCCCCATCAAGCATGATGGACGGTGTTGTTAAGGCTATAAGAGATGCGCTAGATGGAGCTGGTTACAATGATACATTGATAATGTCATACAGTGTAAAGTACGCTTCAGTAATGTATGGTCCTTTTAGGGATGCAGCTTACTCTAAACCAGCGTTTGGAGATAGGAGAGGGTATCAGATGGATCCTAGGAACGCATTTGAAGCACTAAAAGAAGCTAGATTAGATATAGAGGAAGGAGCTGATATTTTAATGGTTAAACCTGCTCATACATATTTAGATGTAATAAGATTAGTAAAAGATCACTTCCCAGAATATCCTCTAGCGGCATATCATGTTAGTGGTGAATATAGCATGATAAAAGCAGCAGCAATTAATGGATGGATAGATGAAAGGACTGCCGTATTGGAAATTGCTACCGCAATAAAAAGAGCAGGGGCTGATTTAATTATTACTTATTATGCTAACGATATCGCAAGATGGATAAAAGAAGGTGTGCTGTTTTGAATAGTGAGGAAATGTGGGCTCAAGCTAAGCAATTATTTGCGGGAGGAGTAAATAGTCCAGTTAGAGCTGCAGTAAAACCATTCCCATTTTATGTGGAGAGAGGGAAAGGAGCTTATATTTACACGGTCGATGGTAAAAAGTTCATTGACTATGTATTGGGTTACGGACCTCTAATTTTAGGTCATTCTCCGGAATCTGTAAAGAGGAAAATAGTTGAACAATTAGAAAAAGGTTGGCTTTTCGGAACTCCTAGTGAATTAGAAATAAAATTAGCTAAAAAAATTAGTTCGCATATACCATCAGCTCAGAAAATAAGATTTGTAAATAGTGGAACTGAAGCTACAATGGCAGCTATAAGATTAGCTAGAGGCTATACAAAAAGAAGTAAAATACTGAAGTTTAGTGGAAATTACCATGGAGCTCATGATTATGCACTTGTGGAAGCTGGAAGTGCTGCTACAGAATATAACGTTGCAACTTCTGATGGTGTTCCAATTGAAATAATAAAAACAGTAGAAGTATGCGAGTTTAACGATCTCGATTGCGTAGATAAAAAATTAAGAAATGAGGACATCGCTACAGTAATCTTAGAACCCATTATGGGCAATGCTGGTGTAATCTTACCGGAAAAGGACTTCTTATCTGGAGTAAGGGAACTTACAAAGTCCTACAATTCATTATTAATCTTCGATGAAGTTATAACTGGTTTTAGAATCAATATAGGTGGAGCACAATCTTACTATCAAATTTATCCAGACATAACAACACTAGGTAAAATTATAGGTGGCGGTTTCCCTATAGGTGCAGTAGCAGGTAAAGCAGAAATCGTTGATAATTTCACACCTGCTGGTAAAGTATTTAATGCTGGTACATTTAACGCCAACCCCATATCCATGATCGCTGGAATTGCTACAATAGAAGAACTTGAAAAAGAATATCCATATGATATTGCAAACAAAGCCGCTAAGACTCTTGTAGAGGAATTAGAAAGGTTGCTAAAGATAAAGCATACAATAAATCATGTTGGAAGTATGTTTCAAGTATTTTTCGGAATAGACAAGGTTAGAAATTATTCAGATGCAAAAAGGGCTGATAAGGAGTATTACATAAAGTTCCATGAGAGACTATTAAAGGAGGGAGTCTTCATTCCTCCAAGTCAATATGAGACAATTTTCACTTCAGCTTCACACAAAGATGATGTAGTTAACGATACTATAGATAAACTTGTGAAAGTAATAGGCGAATTAAGTTGAAAATCCGAATAGCAGCAAGAGGAAGTAAACTAAGTAGAATACAAGTTGATATGTTAGGAGAAAAATTAAAGAAAATTGGAATAGAGTACGAAATAATAGATATAAAGACAAAAGCTGACTTATTTTCTAATGATCCACTAAGTAAACTAGGGAAAGGAGTGTTTGAAAAAGAAGTTAATGAGGCTGTATTAGAGGGAAAAGCTGATATTGCAGTACACAGCATGAAAGATATTTTATCAGAAATAAATCCTTATCTTGAGATATTTGCAGTACTTGAAAGAGACCCGCCATACGATGTACTAGTTGCAGAGAAGAATCTAGATAAGTTGGATTCAAATATCACTATAGGTACTAGTAGCATAAGAAGGAAAAACTTTCTTAAATATATCAAGCCAGAAATAAATACGAAAGATATTAGAGGCAACGTAGATACTAGAATAAGAAAATATCTGTCAAAAGAATATCAAGGCTTAATTTTAGCTGAGGCCTCCTTAAAAAGGCTCAATATGAGTATAAATTATCATAGACTTAATGTTTATGACTTTACTCCAGAAGCCAATCAAGGTATTATAGTAGCCTTGGGAAGAAAAAAAGATGAGAAGATAAAAGAGATATTCAAAGAAATTAATCATAAAGACACATTAGATGAGGCGTTAGCAGAAAGAGCAGTAATTAGTTTAGTTGGAGGAGGTTGCCATTCTCCAATTGGGGTGTTATTTAAAAAAGAAGGAAAAGAGTTTTATGGTATTGCAAGTTATAGTGATGGAAAGAAAAAAATTACTTTATCCATTAGCAAGCCAGGAGACCCATATACTATAGGGTCTGAATTAGGCTTGTTACTAAAGAAGGAGATGAAGAATGAGGATATTATTCCTTAGGCCCGATAACGAAGATGCGGAGCTCAATGAAAAGCTTATGATCCTTCAGAAAAATGGAATTGAGGTTCTAAACATACCTATTTTTAAAATAAAATGTATCCAGTATTCATTACCGAACTATGATTATGAGGCCCTTGCATTTACAAGTAGAAATTCAGTTATTTGTTTTAAAGAATATTTCTTCATTAAAAATCGTAAGATATACGCCATAGGAGAAGAAACTTCAGAGTTACTAACGAGAATGTACAGTATAAATCCAATAACTCCAGAAAAATTTACAAGCGTAGAACTAGCTAGAAGAATCTTGGAAGATAAGGTAAATAGTGTGCTCAGCATAAGGAGTAAAAAAGCTTCTGAAGATATGAAAAATCTTCTTAATGGCAAAATTAAATATGATGAGATCTATGTATATGATTCGGAAATAATCGGAGATAATATAAATGAAGTGTCAAAAATCCTAGCTAAATGTGAAGTCGATGCCATAGCATTTACTAGCTCATTAATGGCAAGGCTAATTGGCCCTTATATTAGTAGAAAGTGTAAGATTATAGTATATAGCATAGGTCCGATGACAACGGAAACTTTGAAACGGGTTAATAATGAGGTAAAAATAATAGAAAGTAAGACACATTCTATCAAAGGCATTATAGAAACTATTTTGGTGGAGATGAAACGAAATGGATGAAATGAAAGATTTGACGCTTAAAGTTCTTAAAAAGATTGATAATACAATAGTTGATAGTAGTCTTCAAATTAAGTATTATCAAGGCTTTAAAGATAGATACGATGTGTTCGGTGAATATGAAAATCAAATAGGTATTTATGAATTCGCGATAAGTTTTGATAAAAAGGGTAATTTAAAAAGATCTCATATTAATATGATTTCTCCAAAAAATATAAGAAAAGACCTAGAAAAGAAAATATACAAAGAATAGGTGCGTGATTTGAAGACATTATTAATAGTCATTGATGGAGTTAGTTATGCTGTTTTTAACCAATTTAGATATAATTTAGATACTATGAATAATCTTGTTGAAAATGGGAGCTTTGGTAAACTAGAGAGTGTTTTCCCCACAATAACACCAGTAGCTTTGGCATCTTTATTCACGGGATACTTACCAGCAAATCATGGAATAACTTCCACAAAGATCTTCATAAAAGGCTATAGTCTAAGTAAACCGCTATCAGCACATAGTAGTATACCATTAAAGGTTGATCCAATATGGTACCTCTTAGCGAAAAAAGAATATAAAGTAATAGTAACCTCAGCACCGCAAGCCTTACCGGATAAATGGAAACTAAAAAATCTTATCTTGTTTGATCCCTATAAATCCAAAATTAAAGAGTGTAGCGAGGGAGCTTTTCTTAAGATTGGCAATACAACTATAAATGAAGTTAATTTTAGTATCGAGAATAATAATGAGGAGTATACTATAAAAATAACTGATATCGAGAATAATACCTTGTCATTAAATTTGAAGCAAAATGAATGGACAGCTCCACTTGAGGTAATAATGAGATGTAAAGGAAAGGAAATGAAAGGAACGTTTAGATTAAAGGGCCTAAGTAATGGGATTTATCTCACACCAATATCGTTTCTAATTCCTAGTTGGTCAAATAGTCAAGAGTTACAAAACGAAGTATGGGAGAACGTTGTTAAGAAATACGGAATGATACTAGATGGTGATTACGTTTCTCTAAAGTCTAATATAATCGGTTTTAATGAATATTATGAAACTTTAAAATTTGCATATGATTTTTTCTATAACTATTCGTTATTTCTGCTTAAACGTGAAGAATGGGATTTCGCAATAACATACTTACCGATAGTAGATAATATACAACACCTACTTTATGGTATAGACGATTCAAGATCATTAGATTATATTTTCCAAGTATATAAGATGACAGATAACTTTGTGAAAGCCCATATCGAATTAGCTGATAATATTATTATTTGTTCAGATCATGGAATAAATAAGGTAAAAAAGAGGCTATATCTTAATAAATTTTTAGAAAAGCTTAATGTACTAAAAATAGTCGATGATAAGAAAATAGATTGGAAGAGAACTAAGGCGTATTATGGTGGTGGAGGAATTATTAGAATTAACCTAAAAGAGAGGGAGAAATTTGGAATAGTAAGCAAAAAGGAATTTAACAAATTAATTAAATATTTGACTATTAACTTAGAAAGATTAGAAGATCCCGAAACTGGAGAAAGGATATTTACCGTAATTTATTCTAATGAGACACCAGCAAGTGATAGACAAGGCGATATAATAATCAATGGCGTTAATCCAAAATACTCCATCTCAAGCAATATAGAAAAAAATACAATATTTGAAAACGTCATCCCTTATAATACGACTACTGCGGACCATGGGTATTATAGAAATGATGATATTAATGGGATTGTAATATTATATGGGAAAAATTTCACTAAGAAACGAATAGACATGAAAATAGTTGACGTTACGCCTACAATATTGAAACTGTATGGAATAAATTATAAATCTGATGGGAAAATTATAAATGAGGTCCTTAAAAATGGATATGCCGATAATACTAAGCAAAAGGCATAGAAGACCTAGAAGCATGAAAGATTGTGAGCCAGGCTTACCATATAACGAGATAATAGAGAACGGAAAAAGAATTGACTTATGTCATGATACACAGACTAAAAAATATGTGAAGAAAATTGAGATACCAATTGATACTAGTATCCTACATAGCAAATTATTACGAATATTCCCAAGCCTAGTAAAAACCTACTCTAAACACTTCATTAATTTACCAGATTCAATAACAAGTAATAATGACCAAAAAGAGTTGGAATTCCTTGAAGTACAGAATATAATTATAGGAGGAGGGACTTCTGGGTTAGGAGTCTTATCAGAAATAAATAAGGAAGAGAAAACGATCTTAATATCATCTGATATCGAATGGAACACTCATATACCCTATCCATTACCACAAACTAATAAATATGAGTTCTCTAAGTTATTAAAGGATATCGTTAACGAAAATAAGGATAAAATTCTAGAGGGAGTTTTATTAGGTAAATTTGATGAAGGAATAGGATTTCTTACGAAGAGTAAGATATTAATGATAAAGGCTAAAAGAATCTTTTTAGCAAGTGGCGGAAGATATATTCCACCAATTTTCGATGGAAATGACGTACCCGGTATAATATCAAAGAATCTTTACTTAAGATACGGAAATCAACTTACGAATGTAATTGCTTTAGGGAATAGTGATGACATAGTAAAAGTGCTATTTAAAGTTGAAAAGAAAATTGTAATCAATAACGGTATACTGTTTCTGTCAAAATATTATAGGGAGTTAATAGATGAGCTAGGTGTTGAAATAATAAATAGTAATAACTTGCAAGTGAGAAGGGAAAAAGGTGGGATGTTAAAGATAACAACTGACGAAAGAACATTTAGTTCAAATATTTTAGTTTATGCAATAATTAAGCAACCAAAAATAGATCATTCGTATAATATTGGGATCCCATATGATTTTAATGAGTATTTCCATGTTTATATGCCAATACACTCTATGGATGGAAAGGCTTATGAAAACGTTTACATAGTTGGAGGAATGCGTGGAATTTCAGACGAGTATACCTCATTTTTGAGTGGAAAAGCAGCTGTTGATGAGAAATACTTGGATGAATTCATAAATAATTTAAAAGATTATACATATATTTATGATTATTACCAACAAAAAAATCCCAAAAGAAATACCTCTCCATACATTTATGGAAGTAAAGGGTATGTATGTGAATGCGAGGATATTACCCTAAGCGAAGTTAAGATACAAGTAAGTAGAGGATTTAGTAAAGTAGAAGAAATAAAAAGAACTACGGGTTTGGGTACAGGAGAATGCCAAGGAAAATTATGTACATATTCCCTAGGAAGTTTTCTAGGCGATAGGCAACTTATAACGTTTAGAACTCCTCTGTATAGAATGGTGATCTGAATGATAATTATTGTTGGAGCTGGTTCCCACGGTTTAAGTTTAGCATACCATCTAGTAAAAAAGGGCTATGATAAAAAAGATCTAACACTAATAGAGTGGAAAAGAATTGGTTATGGATCGAGCAGTAGGAACGCATCTAGATATAGATATCATTTTTACAGTAAGGAAAACGTAGAGTATGCCATTAATGCGATAAATTATTTAAAGAAACAATCAAAGGAACTTGAGTATAATTCGTTACTATTAAGAACTGGATATCTATGGATCATTAACGAAGAAAAAGAGTATAGTTCATTCAAAAAACTAGATAGTTTTTGGAGCTCATATAATATAGGAGGGAAATTTATAGAATGTAAAGATCGGTATTCTTACATAAAATTTGAAGGACAATGTTACTTGGCACCTCAAGATGGCGCGTTTCATCATGATTACATATTGTACAGCTACTATTATTCAATCAAGGATAAGGTTTCAATGATTTATGATAAAGTGGTCTCGCTAATAAAAGATGATAACAAGATAAAAGGCGTAAAACTAAGTAGTGGAAAAGAATTGTATGGCGATAAGGTTATAGTTACTGCAGGGGCGTGGAGTAGTGAAATATTATCCAGTATCGGAATAAAAATACCTATATTTCCAGAGAAAAAAGAGATATATATAACAGAACCATTAAGATATTTTATCGAACCATTAATTATAAACTCTAAGCTTCAAATCTATTTCTCACAGACATTAAAAGGAGAGATCATAGGTGGAATAGAAGATAAAAGGGAATATAAATTTGAGGAGTTCACAATATCAATATCTAACACCATAAAATTTCTCAAAGGTATAACGCAATTAATAAAGGGAATAGAGGGTATAGGAGTATTGAGAGGATGGTCAGGTTATTATGAGATGACTCCAGACAGTTCTCAAATTATGGGGTATTCTGATGATTGGCCAGAAGGTCTATTTATTGACGCAGGCTATAGTGGCCACGGCATGATGTTCGCTCCTTACTCTGGAAAAATAATGGCTGATCTAATTGCAGATAACTACAAGAATAAATTTATAGATATTTTCTCGCCTTCCAGATTTAAGTTAAATAAGTTAATTAATGAGACACTTGTAATTTGAGGGCGATTCTGGGATCCATTGCGAATTGTAATTTGTGAATGGTATAAATATAAAAGTGTTAACACGATTAGGCATGTATTCCCTTTTATAAACCGTTTTCACCCAATTAAATTCGTCATAGTTTTTGAAATATAGTGAATTTGCAATTTAAACCTGAATGGCACTAATTTGATCTACGGCATACTAACCGCTACTTTGCCTAATTTTTTGGAAATGTATTCAGCTAGCTCTTTACCATAGCTTCTCCTTCCGCCATCAGTTATGATATACTTCGCAGAAGTTCTTTCCACGTAATATATGAGATCGTCGAAATCAGCATGGTCGCTAAAGGATACTGTATACGACTTTTCATCAATCTTTTTCACCACATCCTTAAATTCCCACCCACTTAACAAGAAATTAAAATATTTACCATTTCTTCGTTTGAATTCATTATAATGAGAAAAAGAAATATACCAGTCATCACGCATTATTTCTCTAGCCTCACTTTGACTCTCATCAAAAACTTGGCTTATGTTATAGCCGTACTTTATTGCAATATTGGTCATCTTGGAAATTTTGCCACCTACTATAAAAGGAGCGTCAATACCCATTTTTCTCAAGCTAAGCATTATCTCTTGTAATTTCCCATGATAACCGTAGATTCTCACTGGACCATTCATAAGCGCGTCTCTAACGTAATCTGCAAATAGACTCTCCACATCATCTTTAAATGGCCTTCTGAAATCCGGTTTGCCATATGTAGCTTCAATTATTAAAATATCTGGATGGAGTATAGGAGTACCTTTATCTGGATTCTTAAAATCACCAGTATACCCTATTTCTAAACCGTTTTTAAGTGTAATAAGAACTTGCGCAGAACCTATTACATGATCTGACTTCTTTAGTACAATAGTCTCGTCATCAAAAGTCATTTTTATATCGTAATTTAAACCAAACGCCTTTCTTGGTGGTATGGCATAATCTAGATTTAATATATCTAACGTAATGGGTGTTGCAATTATACCATCACAGATGGAAATACTTTTCTCAAGACCCATTATATGATCAGCATGAAAATGCGTCACAACCCTGAATGGACGTTCATAATGTCCATCAATAGTAAATTTTTCACCGATTAAAATAGCCCCATTAGGAAGTATCTTTACAAGATTCTGCACATTAATACCATATGTAGAGCCCCGATATATTTTAAACGCTCTCGTCTACAAGTGGTGATTCGATCTTCTTCTTAGGCTGCTTGTTGTACATTTCAAGTATCTCATCAGTGGTTGTAGCATCTTCTGGACTTTTATCGTCTCTCCATCTTATAAATCGAGGAAATCTTATAGATAAACCAGCATCCTTCTCTACGACGTCTTGACAACAAGTATGTAAAGGAGATATTGTTATCTCCGCTCCAATTATTTCCGCTACATAAACTGGCTCTATCCATATATCTGGTTCCATCTTAGAATTAACTCTAGGATGTTTTATATCCCTCTTTATTTCCATTAACTTCTTCTGTAACTCATCAAGTTGCTCATCTGAGAAGCCACTAGCCACCTTGCAAACAGATTCGAAAGTATCAGTCTTAGGATTGTATGCGGCCATTAATAGTGAGCTTATCTTGCCGCCTCTTTTACCCTTCCCATAGAAACCACCAACAACTACTAAGTCTACTGTATCAGCCATCTCGCTTTGATAATCACGTTTAAGCTTTATCCATAACCAACCCCTAGCACCGGCTTGATATATTGCATCTTTTCCAATTGCCTTCACCATTACTCCCTCTCCACCCTCAGATATTGCTCGATAGAAGAACGATTTAAGATCCTCTACATTATTAACTTGAATATGATGAGCTATTTTTACATAGTCGTTTGGTTTTACAATACTTTCTAACAATTTTCTCCTAACTTCTAATGGCTTTGTAGTATAATCCACATCTTCATAATACATTAAATCAAAGAGAAATACGTTTACTGGGTACTCTTTAATTGCTTCGTAAATATCTGACTTCCTCTTTCTGTGCATTAACTCCTGAAATGCTCTCATCTCACCGCTTTCTGGATCTACAGCCACTATTTCTCCTTCTATAATGAACTCTTTGCCTTCAACGTATTTACTAATATACTCTACTACATCTGGATACTGAGAAGTAATGTTCTCTAATCTTCGCGAAAATATAAAAATTTTGTCACTTTTTTTGTGTATTTGGGCCCTCTCTCCATCGTATTTATAATCGACTAGTGCACTTCCACCTACTTTCTTTAATATTTCTTCAGGGTTTGATAACCTTTCAGCTAGCATCGGTCTAATTGGTATTCCAACTTCAGGTTTTAGAGTCTTTAAGGCTTCAATTCCCTTCTCTACTATAATTTTTGCAATGTTTCCTAGATCCGCCCTAAGATTATAAGCTCTTTCAACTATTTCTGATGCTGATTGCCCCCCGCCAAAAGCTATTGCCATAGCATCTAAAACTGTCGCATCTCCTATACCAACTCTAAGTCGACCTTCAACAAATCTAACTAGGAACTTGGCCTCTAACGGATCTGCCTTTTTTAACAATCCTGCCAGTAATCTTATCTTTAAATCTCTACTACCCTCTCCCGTAGTTAATGCCACCTTAGATAACGTAGAGTAAACTTCATCCACTGTTAAGCTCTCTTTACTTGAAGTACCCAAAAAACCTAAAATTCCTGTACTTTGCTGCTTACTTTTCAACCTTCGAGCTACTTCTCCAAGATCACCTGTTGACTTATAGAGATTTTCTACTGAATTTTCATCTGTGTTCGTAGCTATACTAATTGCTTTTATTAAGAATTTCTCTCCAATTCCAAGCTCTGGATAACCTAGAAAATCGGGCCATAATTTGCCTTGTATAATATAAACTACCTTATCTATAATTGCCTTATCGCTTTTGCTTAAAAGATCAGCCAGTAAAGCTGTAAGCTGGAGCCTTGAAGATATCTTCTCTAATTTATCAAAGTATTCGGCAATAACTTTAAACTCCATAGATTAATTTATATTATCTGCAGTTATTTATAATCATTTCATGGATGATGAATACTCGGCAATTACCGAATTCAGATGAAGAGTCAGAGTTACTCTGAACACCTATGCAATATGAATATAGGAAGGTACTGGTTTTTAACCCTTTATAACTACAATATTTTTAATATGATTCTATCTGATAGGGATTTGAAGTATTATTTAGAGAAAAGCTGGATAAAAATCCAGCCCTTAAGGGAGGATACAGTAAGGGAAAACGGAGTTGACCTAAGAGTAGGTAATGAAATAGCTAGATTCAAAAAAACTGATAAAGTGTTTGATCCAGATAATCCCGATCCTTCATTCTTCCAAACGGAGAAAGGAGAGGAATTTATAATCCAGCCCTACGAACATGTGCTTTTAACAACTGAAGAGTATATAGAGTTGAATAATGATGTTATGGCTTTCGTAAATCTGAGGTCAACGTTCGCTAGATTAGGTCTATTTATCCCACCTACAATAGTTGATGCAGGATTTAAAGGACAAGTTACAATAGAAGTTGTAGGCTCGTCTTTTCCTGTAAAATTAAAGAGAAGTACAAGATTTATCCACCTGATCTTTGCCAGAACGCTTACGCCAGTGGAATACCCATATCAAGGAAAATATCAAGGACAAAAAGGAGTTACATTACCTAGATTTAACTCACAAATTTCCAGCTTTTACTATCAGCATCAAAGTATATAACACTATATTGTCTAAGTTTTTGGAACAACTTGTATTCTTGTTTTGTCAAATATTTTTGAACTTCTATCTCATCTGAAGTAGAAATGCTAGCTATTTTCTTCTTAAATTCCTCATAGAAATTAGAATCTATAGCTATCCTCTCTGGGTCAGTTGTTATTACTATTGCTCCTTGAGTTTCTAATTTATCAAAAAATGCATCTGGGTTATTTAACTTTAATTCAGATTCATATATCACACCTTGGTCTCTTAGTATATCTATTGCAGTCTTCTTATGCTGAGGTTCAGATTTTATGTTAAGAGATTTAGATTCAAAACTCTTTTTTGGTTTTTTATTCATATCTTTCGTAGTGTCCTTACTTTCACCTAATTTTTCCTCTAATATCTCTATTCTTTCCGTTAATATTGCTATTTTTTGCTTAAGTTCATCAATCTGAGAAGTAAAAGGATTGATCATGTCTTGCATCTTTTTTTCTATTCTTGATACAACTTGCGCATTATCTACTTGAGAACCATGAGAATAAGATGAAGTAGAGAAAATAAGTGATTTAACGAAATCGCTTAATAAAACGAAACCTTCTTTTCTAGCTCGTTCTTCTAACTCCTTATACTCCTCCTCTGTTAGCTTTATTGAAATTATCCTCATTACTCTCTACTATACTATTTAATAGATACTGTGATAAAAGAGTTTTTAGCTTATCTTTTGCTTTTCTAAAATTGCATTGATAAAGTTCTCTTCGTATGGTACTCCTATAAATTCTACAGATTCATTTATAGCTATAGATGGTACTGACATTACTTGATATTTCTCAGCAATATCTTGATTTTCATAAGCTTCTACTACATCAGATACAACATTACACTTCCCTGCTCTGCAAGCCTCAAAAGCAACCATGTGTGCCATTAACGCTGCATATGGACAATATGGACAAGATGGTGTGACAACAGTTTCTATCTTTACTTTACCGTTCAGTTTAGATTTTATAGCTTCTACAGTTTCTTGACTTAAACCGCTCTCGCCTTGTGAAAGCCTTACTATAGTCTCAACTAATGCTCTTATTTCCTCACCTAACGGAGCTCCTGTCCATCTAATATATCCATTATAAAATGCCACAGTAGGAACTCTCTCCACATTGAACTCTTCGAAAATCTTTCTGTCATTTTGATTTGCTCTATCCACTATATGAACCTTTAATAAACTACCATTACCATCTTTTGGTGCTGCACTAGCTATAAATTCCAGAAATTTAGTAGTGACACTACAATATTGACAATTGGAGTCTTCACTGTCTACGAATACATAAACATCTACGGGATTTCTCATATCTTTTAATGCGTCTTGTAATGCGTTTTTAACTTCATCACTAAATAGTTCGGCATATTCTTGTTCCATTCTTTAACACCGTATATACAACATCTCACTACTGGCATAAAAAAGTATTTCTGAGCTTTTTATCTAAATCTCGTTGGTCCTACTTTATAATTATTATATTTTTTAAGTATTTATTCAAGAAGAAAGAGTTTTATTTCCGAGGATTATTGTATAAGTCATAATCGAAGTTCCTCTTCTTAGCTTATAATATCCTCAAAAATTATTTAATAATTCGTTTAATTTACATTTAATATCACTTGGTTTTACTACTATAATATCACTTCCATCTGGTCTAGTCTCTCTAAATATTATTCCATGGAATCTTTTAATTCTGACCGAATTATCTAACCAACAATCTGGTTCTAAAGAAGCTTTAATACAAGTTTCTGCCAAGAATGTTTCTTCATCCCAACAATATTCCATGGGAACTTGAGGTAGTAAAAGGCCACTATGGAGAATACCTTTTTCAGCTATTAAACCATCCTCTCCAACTTTTATGATCTTAGGTAAATCCCACCTATCTTTTACCTTTATCTCTTCTGGTTTTGTTAACACTGTAACCTCAATAATAATTTCTGATAATTCATCCTTTTGTAGCGGATTAAATCTTGGATCTGAAAAAGCAGCAGCTTTAGCTGCAGACGCTACTATCTGCTTTAAAGGAGCAACTGCTTCAACATAACCTATGCAACCCCTTAAGGAACTCATGTTATACGTAATTTTCTCCAAAGTTACAAAAGCTAGACCTTTTTTGTCTAAAATGGAATTATTATAGTTACTCAAATCTAACTTGTCTAACTTGAATTCTTCTTTAATGGCTTTTCTAGCTATTTCTATTAGCAACCGTCCTATCTCGTTGTTTAACTCTTGTATCTGTACTAGATCCCCTTGAATCATTTTTAGCTTCCAATTTTATTAGCTCAGAATTAGCTTTAATTATTACCTCTTCAATTGTTTTCCAATGCCTACCTTTCCAATACTCTTTCTTGCATTTAGGGCACGTCCACCTACTTTCTGACAACTTACTCAAAACTGAATTGCACTGAGGACATCTAGTGGCGTTTATATTTACAGATAAATCAATTTTGGATCTAAATGCAATAAAAGCCAAATCTTGTATTATATCGGAATCCGGTGAAAGTAGAATACAATTTAATCCCCTTTTGAGAGAACGGTTATAAATACCTCTATCTCTAGTTACAATAATTCTTTTTTGCGTCTCAGCAATCTTCAGAATCTTCCAATCCTCAAGATCATTACTGTATAATGTATCATAACCCATAATTCTTAGCCATCTTGCAATTTTACCAAGCATACTATCTACAACGAATTTTTGCGTTAGCATGATCCTCATCTCAATGCGAGATTGTAAATTAATAGTAAACTTACAAACCATGAAGAAAGATATATTCCGGTACCTTTGCCAAAGACATTTCTTGCCCTTTTTTCCCTAAATAAGAAAAGTGAAAGCATTGCTGAGAAGACATAAAAGGAGATTATTACTGCAAGTATATAAATCGATGAATAAAATATTGTTGAGATACCTCCGGCTACAATTCCTAAAATGCCTCGCATAATTAATATTTTATCTTCTATTTCCACATGTCTAATGAATGAGCTCTCAGAATATAAAATTACAGAGAAAAAACAGTATGACGTACTTCGATTTAATAGCATGGATTACAGAAAATAGAAAAGCGGTAGAAGGATGTATAATAGATAATGTTTTCTTAGTACAAAATACTGAAGATACATATATTCTGAAATTACATTGTGGTGGAAGAGACCAAGAATTAATTATAGAGCCAGGTAAAAGAATAAACATAACGAAATATAATTATCCAAAAATTTCTTCAACAAAAATAACTGCACTAAGAGGATTAATTAGGGGAGATATAATTACAAATATACATATATTAAACCAAGAAAGGATATTAATTCTAGAACTTAAAAGGGATGAGAAAAAGATAATAGTAGAACTACTACCTAGAGGAGTTTTGGTAATAGTAGATAAAAATGATAAAATATTATTTGCAAATGAATATAAAGAATTCAAAGATAGGCTCATAAGAATAGGGGAAACATATAAACCTCCACCTACGGTCGAACCTAATAAAGAGGAATTAGAAAAGTTAATTAAGAAAGGGAGCATAGCAAAAGCCTTAGGAATCCCACAAGAAGTAGTAAACTATCTTAGTTTGCAAAGCACTACACCAGATATTAACTTGATAAGAGAAAAAATAAAAAACTTGGAGATTTCACTCATTAATGGAGAAATAAAACCATGTCTTATAGAAGATACAACTGTAGTTCCTTTTCCTCTTGATGGGTGCAAGGAATACCAAAGATTCAATGATGCAATAGACGATTATTTCTATACCATATCTCAAAAGGAGTTATCTGAAAAATCCTCCAGAAAAATCTCAGAAGAGAAGCAGAAGATGATAACCACAATTAAACAAATAGAGGATAGTATAAAAGAATATGAAAACAAAGAAAAAAGTTATAGACAATTAGGCAATATTATACTTTCCAAAGCTTACGAAATAGATCAGTTATTATTAGACAATAAACCAAAAAGTAAAAAGATAAAACTTAATCTAGATGGAGTTGAAATTGAATTAGATACTTCACTTTCAGCTACTAAAAACGCGATGAGATTTTTTGACGAAGCTAAGGAATATAAAAGAAAAATTGAAAAGGCTCTTGAAAGTTTAGATGAATTAAAAGAAAAATTAGAGAAAATCGAGAAGCAAGAAATAGAAAAACAAAATGAGATAAAACTGGTACTAAGGAAAAAGGAATGGTATGAAAAATACAGATGGAGCATTTCAAGAAACGGATATTTAATAATTGCAGGAAAAGATGCAAGTCAAAATGAAAGTATAGTTAAAAAATACCTAAGGGATAAGGATATATTTCTCCATGCAGATATCGCAGGTGCTCCAGCGACAATTATCATAGCACAAGAAAATAATACAATCCTTGAAGATGATATCTATGATGCAGCAGTAATTGCTGCAAGTTACTCAAAAGCATGGAAAGTAGGTTTAGCCTCTGTTGATGTATTCTGGGTTCTAGGTAATCAAGTCTCTAAATCGCCACCAAGTGGAGAATATCTGAATAAAGGTTCATTCATGATTTATGGAAAAAAGAATTTCGTAAAGAACGTTAAACTACAATTGGCAATAGGCCTTATACTAAGTGAAAACAGTGTATCAGTGATAGTGGGAAGCGAAGAAACCGTTTCAGCTAAGACTAAATACTATGCTATCATAGCTCCAGGTGATGACGATAAAGAGAGAATAGCCCAAAAGATTATAAAAATATTTAGTAGTGCTTTACCAGACATAAAAGGGCTAAATGCATTAAAAACAGATATTGAAGATAAAATTCCAGGTAAGAGTAAGATAGTTAAGACAAGTATAACATATAATAGTTAAAAACTAATATAAAATAGGAATGAGACTTTCACTGGCGGAGAAAGCATCACTAGTGGGGCCCTTTGATTATATATTGTTAAAAACAATATATAGTCTTAGAGATAAAAACGAATTTGTTAGTTTTAATTCCTTAAAAAGAAAATTAGATATTAAAGACGATAAAGAACTTAAAATATCCTTAATGAAATTATCTGAGCTTAGGCTTATTTTCAAAAATCCAACAGACTTATCTTTTAGGTTAACCTTTTCTGGCTTAGATATTTTGGGAATAAAACTGTTATTTGTGAATAAAATCTTGAATAGATTAGCAGAGATAGTAGGAATTGGAAAAGAAAGCGTAGTATATTATGGGTATGATTTTAATGATAATAAAATAATAGTTAAGTTTCATCGAGTTGGTACGGATAGTTATAAGAAAGTTAAGTTTAGAAAAAGCTTGGAAAAGAAAAGTTGGCTTTCAATTACCGTGGAAAATGCTAAAAGGGAGTATGAAGCTCTTACATGTTTAAGTAATGAAGGGGGCTATGTTCCTAAGCCATTAGGAGTAGAGTATAACGCAGTGGCAATGGAATATATCGATGGAATAGAGCTTTACAAAGTACCTGTTAATAATCTAGATCTAAACTTAGATGAGATCCTTGAAAAGATTTTACAAACCATGAGGATAGCCTACACTATTTGTAACATAACACATGGAGATCTAAGCCCGTATAATGTACTTATAGACAAAAATGGAAATCCGTATCTTATTGATTGGCCACAAGCAACAAAATCTGAGGAAAGATTAGAAAAAGATCTATCAAATCTTATAATGTTTTTTAGAAAATATGGAATAGATATAGATATCCGTAAGATTTTCGATTATGTAAGAGGGGTATCATGAAGATTATGGGAATTGATATAGAGGCGATGGAAAGCCCTTCCTCTAAGTCACAGCCACTATACTCAGTTATTATTATTGACGAGAACGAGAAAATAGTCTATAAAGCAGAAAACGTAAGTTTAAGTAGAGTTATTAGATTATGTTGGGAATACAACGTTGATATATTAGCGACTGACAATATTTACGAATTAGGAGAAAGTGATAAAGAGATCATTAATATCGTGAAACTATTACCCCAAAATACTAACATCGTTCAAGTCACATATCATAATGGAGAATTTAAACAAATAAAGGAATTAGCTAGGGAAATAGGGTACGAAGTACAAGGAAAATTATCACCACAAAAAACTGCATATTTAGATGCGTTATTAGTTTTAAAAGGATATGGAACTAGTATAAAAATTGAAGAAAAACGTACTAAAATAGTAGTGTCAAGGGGAAGAGCATTAGGCCCAGGAGGAATGAGTCAAAATAGATATAAAAGATATATTAGAGGAACCCTTCTTCGAGTAGCTAAGGAGATAAAGGAAAAACTTGACATGAAAGGATTTGATTACGATATGATAGTGAGGAGGTCCAGAGCTGGAATTGAGGGAGCAGTATTCATAGTTTATACTCCTAGAGAAAGACTCTATGGAATTATAAGAAAAATGAAAGGCCATGACGTAGTAGTAGATATTAAGCCAATATATAAAAATAAGATTGAATTTAAGGATAAAAGAACTGAAAGAAGATTAATTGTTGGAATAGATCCTGGTACAGAAGTTGGCCTATCAATAATTGATATTTATGGCAGACCAATTCTATTAATATCAAGAAGAAACATCGATAGAGATGAAATCGTCTCCTTAATCTCTAAAGAGGGAAAAGCAATAATAGTAGCGACTGATGTCAATCCATTGCCAGACACTGTAAAAAAGATCGCTAGTAAATTTAACGCTAAAATATTTATCCCGGAAAAAAGTCTAAGCATAGATGAAAAACAAAGACTTATTGACGAGTACTCTAAGCTACATAAGCTAAAAATAGATAATCCCCATATTAGAGACTCATTAGCTGCTGCTTTAAAGGCATATAATGAGATAGAAAGCAAATTAAGGCAAATTGAGAGTTTCATCAGTAGATTAGATATTGATGTAATAGACGAAAATCGTATTTATGATTGCGTAATATTTGGTACTACGGTATCTGAATGTGTAGAAAAGGAAATTGAAAAAATTATCAGAAAAGATGATAATAATAAAATAGAGGAGAAACAAAAGGAAAAAGATACTACTCAAAATGTAAATAAATTAACTAAATTAGAAGAGGAAAATAAAAGGCTAAAGTCGGAACTAATGCATTATAAGAGGATAATTTATAATCTCATTAATGAAAGGGATTCATTAATAAGGAAGATTGACGACATTAAACTGCATATTAATAAAGAAGTGGAGAGGGACAGGAAGATTTACGAGCTAAATCTAAACCTACAGAATGCATACAAGGTGATAAATGAACTTGAGAATAAATTACGTTATGACGAGAAACAAATTGAGAAACTAAAGGAAGTGCTATATAATCTATTAAATGGAAAAGTAATAGTCGTTAAGAGGAATAGTAAAGTTAATGGTATAACCTTTGATGGAAATAACATTTACATTGGGGAGGAAAAAGTTAACAATGAGATAGCAGAATATGTAGATAAGGAGATTATAATATTAGATAAACAAGTCTTGAATGATCTGGAAGTATTACGGAAAGAACTACAAATAGAAAGATCTAAGGATATTGATATAAAAAGAATAATTGATGAATATAGAAATAAAAGGTTAAAAGAGAGTAGCTTTTCCTTCTAATATTAGTTCAGTTAACTTATTAAATGAACTTAACATTTCGTCTACAATTCCGCTTATTTCATTTTTAGTCTCGTCATTAAGTTTTCCGTCATAAGTAATTACATCAACATTAGCTATTAAAGGATCGTCTATTGGTCTTCCTATTTGTCCAAGAACTTGAACTTGCGAGAATTTCACATCCTTTACTTCTTGAGCTATTTTATTAGCTATAAGATTAGCTAAAACGTTATACAATTTACCAACATGATTAACGGGATTCTTTCCAGCAGTAGCTTCTAATGACATAGGCCTCATTGGTGTTATTAACCCAACACCTCTATTTCCTCTCCCTGTCATTCCGTCGTCCCCATGTTCAGCAGAAGTACCAGTCACTGTTAAATAAAGTATATTCTTATCTATCTTATCCCCAGTGTTAACATAAATTCTTACATCATAGTCTGGTGCTATCTTTGATGCTAGATCTAGGATTTCGTTCTTTACTTGTTCTTTTACATTAATATAATGATTAACGTCTTCTATTAGTTCACTAATTGTTGCCATTGCTATCGTAAGGTCAACCTCATTCCCTCTCCTTAACCCCATGACCTTTATGTCCTCTCCTACCTCAGGTAATTTTGCTTTGAATTGTTTTGAGTTCAAATGTCTCTCCGTTTCATAGACTAGTTTTTCTAACTTAGTGAATGGAGCGAAACCTACTCCAAAACTCGTATCATTGGATAGCGGAACTCTCTTGCCAGCTTCAAATATGCCTACTAAATCAGTTGACCCTTTACCTATCTTATAGTCAACTATGAGGTGTTTTTCTGCATCAAGATATCTAAAGTTATTTCTTATCCACTCTTTTACGCTTTCTATAATGATAGTACCTACAGGTATTTGCTCTATTCCACTTTCCGTTTTTACCTCTGTTGTAGCTCTGCCTGCTACTATAATATATATTGGCTGTATTACATCCCCACCTTTAAAACGAGGCGTAGCTTGCCCTCCAACTACTAATGTTTTATCTAAATTATGATGTAAAATCACACCATATCTTTTGAGATAATACAATGAAAGCTTTCTGCTAGCCTCTTCAGCAACTGCATCTGCAATATAATCTGGATGTCCTAGTCCTTTTCTCTCTACTAATTCTACTTGAAGTTTCTCTATATCTGAGAGGGGATTTAACTGGACATTTATGTTTCTCATTATAGGTTCCTCAAACAAATATACTAATTTAAATCTTATTTCTCACTATTCATAACTGTCTCATAGTCAACACTAATGAATAATATATTGCTACCTCTTATAAGTACCCTACCATATTTTGCTACTGGTTCAGAAGTACCTTCTCTAATTTCAGTACAATCTCTTAATACTAAATTCATAGTTCCGTCAGTTTGTTCTAGTTTTCCAATGTACTCTGAGCCGTCCTTAAGTTTTACCAGCACGATCCTATTTATTGCCGTTCTTAAACTCTTCAACGGATTTTCTACTTTTGCTTGCACAATATCATCCCTCTATTTTCTAATTTAAATTTTATCTTGTAAGCTTTAACTTGCTGGCATATATGCATTATTGTTTATTAGAGTTAGCAATTAGAAGCTAATATTTATGGAGCTAGTAATCGATGATCCAGAGAAAATCTACGAAATTTCTAAGGCGTTATCTACAATGACTAGAATAAATATACTGCAACTGGTTTCAATAATGCCAATGAGCATATCAGAGCTCACTGAAAAACTTAATATGAGTAAGGGAAACATAAGCTCACATATTTCTGAACTTGAAAATCTAGGTTTGGTTGAAGTCGAGTATCAGAATGGAATAAAAGGAATAAAAAAGATTATAAAAGCCAAATATGATAAAATTATAATAGTTTTAAAGAGTAGCAACAGCCCTAATGAAGCCTAGATATATAGGAGATGGATTTGTTGGTCTGCTCTTAAATTCTGGATGAGCTTGAGTTGCTACAAAGAACTTATTAGAAGGTAACTCTATAATTTCAACCAAACCATTTTCACTAATACCAGAAACTACTAATCCTGCATCTTCTAGTAAATCAACATATTTAGGATTTACTTCATATCTATGTCTATGCCTTTCATATACAACCTTTTTACCATATAACTGATAGGCAATTGTCCCTTCTTTTATTATAATCTTCTGGGCTCCTAGCCTCATAGTCCCTCCAAGTTGAGTTACATTTTTTTGCTCGTCTAGTAAAGTAATAACTGGATCCTTAGTATTTGGATTAATTTCAGTAGAATTAGCATCACTAAGACCTAAAACATCCCTAGCGAATTCTACAATAGATAGTTGAAAACCAAAGCATATACCCAAGAACGGTATATTACGTTCTCTAGCGTACTTTATAGCCTTAATCTTACCTTCAGCTCCTCTACTTCCAAATCCAGGTAAAACTATGATTCCATTTACATTCCCTAATACCTCATCTAAATTCTTGGAATCCTTTTCCAAATCAGTCGATTCTATCCATATAAGATTAGGCCTTACTCCTAAGTAAGCTGAAGCATGATAAATCGCTTCCTTGATACTTATGTAACTATCCTTTAGCTTTGTGTACTTTCCAACTAGTGCAATATTAATGGTCTTTTTACTATTTATTCCTTTTATGTTATTAACGAAGCTTATCCAATCTGTCAAATCTACTTGCCTATCCTCTAATTTAAGCCTAGTAAGTATCTTAGAAACTAATTTCTGGTTTTCTAGGATAATGGGTACCTCGTAGGATGTTTCTACATCATAGCTAGAGACTATATGATCTACCTTAACGTTAGTGAACAGAGCAATTTTGCGCCTAGTTTCATCATCTAAGGCTAATGTAGCTCGGCCAACAATAAAATCTGGTTGTATTCCAATTCTTCTTAATTCTTGCACACTATGCTGCAATGGTTTAGTTTTCAGTTCTCCAGTTACAGATAAATATTCTACTAAAGCTATATGCACAAAAACAACATTATCTTCGCCTTCTTCTAGTTTGAGTTGTCTAGCTGCTTCTAGAAATGGTAAACTTTCTATGTCACCTACAGTCCCACCTATTTCCACTAAGGTAATCTCGGCGTTATTTATCTTACTTGCATATCTTATCATATCCTTTATCTGATCAGTAACGTGTGGGATAATTTGCACGGTTTGACCTAGATATTTGCCTTCTCTTTCCTTCTTTATAACCTCAAAATATACCTTACCTGCTGTTATATTATTATACTTTGTCATATTAATATCCATAAATCTCTCATAATGACCTAAATCTAAATCTGTCTCTGCACCATCCTCAGTTACAAATACTTCACCATGCATATAAGGATTCATTGTACCCGCATCAACATTAATATATGGATCTACTTTTACTGCAGTTACATTATATCCTCTTCTTTTAAGTAGCATACCAATAGAGGCAACTAACGTACCTTTACCAACACTTGATAAAACTCCACCTGTAACGATTATGTACTTGTTGGACACTAATATCCACAGTAATTTGCATTCACTGCTATAAAATAAAAAGTCACTGTCAATTACTTTAAGTACTTTTAAAGCACATATTTACCTTAAATGAGAGAGGTACTACTTGAAAAACTTCGTACTGAAAAATTTTTACAAATAGCTCTAGATTTTATAGATATCAATGACGCAATAAAAGTAGTTAATGAAGTTAAAGATCTAGAAAATGAAATCATTGAAATAGGAACACCATTACTAAAATCATTCGGGATAGAAGGAATAAGAAAAATAAAATCAATAGTTCCAGATAAAATAATTGTGGCTGATACTAAAACTGCAGATGCAGGAGACGTTGAAGTTGAAATAGCTAAACTAGGCGGAGCTAACATAATGACAGTTTTAGGAATAATGGACAATTCAACTATTCATTCAGCGGTAAAAAAGGCTAGAGAATTAGATATACTAGTCCAGGCTGATTTAATCAACGTTAAAAACGTATATGAAAGAGCAAAAGAACTTAAGCAATTAGGAGTAGATATTATAGGTTTCCATGTAGGTTTGGATGTACAAAAGAGTAGAGGCATAAGTGTAGCAGATTTAAAGAGTGAAATCAGAAAGGTATCTGAGCTAGACTTATTAATATCAATAGCTGGAGGCTTAAATAAAGATAGAATTTTAGAACTCATAGATCTACCGGTAAGCATATATGTAGTAGGAGGAGCGATAACTCGAAGTAAGGAACCTAAGAACGTCTCTAAAGAGATAGTTAACATATTAAAGGGGAGATAATAAGTATATATGGGGTTTAAATTTGTCACAACCGGGACAACAAAAGTCTAAAGACGTAAAGATGGTATCTAAACAAGTTATAAGTACCAATATAATAAATGAGGATAAGAGAAAATTACAGCTATTATATATAATAAGACAAATAGGTAAATTGACTGAAAAATCTATAATAATGTTGCTATATGAATTGAAGCAGAAAGGTGTTGATTTAGGATATCAATTCAATGTAATAGGAAACAATGTATTTAGTTTAATGGCAAAAGAGGATTTAACTTCGCTCTTATATCTAGGGCTAATAGAAAATGATCCAGTATCTAAGAAAATAGGTATCTCGAACAATGGTATAGAGATATTAGACAAAACTCAAATAGAAGAGGACTTCAAAAATAAAGTAGCTCAAGCTCTAAACGAAATAAAAACAAAAATACTCGCATATGATGAGGAGTATAACCTAAAGATAAAAAATGAGATGAAATTAAGAAGGAGATAATTAACAAATTTTTAAATCGTAGATAATGGACCTCTTCTTTCTCTTTCTGGATGTTCTTCAGTTACTGGTCTAGTCCATATTAATGGATCCAATTTGCCTTCTTTGCTCATTTTCGAGATCATTTCTCTAAATTGACTTGTATGTCTAATATCTAACTCTAATAATCTCTGAAGCAACTCCCAACTAGTATTCTTTACATCCTCTAACATTTCTCTAGGCATATGTTTTATAACCATTGGATCTTGTAACCATTGATCAAAGGCCTTTAACGTTCTCATCATATGCTGAAATGCAGTTCTAGACGCTAATATCAAGTCTAATCTATCCATATCCTCAGTTTTCTCCTTTTTCTCCATATCTTTTAAAGTACTCAATAAATTCTTCTGCAATTTTATCCATTCATCTAAATTTCCTATAAATGAACTTTCCATTACTTACACCATATTATACACTCATCAAACAAATTAATAAGCTCATTTTAAACGAAAAGGAACACCGCTACTTAGTATGGTCTTCGGAATCTTGTCTTTATGTTTCTCCAAAAATTTGATATCCTCTTCTTCTTTTCTCAGTTTATCTGGTAACATTCTTGGAATTTCATCAATTATTGGATACCATCTATTACAAGATTCACAATAAAGCACCCCTTCTACTATTTCGTTTCTAATACACTCCTCACAAGGAGGCAGAGAGTTTAAATCCTTAATAAATGCGGATTTATATGCACAATATAATTCGCACAACGGTTTTTTATCTTCTTGACTTAATTTTCTGTCTATTTCCTTTTCTGAGAAAACAAAAAGTTTTAATGGAAAATGTTTGCACATAGGGCACGCGAGTAAATCCATTAACCTATATTTCATGCTAACTCACTCACCAACTTTTCTAACTCTTTAGCTAATTCTTTGGATTTATTCTCATCTTTTGCCTCAACTAGTATTCTTATTATTGGCTCTGTACCACTCTTCCTAACTAGGAGCCAGAAATCGTTTCCAATAATCTTAACACCATCTATTGTAACTATATTCCCGTACTTTCCGTACTTATCTATTATTTCGTCATAAATCTTCTCTATATTACTCTTTTCCGTAATTCTTACTTTTGTTTTCACTAAATAATAAACAGGAAGTCTATTAAATAGTTCAGCAGAGTTTTCATTCTCGGATGCCATCATTTCCAGCATTAAAGCGAATGACATTGCACCATCTCTTACTGCTTGATGAGGAGGATACATAAATCCACCATTTTCCTCAAATCCCGCTACTCCTTTTTCCTTAAATAGCATATGTGCGATGTCTACACTACCTACCTTAGTCCACCTAACCTGTATATTGTACTGTTTTAGATATTCTTCAACTAAGCTAGAGCTAGAAACTGCAGTAAATATACGCTTAGGCAGATTTGGAGCTTTTATCGAAGCCCAGTATGACAATAAAGTACCGCTTCTATCGCCCCATTGAACTCTCCCTATGGAGTCTATGAAAATTGCCCTATCCGCGTCACCATCATGAGCTACTGCCAAATCTACGCCTAACTGTTTAGCAACTTTTGCAGTCTCACTAAGACTCTCAAATGTGGGTTCGGGTGTTCTAGCTGAAAATAGAGGATCTAAATTCCCATTGATAGTAAAAACTTTGCATCCCAATTCCCTTGCTACAATTGGAGTTACTAATGTACCTACACTATTTGCAGGATCTATGAGGACCTTATACTTTTTGCTCCTAATTTTATCAGTATCAACTTGAGAGAGTATCCCATGTACGTAAGTTTCAATAACTTTGTCTTCTCTTTTCACATCATTTACTAAACCATTCCATTCTACTACATGAAATTTATTATTAAAGTATATATCTTCTATTTTATCCTCGTCTTCCCTAGATATCTCAATGCCATGTGGAGAAAGGACTTTGATACCATTATATTCAGCTGGATTATGACTAGCGGTTATTATAATACCACCGTCATATCCTAAAGTTTTCACACCGTACTGGAATGCTGGAGTAGGAGCCATCCCCGCTTCATAGACCAATACGCCACTACTCAATAGTCCACTCTCAACGGCTCTAAGTAACATATCTCCTCCGGCTCTTACATCCCTGCCTATTAGAATTCTAGCACCTTTACCGAAATATGTTCCTACGGCTTTTCCTATCTTTAACGCAAATTCTGGTTGCAATTCAGTATTAGCAATTCCTCTTATTCCATCAGTTCCAAATAACTTACCCATATACTACTATAAAGTGCCACGAAATATAAAAATAAGCTTATGTGAATTAGTGCACTTAATGGAAGGGCTCGGGCCGGGATTTGAACCCGGGACTTCCGGGTCCACAGCCCGGCGCTCTTCCAGGCTGAGCTACCCGAGCCAGCCGCTATTCTATATCATTATCTAATTCATTTTAAACTCTTCTTTTATCATCTCTTTAACTGCTCCTTTACTATATCCAATATCTTCCTCGCTACCACCGTCTTAAAATTCTTTTCTATCTTCCTTACATTACCAGCCTTATCTATAACTATAACTTCATTATATTCAGATGAAAATCCTATATCCTTCCTCCTAACATTATTCGCCACAATTAAATCAAATCCGTGTCTTCTCATCTTAATTTTGGCTTTCTCAATCAACTCCTCATCGGAATTTACAGTCTCTGCGGAAAAACCTACTAATAATATATTGTACTTCCTTATATATTCAGAAATTTTTGGCGTTCTTTCTAATTCAACTTTTGGTATTTCTGTATGGCTGTCTATTTTAGTATCAGATCTGTTTTTAAACTTATAATCAGCAGGAGCTCCCGCTAAAATTACAACACTAAACTTGTCATTTTCTATACTTTTTACAACTTCATTAAGCATCTCCTCAGTTGTCTCTATACGCACTATATCCCTAACGTAAGGTTCTAGCTTAGAACTTATAGGACCAGAAATAACTCTAACATTAGCTCCTCTAAAATAAGCTTCATTCGCAATAGATATCCCCATGGTTCCGCTACTGGGATTTGATATAAATCTGACAGAGTCTAAATACTCACGTGTAGGTCCAGCAGTAACTAGTATATTAAGTCCAGATAAGTCTTTTCCCCTCAAAATAAATGAGGTTATTCTGCCGGTTAAGTATTCTAATTCTGGATAGTGCGCTAAATCTCCTATTATATCTGGTTCTATTATCTCTACTCCTATCCCCTTTAACCTATTTACAGCATCTGCGACTTGAGGCGAAATATACATTTGTAAATGCATTGAAGGAACTATAATTAAGGGCTTTTTCATCCCAACGAAATTCAACGCAGTAGCAGTTATTGGTGTATCAGCTATTCCGTAAGCTATCTTTACTATAGTATTTGCAGTTGAGGGAGCTACAATCATTATATCATTATCTTCTGCCAACGAAACGTGTTCTAGGTCTCCAGTAAGTTTAGTAAATACGTCATTCCCAGTAGCCCACTTAAACATCTCTGGAGAAATTAGTTTCGCTGCATCTTTACTCATGATAACGCTCACTTCTGCGCCATTCCTCATTAAGCTTCTGGCCAAATCTAATGATTTATATATCGCTACACTTCCAGTTACTGCTAATAATACCTTTCTATTAGCTAGGTCCTTACTTACACTCCCGATTATCTTCTTTGAAGGATGCGTCATGTATGTGTGCATATATATTAACTACATTATATAAAGATATTGATATGGAGCTCGCTGAAAAAGATAAAGGAAGAGATTTCACACTAAGAAATGCAAGAATGGATGATATAGACCAAATAATAAAAATAAATAGACTAACACTACCAGAAAATTACCCATATTATTTTTTCGTTGAACATTTAAAGGAATACGGCTTAGCATTTTTCGTAGCCGTAGTTGACGATAAAGTAGTAGGATATATAATGCCTAGAATAGAATGGGGATTTAGCAACATTAAGCAGTTACCCTCATTAGTTAGAAAAGGACATGTGGTTTCAATAGCGGTATTAGAAGAGTATAGAAGAAAAGGAATAGCTACTGCGTTATTAGAAGCCTCAATGAAAAGCATGAAAAATGACTATAATGCTGAGGAAATATATTTAGAAGTAAGAGTTACCAACTATCCTGCAATTGCTCTATATGAGAAACTGAACTTCAAGAAAGTTAAGGTGCTAAAAGGTTACTATGCTGATGGAGAAGATGCCTATCTTATGGCAAGACAACTCTAGCCAGTTTTACCTCACCTTTTTCAGAATCATATTCAGTATAATACCCCTTACTGAAATTACCGATAGATATAACCCTTGTATTATTTATA
The DNA here is from genome assembly GCF_019175345.1 of Saccharolobus shibatae B12. Taxonomy (NCBI): domain Archaea; kingdom Thermoproteati; phylum Thermoproteota; class Thermoprotei; order Sulfolobales; family Sulfolobaceae; genus Saccharolobus; species Saccharolobus shibatae. The sequence goes on along the minus strand of NZ_CP077717.1, from coordinate 41,379 downwards.
TAATACTCCTCTTGAACCTCAGAATGAGCATGAAAAAGAATCTTAGGTTGATTAGACAATACCTTAGCCATAACCTCTTGAGAACCAACTTTAACACCACTTATAATCCCAGTGATTGAGCCTTTAGGGGGATAATGTGAAATCACAATATTTGTTGAGAAATCTGAGGAGATATTGAAATACTTCTCGAGATATTTACCAGTATTTCTTAAATATTTTAACACTGAAACATCCTCCATATCCCCAATTATGCCTATAAAATTTCTTATAAACTGAGGACATTCAATATCCCCTAATCCAATAAAAAGATCAGCATCGAACTCATTTACCAAATTTATAAGATCTAAATTACACGGAAATCCAGCTATGAGGATTATCTTTCTTGCTATACCATTCATCTAGATAATATATAGCTAATGAGGATGCTATAAGATCAGCTGTTGACCCTGGATTAAAATTGTTTTCAACCAAATACTCATTAAGCCACTCTAACTCATTAGAAGATGGACAATCATTAGAGGAAACAAGTCTGGCAATCTTAGATACTTCTAATGCGGCATAAGCTCCATATTTTTTATAAATTAAAGTATCTGGATAATTTGAAAGTATATACAAAAACGCTCTTTGCACATCTCTTTCAAATCCACATAGTCCTTTCTTTATAACGTTATATGCATTAAAGGTTATGGAATAGTCATTAACCATATTTAACGCTACTATATCATATTTAGATGAAAACTCCATAAGCGTAAAAAAGTCCACATTCTCTATCTCCCTATAATCCATTGAACTTAATCTACCTAAATATTTCAAATTTACCTCTTTTAATGCATCGAGAAACCATTTAGCCTCTAGAACTCCAAAACTCCTTATAAGTTTAGCAACTTTTTTCCTCAATTCAAAAACATTATCACTCTTAGCAGCCTCATATGCAAAGGGCGCAATTAAAAGATAGGTACCAAGTAACTGATATTCAAATCCAAATTTCCTAGAATGAGTTACCAATTCAACTAACGTATCGTAAAGCCTCATAATCCCCTTAAATCCCCTTACGCACAACTCTTTATAATACGTAGAAGAAATTAACGCACTTTTCACTATATCAATATATTTCACATTAGTGATATCTTGAAATCTACTTGCATTACCTGGTTTAAAAATATAGGATTCTACAAGTGAAGCTTGAGATAAAATGTAAGAGACATCATTACAGTGGTCTAATAAACCCTCTGACATCCCTATCACCAACAATCACAACGTTCTCCTTCTCACACCTCATTAATAAACCCTCAATCTCAGCCTGTCTCTCTCCAAATAAAACTGATGAAAAAATACCCTCATAACTTATTATTTTAGAAACGTTATATTCGTTATTACCTAAAACATATGCAATAGAAGGGTAAATTAAAGCTTCATAATCACCTGAAATATGAGCTCTAAATCTCACCTTACCTACTTTTTTACAAACATCATTACAGTATCTCCAAGGTTTATCATCAGCGAAGAGTACAGAAATCTTTATACCCTTGTATATCCCTCGTCTCCTATTATCATATAATAAATTTGCGAAATCTATATCATAATTCTCATTAGCCCCAATAATCCACTCATAATCTTTTTCAAATCCGTCAAAAGATTCAATGAAATCTAAGGCGCTCTTGCGCCCATATATTATTATATCGATGTCAGAATTGTTGTGATAATTATCTAGTAAAATAGATCCGGTAACACCTACATTATTTACTCTTACGTATTCTTCTATAAAATTAATAAGAGTATAGATTATATTATCGTTAGCACTTTTCTTTAGTATCTCTTGTAATCTTTCTTCAGGTTTTAAATGTCTAGAAATATTAGATAGAAGAACTATAGGAAAGGATGCATCATAACAACTCTCAAAACTAAACATTTGATTAATCTTAATAAGATTATGGACACCATATTTCTTAAATATCCTCTCATATCCTTTCCAAAGACCTTTACCAGTATAAACATATTTCAAATAAGCAAAAACATAGCCGGGGGGATTATAGTTAGTTAAAATGGTATATACATTGCCCTCTTTATCGATTATAATGTCTCTATCAAAGAAACAATCTCTTCCCATTCTTTCAACCTCACAAACGAGATTGGAGTCCCACTGCTATCCAACATGTTAATATAATGACGTAAAATTCCACCAAAGTATGCATTAGCAATAAATGCTGCACCAACTGCAGCCTCTTTAAACTTAAAATCATATTTCTCACCAATCCCTAAGGAATTCTTATTATATCCAGATACTATAATTGGTAACTTATACTTCTCACTATACCATTCCAATATAATCCTAACAAGATCTAAATTTTTACCAATACTATAAATAGTTGACTTATCAATCCTAGAATATTTATGAAGAAGATAAGCTATCTCTCCATCTAAGCCCGCCAAATATGTTCCACCGTAACCATCAACAATTTTACCGTTGATAATGATAACAATCGCTGCAAATCTTCTTCCCATTTCAACTAGAATAAAATTATCTAGTTTAAGATAAACCCTATAGAAAAATGCAGAAGCAACTTTATCTGCAGTACCCTTGTCTATAATGTTTGTCTTCTTTTCACTAGATACACTGTCTAACTCAATTACTGAGGGAATTGTAAACGAATTGTAAAAAGACAAATATTGCTTTGAAGCTAATAGAAAATCCCTTAAAGGGCCGTGAGATAATGGATCTTTTAGTGTAAGAAGAAATATTTCCTTATAGTTAATGTTTCTAATGTCATAAAAAGGTAAACCGTGGCCAGAAGGTAAAGTCACTGCTATAGGTCTATAACCCGCTATCAATTTGGCTAAAATTATAGCATTTTTCTCTACAAGATCTGTAGGTATCTCAAAATATTTAACCAAATTACCTATCTCATCAACAAAGGCAAAAGCGTAACTTTCACTACCTGGATCAATGCCTACATAAATCATCAGTGGCTGCCTCGCCATATCACTGTTTCAAAACGGCTTTTCGTCATCATCAAAATCAAGATAGTATAACACAAGTATATAAAGTATAACATTCTGACTCCTTAAGGCTTCTTACCCCATTTCGTGCAAATAGATATATATTCATTAGAATTTCCAATACGCCGCGGCCGGGATTTGAACCCGGGTCAGGGGCTCGACAGGCCCCCATCCTAGACCACTAGACTACCGCGGCAATTTCACGTATGCATGAGTATCTACTAATAACTTACTTAAAAAGCCTTCGCTTGTTAAAACTCTCAGATAATATATAAGATAATAAATTAAATGAAATGGTAGCGGGGCCTGGATTTGAACCAGGGACCTCGGGGTTTCCCAACGCGTGCTTTAAAGAGTATATGAGCCCCGCGGCCTTACCAGGCTAGCCCACCCCGCTATTCTACCCCGCTATTTTAAGATATAATCTGTACTAGCTTTAAAGTTATTGTTGTCCTTCCCACCAGAATAACTCACTCAAACTCAATTCTTGAGCAACTTGCATCTTTGTTATAAATTTGATTTATAATTATCTGAGCAAAGCGAGACTGAATATTATTGAGAAGAGATTAAACTTTATGATTGAGGAAGCTAGGGGCTTAAAGAATCACTTAACTTTTATTTCGAAGTTCATGAAATAAATCATAATATTAGGAGTCTTTTCACAACTGAAAGCTTAGCCATTTATGACAGGATGAGATAAACGGTGTATTAATTTAGAGAGCATTAGTTGGCATAAGAAGGGATCTCTGACTATCCCGATTGCCTTCTCAATACGACATGTAGTCTTGAATTAAGGGAGATAACTTGGGAACGGTTAAAGGAACCCTCATCCTTTAATGTGGAGAGGAGATCAGATCTAATTGTATGCCTCTTCGATGAACGAGATTGTGGCTCTAAAATCAAGAGTAACATATAAAGAAATTTTTACGATAAAATTTTATTAGCAGAAAATATACTACATTAGGAATTTTAGCCTTAGTCTGAATTAACACTTTGCTACAGTTATACTAATTGGAAATATAATCAAAACAGAAATTTATAAGCGCCGGGGACGGGATTTGAACCCGTGCGGGGAAACCCCCACTGGCTCTCCAGGCCAGCCCCTTAGTCCGCTCGGGCACCCCGGCACTCTACTATATTATATAGAAGTGTAAAAAGGTTTATATTAACTGTATCTCTATGTAAACGTCTTCTGGTACTCTGACTCTCATTAATTGTCTCATTACTCGTTCGTCTGCTGCAATATCTATTAATCTTTTATGTACTCTCATCTCCCATTTTTCCCACTTTTTCCTTCCCTCTCCATGAGGAAGTCTCATTATTGGAACTTCCAGTTTGCTAGTTGGCAATGGTATCGGACCTCTCATTTCTATTCCCGTTTTCTCAACGATACCCCTTATTTGCGTTATAACATAGTTTAAATTCTCTACGTTAGTGCTCCACAATCGAATTCTAGCTTTTGTAGGCATAAAAACCACCAATAAAAAAATTAAAATTATTTGATTTCTACTTTGGCTGGCTTTACATCAACAATTATGCCAACTCCAACAGTCTTACCCATATCTCTCATCGCGAATCTGCCTAATGGTGGGAACTCATTATACTTCTCTACGCATAGTGGTTTGATTGGTTTAAATTTGACTATCGCAACATCTCCTTGTTTAAGGAACTGTGGGTTCTTTTCTGCCTCTTGACCAGTTCTCGGATCTAATTTAGACACTAGTTCTGAAACCCTGCATGCCACGCTTGCAGTATGAACGTGAACCACTGGTGTATAGCCATTCGCCAATGCCGTTGGATGCCATACTACTATTATTCTAGCAGTGAATTCGTCAGCAACAGTTGGTGGATTATTTGGATGACCTACAACATCTCCTCTCTTTATATCTTTCTTTTCAACACCTCTGACGTTAAATCCAATGTTGTCACCAGGTTCCGCTTTGTCCATCTTAGTATGATGAGTCTCTATGGATCTGACTTCACCTACTTTGCCAGCTGGCATGAATACTATCTTATCACCGACCTTTAATACTCCACTCTCTACTCTACCTACTGGTACAGTACCTACTCCAGAGATTGAGTAGACATCCTGAATTGGAATTCTTAATGGCTTGTCTACTGGCTTTGGTGGTAATTCTAGCTGATCTAGATATTCTTCTAAGGTAGGACCATTATACCACTTCATATTTTCTGATCTATGAGTTATATTATCACCAGTGGGTGCAACTACTGGTACAAATCTAACCTTATTTGTATTAAAACCATAACTTCTCATAAATTTACTGACTTGGTCAACAATCTCCTTATAGCGTTTTTCATCATACGGTGGTTCTGTTAAGTCCATTTTGTTTACTGCTACAATTAATTGATCTAGACCCATGGTCTTGGCTAGAATTATATGCTCTCTTGTTTGCCCTTCTACGCTCATTCCAGCTTCATATTCACCCTTTTTAGCTGAAACTACTAGAATTGCAGCATCAGCTTGGCTTGCACCAGTTATCATGTTCTTTACGAAGTCTCTATGACCGGGGGCATCAATTATTGTAAAGAAGTATTTCTTCGTCTCAAATCTCATGAACGTTAGATTTATTGTTACACCTCTTTCTCTTTCCTCTTTTAATCTATCTAATAGAAATGCAAACTTTTCAGTTTCTTTACCTAGTTTTTTGGCAGCTTCTTCTGCTTCCTTTACTGTTTTTTCGTCTATGAAACCTCTATCCATTAATAGCCTTCCCACTAATGTGCTTTTACCGTGATCGATGTGACCTATTACTATTAAATTAAGGTGAGGCTTTTGAGACATTTATAACACTCTCTTAACCGATATAGTGATAGAGTTAATAAAAGTTTACCTTGAGCTTAAGGCTATTCTTTCTATCTCTTCTTTCCTTTTAATTGCAAAACTCTTGGGGTCGTTATTTGCTGCAGCAATTATTTCTTCCGCTAATACTTCTTCAATAGGTTTTGGATTATTGAATGAGGCATCTTTGGCACCAGTAGCTATATGCCTTAAGGCTAAGTCTATTCTTCTTTGTGGAGCTACGTCTACTGCAACGTAATACACTATACCACCGTACATTATTCTCGTAACTTCTTCTCTAGGTGCACTATTTTCTATAGCTCTAACTAATACTTGTATTGGATTTTGACCAGTTTTTAAATAAATTATATCAAATGCTAATTTTACGATATTATACGCCAAATGTTTCTTTCCTTTATTTCTACCGGGTCTCATTATTTGATTTATTAACCTCTCAACTATTGGAACCTTGGCCTTACCAAATCTCCTGTGTTCGTGCCTACCTCCGGTATGTGGTAAATAAACTGGCATTAGAGAAATGTACTTCTTTAGGCTAGGATCTCTGATTTCGACTTTAGTATCCCACTTACCAAATACTTTGATGTCTAATTGCAAGTTCTCTAAGGACATCTATTTGTTACCTCTTAATGGTATCTATGATTTGGATATTTAAATTTATGATACATAAGTATATGTAGTGTATACGTGATGAGTCTTCAGCCAATTAAGGACGAGGATTATATAAAAGTTAATTCCGTTGATGCGTTCTTTATGCCTCTTCATGGTATACCAACTATAGTATGCTACTTAGAAGATGGAAGGCAATTTTATCTATTTAGTGTACCCGCAGAAATCGTTATAGCAATAAATAAAACAAAAGGAAATAAAGAGGAGGAGTTTGGCGATAAAAGAGAAAATATATATGATATTATCTCATTTATCCCTGAAATTATGGAAGAGTTTTCTAAGCATATAGAAAAAGTTGTAATAGATGATATGATAAGAGATACGGGAGTTTATGTTGCTACAGTTGAGTTTAAATTTGATGGTGTGATAATTCAGAAAAGGATGATACCAAGTCATGCAATATTTCTTGCTATAATTTCGAATAAACCAATTTTTGTCAAGAAAGGATTAGTTGATGAACAAGAAAAAGAAAGTAGAGAAGGTCAACAAAAATTTTAAAATTACCCATCTTACTTTTATATTTATAAATAGATAGTAGCCTATTATCTATAAAATACATTTATAAATATTTATCTAACTGGCTTTTGCTTCTTGCCTTTATATAACGCGTCTAAGGATACACCATTTACCATTATAACTTTGTATCTCACTCCAGGCAAGTCACCCATCGATCTACCTAACGTACCTCCAATTCCGGTAATTATAACTTCATCGTGTTCGTCAATGAAATTAACACCACCGTCCCCGGGTACGAATGCAGTAACAACTCTACCATTTCTCACTAACTGAACTCTTACACACTTTCTAACCGCTGAATTTGGTTGCCTTGATTCTATTCCTACTTTTTCTAAAACTATCCCTCTCGCCATTGGCGCTCCTCCTAAAGGATCGTATTTTTCCTTTAACTTTAGTATCTTGGTCTTATACTTTCTTTGGCTCCTTCTGAATTTTAACCTTTTTAGCCTTAATTTCCTAGCCGCGTATATTCCCTTAGGTGATTTACTCTTACTCACTTTCTCCAACCCCTTAAACTATTACTACATTATCAATATCCATATACCTCTTTAAAATTAGCTTTGCTCTTGCGACATTCCTTCCATTCTTACCTATTGCCAATCCTTTATCTTGAGGATCTATAGTAATATATACTGACTTTTTAGAACTAGTATTTACTACTTTCACGCTTCTAACTCTAGCTGGACTCATCAGATTTTTTACTAGTTCTTCTAAATTATCACTATAGGCCACTAATTCTATATCTTTACCTATGATTTTCCTTAACTTCTTAACATTAATACCACTTTTACCTATTGCAACTCCCATATCTTTTGAATCGACTAGAAATATTATCCTATTATTTTCATTATCGATTATACAATCCCTTACGTTGGCTCTCGTTACTTCTTGAAATAGAGAAATATAACGTATTTCCTCTGGAGTTAATTTAATTTCTGGCAGAAAAAATCACCTCTCCTTTATAATATCCAAAATTTTGGAATCTCCCTCATCAATAATGCTTATTGTAGAAATCATAAATGGTTTACCACATAGTGTTCCAAGATCCCAACCACTACCTTTATACTCATATACGGGTACGTTAGATAGTTTTGCATAATGCAATATATCTTGCTTAAGATCTCCTCTTAGTGTTGATGCGACAATTACCATCTTCACTTTATTTAATTTTATGTATTTTATAGCTCTCTTGGCACCAAAAATAACTTTACCCGTCTTTAAAAGAGATTTCAACTCTCCTTCAAATGAAACTTGTTGTTCTGACACTTTTTATCACCTTAATATCGGCCTCATTGTTAATTCAACCATTCCGGTACCTAGTTTAATCGGATGGCCAATTATAATGTTTTCTACTACACCTTTAAATTCTTCTACATCTCCTCTAGCCGCAGCATCCAAAAGGTGTTTTACAGTAACCTCAAATGCAGCTCTTGCCAATACACTATTCTTCTCCCCAGTTACACCATGCCTACCTATCTGTCTTACGACACCTGTTCTAGTCATCACATCCGCAACCAGCAATATGTGTCTCATATCAACATCCAAACCTTGCTCTGCTAATACTTTACTAATTTCTCTAATTATAATTTCCCTTGCAGCCTCTATTCCAAATACCTCCTCGATCTCACGAATATTATTAGTTTCCACTTTGGCAATATCAACTCCTTTGACACTTAGAACACCAGATAGATTTGAACCATCTGTTAGAATAATATATTCATCGCCTTTTTTCTGAACTATTGCACGTTTTATTCCCTTTATTCCCTTTATTTTAGTATTAAGTATCTTATCCCTTAATTTAAACAATGCAGCTATACTATCTATATTAGCGAAACTTATATTTAATGTATTACCCTCAGATTCATCTATTACAAATTCTCCTAATTTCAATCTATTTATAGCTTTTTTAACGTCGTCTACAGTAACGCCTTTGTCTTTAAGCATTTCATTATCAAGTTGGAGAATAATCGACATTGAAGCTATATCAATACTTGTTGAACTAACTACATTCTCTATTTTTGTATACTCTAATTTTCTAGCAACTTCTAACGCTTTTTCCTTATCATGTTTGTATTCATCAGTCAAATAAATGGTCATCATTGGAGTTGATGGAACTTTTTTTGCGTCTACAATTTCTATTAGTCTTGGAAGGCCTAACGTTACGTTCAACTCTCTTATACCCGCAAAATGGAAAGTCCTTAATGTCATTTGCGTACCTGGCTCTCCTACTGATTGTGCGGCGACAATTCCAATAGCCTCTCCTGGAGCTATTAGTCCTTCACTATACTCTTTAATAGCCAAATCGAAGATTTTGTCGATCTCGTCTCTAGTAACCAGTACTTCCTTGTTAGATATCAAATTTTTCAAATCTTCCACAATTTTTTGAGGAAGGATGTTGGAAGCCTGTTTCACTTTCTCTTCTAAATAAGATTTATCCTTTTCATCGATCACGTTTTCCACCCCACGACTCTTTCAAATATCCTGTTTACATCTACCGTTTTACCATGAGCTGAATACATGGGAAATACACCATCATCGCCGTACGCTACTTGAATAACTTCGCCATATAAACTTCTTACAGTCCCATCATATTCAGCCCTTAAGTCCGATAAGGCATTTATTAATCTTCTTTGCATATAACCGCTCTGTGAAGTTCGCACTGCAGTATCCACTAGACCTTCCCTGCCTCCAGCAGCATGGAAGAATAATTCAGTTGGCTTAAGACCTGTTCTAAATGAGGAATATATGAAACCTCTAGCTTCTGGTGAGATGTCATAAGGTTTAAAGTGAGGCAAAGTCCTTGTCATATACCCTCTTTTTATCCTTTCACCTCTAACTGATTGCTGACCTAACATAGCAGCCATCTGTGTTATATTTAATACACTACCTCTGGCTCCAGTCCTTGCCATTACGTAAGCGAAATTAAATGGATCTAGATATTTACTTGCTATATCACCAGCAGTGCTTCTTAATTTATCTAATGTATCAAGAATATAGTTCTCTAAACTTTCCTCTAAAGTTCTCCCGGGTATTGGTTCTAACTCTCCATTTTTATACTTTTGTATTAGATTATCAACTTCCACCTTAGCCCTATCTATTTCATTGTAAATTTCTTTCTTTACATCGTCCCCTAGAGATACATCTTCAAGTCTCATTGTAAACCCTTGTAATTCAACAAATCTAATAAATACTCTAAATAGATTATCCATCAACCACTTTCCATATTCATCTGAATATTCCTTAATTAACCAATGGAGAATACTTTCTGGTTGCTGGTTGCCTATAGCCTTTTTATCAAACACGCCTTCTAATAATATTCCGTTCTTAATTACTACATACGAATCGTGTGGACAATCCTCATTCTTACATAATCTAGGGCCACTACTAACGTTAGCTTGGCCGTGGAAATTAAAATCTTTAGGTAGGAAAGCACTTACTACTTGTTTCCCAGTATAATACTCTCTAGGTGCTAAAATTGCGGGTTCTCCAAGATCAATTTTAACATCTGCTACACCTAATATTTGCTGGGCTTCTTCTTTAGTTAGTAATGTAGTTTTTACTGTTAGTAGATATGCACCACTTATATAATCTTGAGCAGCTCCTATAATTGGACCGCCATATCTTGGGGTTATTATGTTTTTATGTACAAGCATTATTTCCTTGGCTTCCGCTATTGCCTCTTCTGACTGTGGAACGTGTAAGTTCATTTCGTCTCCATCAAAATCGGCATTATATGGAGGACATACAAGCAAGTTTAACCTAAATGTTAACCCTTTTAGTACTCTAACTCTATGAGCCATCATTGAAATTCTATGAAGAGAAGGTTGCCTATTGAACAAAACCACATCTCCATCAGTTAAATGACGCTCTACTACATAGCCGGGAGCTAAAGTTGATGCAAGTTCCTTTCTATCTTTAACATATCTTAAATCGATTCTTCTACCATCTGGTCTAATCACGTAATTAGCACCAGGCCATTTATCGGGGCCATTAATAACAAATTGTCTTAGCTTTTCTATATTCCATGGGGTTATTCTTTCCGGAACTGTAAGCGTTCTAGCTATAATCTCTGGGACTCCTACTTCATCGATACTAATATTAGGATCTGGAGATATGACCGTTCTGGATGAGAAATCAACTCTTTTACCAGATAAATTACCTCTAAATCTACCTTCTTTCCCCTTTAATCTCTGTGCAAGTGTTCTTAATGGCCTTCCTGATCTATGTTTAGAAGGAGGTAATCCCGGGATCTCATTATCAAAGTAAGTTGCAACATGATACTGTAAAAGATCCCACAGATCTTCTATTATTAGCTGTGGAGCTCCGGCATCTATGCTCTCTTTCAATCGTTCATTAATCCTAACTATATCGACTAGCTTATGAGTTAGGTCGTCCTCGGCTCTTATTCCACTCTCTATCATGATAGAAGGTCTAATTGTAATTGGAGGAACTGGAAGAACAGTTAATATCATCCACTCTGGTCTACTGGTTGTAGGATCGTAGCCCAATATTTCGACATCAGATTCTGGTACTTTTTCCAATCTTTCTCGTATATCGGAAGGTGTTAGTTTTGCTACACCTTCTTTCCTCTCTTCATAGAAATTATACGGTTTCTCTAACTTTATCTTGAACTGTTTTTCGCCACAATGGGGACAAACTTGAGCTTTCATTGCAGTCTTCTTTACGTATTCAGTTAACCTTCTGGCTGCAGATGGCCATCTTTTCTTTATTGCATTATATATTCTAGAATATTTCTCTATTTCGTCTTCAGAAATTTTAACTCTACCACACCTTCTACATGTAGCCTTTAGAAACTCGTATACATGTTTTACAAAGCCTACATGAATTACTGGTCTAACTAATTCTATATGCCCAAAGTGTCCAGGACAGTTACCTAAAGTATTACCGCAGGTAGGACATTTCTGCCCAGGTTCTATAACACCTAACCTAGGGTCCATTACACTACCTTCTATCGGAGTCCCGTCTTCATCGTAAACGTCTGGAGTTATTATTGCGGTCACTGACATCTTTCTTATTTCGTCAGGAGAAAGTATTCCAAATTTTATTCCTTTTATATTCTTTTCACTCATTTCCTTTACCCCCACTCAATCCAACCCTATCCTCTAAAATTAATCTAGGTGAGATAATCATACTCATTAATTCTTGAATTAAAAGCTTAAATGCATAAGATACAGTAACTGGGAACAAGTTACTCTTATCACCATGTATTGGACATACATATTTATTCTTATTCTTATCGTACCAACCTATATAACCGCATTGATCGCAAACGTAAATTGTTGTCCTATCAGAGTTATCTAATAACCTATCCTTAAGGAGCATTGCAGTACCAAAACCAATTAAACAATCTCTTTCCATTTCTCCAAATCTTAAACCACCCTCTCTTGCTCTTCCTTCAGTTGGCTGTCTTGTTAAAATTTGGACTGGACCCCTAGCTCTGGCGTGAATCTTATCTGCTACCATGTGATGCAATTTCTGATAGTACACTACTCCAAAGTATATTCTAGATTTAATTTTCTGTCCAGTACGACCATCATACGTAACTTCGGTAGCGTCTGGTAAATACCCATATTTCAAAATCTCATTTTGTAGTTGTTCTATAGGTGTCTTGTAGAAAGGCGTAGCATCTACAATATTCCCAGATAATGCCGCATATTTACCAGCTATTCCTTCCATAATTTGGCCTAATGTCATTCTAGATGGCAACGCGTGAGGATTTAATATTACATCAGGCACTACACCTTTAACAGTATATGGCATATCAACTTGTGGTATAAGCATTCCAATAACACCTTTTTGTCCATGTCTACTGGCGAATTTATCACCTATTGAAGGTATTCTAAGATCTCTTACTCTTACCTTAACTAGCTTATTGCCCTCCGCGGTTTCAGTAATTAAAACTAAATCTACGATACCCATTTCACCATGTCTAGTAACTATTGAGGTATCACGCTTAGCTTGCTCTGGAGATAATTCTTTAAATTCTTGTAAGAATCTCGGAGGACTAACTTTACCTATCAATACATCTCCTCCTTTCACTTCGACCTCAGGTGAGACTACTCCGTTGTCCTCTAGAAGTCTATAGTATTCTTTGCCTTTATATCCTCTAACACCTGGTTCCGGCATTACTATTTTGTCTTCTTGACCTCCAGGATATTTTACCTCCTCCGTTGAGTAAAGTCTAAAGAATGTAGACCTATACATTCCTCTCTCAACGGAGGATCTATTCATAATTATTGAATCTTCCATATTGTATCCAGTAAATGATATTACAGCTAGGATAGCGTTATTTCCGGCTGGTCTATTCGTATAGCCTATAATATCTAATGCCCTAGTTTGAACTAAAGGTCTTTGCGGGTAATGGAGTAAATGAGCTCTTGTATCCGTACGTAACTGATAATTCGCTGCATATAGACCTAAAGCTTGTTTCGCCATAGCTGACTGATATGTATTTCTAGGAGATTGATTATGTTCTGGGTAAGGTATTATAGACGCTGTTATGCCCAAAATAGCTGGAGACCATATCTCTAAATGAGTATGCTCTGGAGTTAAGTCACTAGGTTCTAAAGCAACATAAGCGTTCTCCTCTTCTTCCGCATCTAAATACTCTATCTTCCCTTGTCTAACAAGATCGTCAAAGGTAATAGAACCAGAGTCTAACTTTTCAATATCTTCTCTAGTTACCAACGGGTTACCGTTAGAAACAATTATAAGTGGCCTTCTAACTCTTCCAGAATCACAATTTACATGAACTTCATTAATGAAATCTGTAACTATATGACCTACATTTACCTCATCACTAATTTCTCCTTTTCTCCTTCTTTCCCTGATCTTCTTGGCTAATTCTTCCCCATCTCGATAATAGCCTACTAATCTTCCGTTAAGTATAACTTTAGACCATTTTAGATATTCATTCTGATCCTCCCCGCCTTCCGTTACTCTTCTTATAACCTCCTCCACCGGAACTACTCCCATTTCGTATAGTGTTTTTTCCACAATCTTCTCATTTATTCCTACTGCAATTTGAGCCATTAACGCTAAATTCTTAACTAGTCCACTATTTGGACCTTCTGGTGTTTCAAAGGGACACATCCTACCCCATTGCGTACCATGTAAATCTCTAGCCTCGAAATTAGGTTGACCCCTTGCTAATGAGGATATTACTCTCCTCAGATGGCTTAACATAGAAAGCCAGTTAGTTCTATCAAGTAATTGGCTAACTCCAGTTCTTCCACCAACCCAGTTCCCAGTAGCTAATGCGTGCCTTATTCTTTCTGTTACGATATCTGGTCTAACTAATGCCTTTAAAGCTAGCTTCCTACCTCTTACCTTAGATTTTTCTAATTGGTATGTCAAATCTTTTACGAAAGCTTTGAAAGCTACTCTAAATAATGACGCGAATAAATCTCCGGCTAATCTTAATCTTTTATTAGCGTAATGATCTTTATCATCAGGTTCCCTTCTGCCTAGATATAGTTCAATAACTTTCGATATAGCATAAGCCAAATAATATGCTTTCTTTCTTCTATCGTCTGCTGAAGTTCCTAAATGAGGTAGGAAGTATTTATCAATTATTTGTTGTGCTTTTTCTATCCTATTCTCTCTCTTTTGGCCTATGGCTACTCTACTACCTATAAAATCTAGCGCATCATCAACATTAGCTATAGAACTTGCTTGTTCTAAAGAGGGAAATAATTCATTCTGAATCTCAGGATCTAATGATACTGCGTATACTATGTCCCTGTCGGTTAATATACCAAGTGCTCTCATTAGAATAACAAACGGAATTTTACCTGGAACTGCTGGAAATGATACGTGAAATGTACCATCTTTTAGTCTTTCTATCGTAACAGGTACTCTGTAGCCTGCGGTACTCGAGATAATTTTCGCTGTATGCGTGATATTTGATCCCGTCTTTCCGGTATCTACAAGAACTCTATTTGGAGCTAAATCTTCTTGAGTTACTATAACCCTTTCGGACCCATTTACTATGAAGTAACCTCCAGGGTCTTTAGGATCCTCACCTATCTCAATTAGCTTATCTAGAGTATACTGTGATATTGGATCTATTGCTGATTTAAGCATTATAGGTAAGTCTCCTATATAAACCTCCTCTGGTTCTGCTTCAATATTGTTTTCAACTGGAATCATTGTAAGCCATAGTGGAGCAGCATAAGTCAAGTTCCTTAATCTAGCCTCCATTGGGCTGATCTCCCTTTCTCCCCTATCTGATTCCCTAACTCTTGGTTTTCCTATTCTTATCTTGCCTAATCTAACTTTCAAACCTGGAATTTCTGTCGGTATTTCTCCTTGCTCATCAATGATCTCTTGAAGCTTGTTTCTAACAAAGTCATTGTATGAATCCAGATGCTGTCTAACTAAGCCCTTGGATTTAAAGTAGGCTTCAATAACTTTCCATCTTTCATCAATGCTTAAATTAGATGACAACTCATTCACCCACTAATTACATACCTATACGAGACAACTTCTCCATACAATTGGCTCTTCCTTATAATTCTAATTATATCCCCTGGTTTTGCATTTATACTTCTAGCAACGGGATCTGAGGCCCTTATCCAAGGCAATTGTTCTGGCCTAATTCCTAATTCTTTTAGAATTTTATACGCTTCATCGATACTAAGTACCTCATGCTTAGGTACAAGATAATGAATTCTTGGATCAATTTTCCTATTAGATGATCCTCTCATTATTAACCATTATTCACATACTACATTTGGTTAATAAGAGTTTTACTCTGACTTACTTAATAGGCTATATAATATTCAATGCGCTAGCTTTTAAGTACTTGTAATTTTATTCATAAATAAATATATAAAAGTTAAATCCAGTTTTAGAATCATTTATTCCTAATCTACAAGAAATTACTTAAATCTTAATAGTATCCAAGCGACCTCTTGGTTAAAATATTCATCCACAATATATTAATTACTTTTAAATATATAGAAGTAATTTTTACATTAATATCTAAACTATAGGCATAACCAATACTATTAAAAGAAAATTCTGTCTTCCACGTAATTTCATGGCAAACTAATTTATTCTAATAATGCATTAAGGTCATATAGGTGAATGAAAATTAGCAACTCTGAGAAAAGGCTTAGGCAACCAATAGTAGTAGTATTAGGCCACGTAGATCACGGAAAAACTACATTACTTGATAAAATAAGGGGCACAACAGTGGTTAAAAAGGAACCTGGAGAAATGACACAAGAGGTAGGAGCTAGTTTTGTTCCAAGTTATATAATTGAAAAATTAGCGGAACCTCTTAAAAAGGTAATACCTATAAAACTCCAGATACCAGGATTATTATTTATTGATACACCCGGTCATGAGTATTTTTCAAACTTGAGAAGAAGAGGTGGAAGCGTAGCGGATATTGCAATCCTAGTTGTTGATATAACTGAAGGCCTACAGAAGCAATCAATAGAGTCAATACAAATACTAAGAGAAAGAAAAGTTCCATTTCTCATAGCTGCTAATAAAATAGATAAAATACCAGGATGGAAATCAACTAATGATATACCGTTTTTAGCGTCAATCGAGAAACAACGGAACGATGTTAAAGTTTATTTAGACAACTTAGTCTATAATTTAGTTTCTCAACTGGCCAACTTAGGCTTTAGCGCTGAACGTTATGATAGAATAAAGGATTTCACTAAAACAGTAGCAATAGTTCCCGTTTCTGCGAAGACTGGTGAAGGCGTTGCAGACCTTTTAGCATTACTTGCTGGACTAACCCAAAGGTACTTAGAGACTAGATTAAAGTTTGCAGAGGGCCCGGCAAAGGGAGTTATATTAGAAGTAAAAGAAGATCCTGGGTTAGGACATACCATAGATGTTATAATTTACGATGGAGTTCTTAAGAAAAATGATACTATAATATTAGGAGGTATTAACGGCATTATTATAACTAAAGTTAGGGGAATATTTGTACCTAGACCATTACAAGATATGAAATTAAGCAAATATGATTTAACGCCGATAGATGAAGTATATGCAGCAGCTGGAGTGAAGATATCTGCGCCTAATTTAGAGGAAGCCTTAGCTGGATCACCACTTTATGTGATAGAAGACGAGTCTAAAGTTGAGCAATATAAACAGCAGATAGAAGAGGAAATTAAGGAAGTTAGACTCTACAGTGATATTGATGGAATAGTACTCAAGGCGGATAGTTTAGGAACATTAGAGGCCTTAATTAGCGCTTTGCAGCGCGAAGGGATACCAATAAGGCTAGCAGATATAGGACCAATTTCGAAGAGAGACGTTATAGAAGCGAGTATAGTAGCTCAAAGATCAAAGGAATATGGAATTATCGCTGCTTTTAGAGTAAAATTATTACAAGGAATTGATACTAGTGGAGTAAAAATATTATATAATGAAATAATTTATCAATTAATTGAAGATATCAAGAAGCATATAAATGAAATAAGAGAAGCAGAGAAAAGGCGTACATTTGACACTTTGATATTACCAGGTAAAATAAAGATCTTACCGGGTTATGTATTTAGACGTAGTGATCCAGTAGTAGTAGGTATTGAAGTGATAGGAGGTGTCATAAGACCCAAGTATCCTTTAATTAAGGAAGATGGAAGGAGAGTTGGTGAGGTACTACAAATTCAAGATAATAAGAAGAGTCTCGAAAGGGCTACTAAAGGAATGGAAGTTGCAATATCAATTAAAGGCAATGTAATGATAGGAAGACATGTAAATGAGGGAGACATTTTATACACAGACGTACCTAAAGAAGATCTTGAGATATTGGTCAGTAAGTATCCAAGTTCTATTACAGATGATATGAGGGAAGTAATAAAAGAAATAATAAGAATAAAGAGAAAAGAAGATCCTTTATATGGTTTGGGATTACAGATCTGATTTATCGAAGAATAACGACATCTCCAGCTGAGCTTTTTCGATAGAATCAGACGCATGAATGACGTTTTCTGACTTAGATAACGCGTAATCTCCCCTTATAGTACCAGGGGGTGCTTCTTTAGGATCCGTATTACCAATCATTCGCCTTATCACTTGCACTACATCATCGCCCTCTATCACCATACATACTACTGGACCGGAGGTCACATAATTTACAAGTTCGTCAAAGAAGCTTTTTCCTTTATGCTCTTCATACAATTTTTCAGCTGTATTCCTTGACATTTTCACCATTTTAAGAGATACAATTTTTAATCCTCTTTTCTCAAATCTACTAATTATTTCTCCTATTAATCCTCTCTTAACTCCATCCGGCTTTATCATTACAAATGTCCTTTGTACAACCATTTTTCATCGAACCTTCATATATCTAGTAGTCCATTTATACTTCTTTGGATCTCTATGATACTTTAGCATTGATTTTCTACACTTACTTGAACAAAACCACAAGATTGTACCATCATTCCTTACATACATTAATCCAGTACCTGGAGGTATTTCGTGACCACAGAAACTACATTGCCTAGTAGTAGGCATTTAAACCACAAATAAACAATATGGGTGAAGTATTTAAGTGAATTGTTCATAGTAATAGCTGGTGGAAAAATGAGTGAAAAAACCCAACAATCACAAAGTTCATCTATAATAGAAGAATTTGGATTTCCCGCGGAAGTTATCCAAATTTTGGATAGAACTGGCGTAACTGGAGAAGTTACCCAAGTAAGGGTAAGAGTATTAGAGGGTAGAGATAAAGGGAGAATACTTACCAGAAATGTAAAGGGACCAGTAAGAGTAGGTGATATTCTAATATTAAGAGAGACAGAGAGGGAAGCTAGAAAAATAACAACTAAGAGGTAACAAAAACTAATGCCATTATATGTAATCGATAAACCTTTAACATTACATATATTAACGCAACTTAGAGATAAAAATACCGATCAAATTAACTTTAGGAAAAATCTGGTAAGATTAGGGAGAATACTGGGGTACGAAATAGCAAATACATTAGATTACGAAATAGTTGAAGTTGAAACGCCATTAGGTGCTAGAACTAAAGGGATAGATATAACAGACCTAAACAACATAGTCATTATAAACATATTAAGAGCTGCAGTACCCTTAGTTGAGGGTTTACTTAAGGCATTTCCTAAAGCGAGACAAGGTGTGATAGGGGCAAGTAGAGTAGAAGTCGATGGGAAAGAAGTACCAAAAGATATGGATGTTTACATATACTACAAAAAAATACCAGATATAAGAGCTAAAGTTGATAACGTAATAATTGCAGATCCCATGATTGCTACAGCAAGTACTATGTTAAAAGTACTTGAAGAAGTTGTGAGAGCCAATCCTAAAAGAATATATATTGTGTCAATAATTTCTTCAGAATATGGAGCCAACAAAATTCTCTCTAAATATCCATTTATTTACCTTTTCACAGTTACAATTGACCCTGAACTTAATAATAAAGGCTATATTTTGCCTGGTCTCGGAGACGCTGGAGATAGAGCATTTGGGTGATGAGATGTGGATGATGATGTAAAAATAGGATTGGAAGTTCATGTTCACATAACCACGTTGAAAACCAAACTTTTCTGTTCATGTCCATCGGATTATACTGGAAAAGATCCAAACACAGTAACTTGTCCCGTATGTTTAGGATTACCTGGGGCTATTCCAGTATTGAATGAAAATGCAGTAAAATATGGCATCTTAACCGCATTAGCCCTTAACTGCCAAATTGCTGAGAAATTAATTTTTGATAGGAAACATTATTTTTATCCAGATATGTCTAAAAATTATCAAATATCTCAATATGATGGACCAGGCAGTATGGCCATAGCAAAAGACGGTTATATCAAATTAAACGATAAAATCATAAGAATTAGAAGAATAAATATAGAAGAAGATCCAGCAAAGATAGTCTACCCTACTGGTTCTATACTAACTAGCAAATATACGTTACTAGATTATAATAGATCAGGCACGCCATTGTTAGAAATTGTGACAGAACCAGATCTAAGATCTGCTAAGGAAGCCAGATTCTTCTTAGAAAAATTAAGATCAATTCTAGAACATTTAGGTGTATGTGATTGTAGTATTGAAGCTGCAATGAAAGCTGATGTAAATATATCAGTAAAAGGGGGAGAGAGAGTTGAGGTTAAGAATGTAGGTTCTCCTAAAGACGTGGAGGATGCTATAAATTATGAAATCGCAAGACAGAGAGCCAGTGTACTACAAGGTATCAACATAAAAAGAGAGACCAGACATTGGGATAACGAAAGAAGAGTTACAGTACCTTTACGAACTAAAGAAACAGAGGAGGATTATAGATACTTTCCAGATCCAGATTTACCACCATATTCAATAACACCAGAGCTTATCGAGAAATTTAAACGCGAAATGCCAGAGCTACCAGACCAGAGAGCAGAGAGATTTGTAAAACAATACAATATTACTCCATATCAAGCTCAAGTTTTGGTTAATGAAAAAGCATTAGCGGATTTATTTGAAGAAATTACAAACAAGTATAAAAACTATACTAAAGTTGCAAATCTACTAATTAACGATTACATGAGATGGCTTAATGAGAATAATATCACGGTAACCCAAAGTAAAGCTAAAGCTAATCATATTATCGAACTATTTGAATACTTAGATTCTGGCTTAATATCAATAAAAATAGTAAAAGAGTTATTACCTGAAATGATCTTAACTGGAAAAACTCCAGGGCAACTGATTAAGGAAAAGGGCATGACAAACATTAAAGATGAAAATTACTTAGAAAAGATTATAGATGAAGTATTAAATGAAGAGAAAGAGGCTGTAGAGAAGGCTAAGAGAGATCCGAAAGTTGTGAATTATTTAGTAGGAATGGTAATGAAGAAAACGGGAAAAAGAGCAGATCCTCAAATGACAGTTGAAATGATAAAACAGAAGCTAGGTTTAGCTTAGCATGGAGATTTTTATGATGCAGAATAGTCAAATAAAGGAAAAAGAATTACGGCTTAGGCTATTTAGTGTTGATATCTTAAAAGAATTGAAAAATATTTATACTTATAAAGAATTATCTAATTTCTTCAATATTCAAGAAAGTTTGATATGTAGATACGTTAATGGGAGAACAATACCAAGCGAGAGACAAGCTTTAGAAATCGTTACAAGGATAAAGAATAAGGAGTTTCTATATAATTTCTTTATAAGAAAAATAAGAGTTTATGAAGATGATTTCATAGATGTATCTAACCTACTATTTTATCCTAACTTGCTAAGAACATTTCTGGAATTATATTTAATTAAGTTAAATAAAGTTAATGATATAACAAAAGTAGTAGGTATTGCATCAAACGGAATCCCATTTGCTACAATAGTAGCTTCGATATTAGAAAAACCTCTCATAATATCGAAAAAACATAAGGACTCTACTCAGATACAATATATTGAGGAAAATATCAGAGAAAGCAATGGCGTAATTTCAACAATTTACTTAAGAGGAGATTACATTTCAAAAAAAGATAAAATACTTATAGTCGATGATGTAATTAGAAGTGGAAAAACACTGCTTTCACTTTATAATTTAATAGGTAAAGCAAATGCAAGTGTAGTAGGTGCTCTTATAATAGCAACTAATACTGATATTTGGAAGGATAAATTCGCAAACAAAGATATGAATCTTATGGTGCTTTTTAAAGTATGAGTATAGCTAAAATTCAAAGAAACGTTTACGCCATAGGTGGTAAATTAATAGATGATAATGATGCCAATGCGTATCTAGTTTATGACGATGAAAAAAAATATTATACGCTTATTGACACTACAACTGGTGCTAACATTCAATATGTAATAGAGAGTCTTTTAGAAATCTTAAAAGGAAAGGACAAACTAAAATACGTCATATTAACAAGCTGTAAATTCGAAAATAGTGGTGGATTATACTATATTTATAATTTATTTAAACCAATTACAATAGCCCATTTTCCAGACTCTATAATGATCAGAAAAGGTGAGTGCGAAAATAGAACATACACTCCATCCCCAATATCGTTAGAAATTAAGCAAAAACAGTATATTTTGGATAATTTTTTAATACTTCTAAGTAAAAATATCACTAATGGGAATATAATAGTAAAATATAATGATGTTTTGTTTTCTGGAAGTAATACAAAGATCACTCAATATACTAAACACATAAAATATATTTGCGATGTAAACAAATGTAGATCAGTGAGTGATTAGAATGGTCTTCGAGGAAAATTGTCAATCTTGCGGAAAAATAAAGGAAACAAAGTATTGTTCAATACTCAAAATTAATGTTTGTTATGAGTGCTGCACATTGTGTAAAAGACGAAGTGATTGCAATCTAAGAGTTTGGTTCAAAGATTTAATTCCAAATAAAAAACAGTTGTTTAGAAAACAAGAAAAAACTTCATTAGAAAAATATTTTTAATTAAATTAAGTTACATTTGTTGGAAGGATTTATAAGTATTCTTATAGATCTCGGAATTCTCTAAGGTTGAGGCCATACGTTTATACTTTATAGCATCACCTAATGAGTTCTCCCCATGCTCCTTAGTCCATTTATCAAGAGGTATTTGATATTCTCTCAGTACTTTATCTCTATACAAATCATTTAATACATTATAGGTACAGAATGGGATTACTCTACCATCTGGCACAACATAGTGAATATCACATCTCATCACTCTTTGTACATCGTAGTTATATAAGTCCATGAAGTGCATAGTTCCTAAGAATAATGTTCTGTAGTGCCACTCTCCAAGTGCTTCGTAGTTATGATGAATTATTATGTTATAGAGCATCTTATATACATCAAAGTCCTTAGGTCCTTGTTCTTTATCTATGAACTTCCTTATACTATACAATACTTTACTTGCAACCCATACTTTGTTAGCACCTTCCCTTAACTCTTCTTCTTTCTCTTTAAGATATTCTAGCAAACCTTCTAAGTCAATAAACTTCGAAATTGGTATGAAGTGAGGTTCATGGTTTCTCCATTCTACATATACGTACGTTCCAGCTCCACAAGAAGGATGATTAGCCATTTCGAATTGCTCCTTACCAGTTAATGCTTCAACTAGCCTTGAGAAGACAACAGAAGTACCTATCGGATACCAACTATCCTTAGTTATCTCACCATCAGTTTGTTCTTCTATATTCTTTATAACTTCGGGTATCGTGATTCTGAATTTAGCTCTCATATTCCTTTTCATCATTCCGGTTAAACTCACTGGCTGGAAGTTTACTGACCTAACAACATCCATATTGTATGCTGCGAACTTAACTATATTACCTAGATCATTATCATTAACTGTCTTAATTACAGTAGGAACTAATACAACACTTGTCATTCCCGCTCTTCTAAATACTTCTAACGTGTATGGAATTTCCCAATGATTCTTAGGATTAGTTTTTCTAGTAGTACCGTCAAAACTCATGTAAACAGTATTCACTCCAGCTTCTCTAAGAGCTCTAGCGTATTTAATCGCCTTATCGGGATCTTCTAAATACAGCTTGGCAAAAGTACCTCCCCAACTATTTAATTGAATATGTTTTACACCGTTCTCTCTAAGCATCTTTACTATTTCTATTATATCCTCCCTTAATGTAGGTTCTCCTCCAGTAACTTGGATAACCAGCGTAATATCTTGTTTCTTTAATTGCTCTACCATAAACTTGATTTGCTCTAACGTAGGTTCATAAACATATCCTGCCTTTTCAGCATAGAAGAAACAATACCAACAAGATAAGTCACATCTATTTGTTATTACTAAATTAACCAATGCTGAATGTTGATGATGCATCGGACATAATCCACAGTTATAAGGACAAGGAGATTTCAAGTCGACATAGGGAACTTTAGGTCCTTTTCCTTCATACTCCCAGTAGTCGAACTTATAGTATAAACTAGAATCTGCGTAATATAAGTCCTCAAATTCTCCATGTTCTGGGCATATTTTTCTTATGAACAATTTTCCTTCCTTTTCAAATATAGTAGCTGGCAAAAGCCTATAGCACGCTGGACACAGTGAATGAGTTACCCTAACTAACTTCTCATCTTTAGCTAATGTTGGTAAGGGTCCTCCTATCTTAATTTCTTTATCTCCAAATTTGACTACTCCTTCCTCGAAACTTGATGGTGCAGGCAAAAGTCTAGAATGCCTTTCAGTGTTTACTGTCTGAGCCATTGAAAGTATGATTGGCGATCTTTATATATAAAGATATTCTCTTTGACTTACGTACATTCAGTTAATACCAACCTATAAAATTATCCCATCCAGTATTTTTAATGACTGTATTTTTATATATGACTGCTTTCTTTTCATGGATAACTTGCCCGATAATTAACGGATTAAATGCTAGATATTGAAGTTCATTTAACATTTCCTTCACCAGCGAATTTTTGTCTATAATTAGCAAGGGTAAAAACTCCTCTCCGGCATACTTTAAAATATCGAGTTCAGTTAAATTTAAACGAAGCTTTAGCGTATTGAACACGTTTTTATCTATTGGAATTTCGGTAATATTTATCCCTAAATCGAAATTATCGATTATTTTGTATAAAGATACCATAAGACCATCACTAATATCCGTAGAATACTTAATGAACTTACAATATTTTTTCATAAAAAATAGTAAGGACTTTCTAACAATAGGATGTTTTACTTTAAGTAATGATTCTGGCAAGATCTGTATATTAAAATTGTTTATATAGGAAATAAAAACATTCGTGGTATAACCAATATAGTCGCCAACTACTAAAAGATCGCCATCATCAATATCCTTATTGCTAATATCACATAAAACTTCTCCTTCTACAAAAACATCAACCCAACCACTAGAATCAGAATCATTTAAATCCCCTCCTATATACCTTCCTCCATAATAATGGATAGAATCAGATATACCTTTAATAAGTTCTTCTGCTTTATTCACATCAAAATCTGGTGGTAAACCCAATGAAATTAAATAAAATTCCGGTTTGACTCCCTTCGCTATAATGTCACTAGTAGAGGCTGAAATCGCTTTCCATCCAATATCGTAGAGTGACATAAACGGAAAAGTATAGGATAGCTTAAATCCATCCACCTTATATCCTCTTTTTTCATGGATGAATACATCGTCTAATAGTCTAATATCCATGTAATTCTTAATATATCTCTTGATGAACTCGTGCTCGCCTATATCTTTTAGTCTCACAAAGTATTAGTTACTTATCAAAGTCTTATTTAATTTCTCAAAAATAATGCTTTAAAGCCGCCGGCGGGATTCGAACCCGCGACCGCCGGCTATCTCACTTTGGGTACGAGGCCGGCGCTCTAACCAAGCTGAGCTACGGCGGCATCATTTTACTATATATTTAGTGGATTATTTAAAGCTTAAAATATGAACTTTGCTTCATCTATCTTGAGCTTCTCATATTTCTGAACCTTTAATTATTCCTTTTGCATAGCCTATAGCTCTCTCTATTAACTTATCATAAGATCCTAGGTAGTTTTTAGGGTTAAGTACGTTCTCAAGTTCTTGCTTAGAGAAATAACTTAGAATCAAATTATCCTCTAGACAAACCTCTAATAACGTTTTTCCAGTTTGCCTTACTTTTGACGTTAGTTTGTTAACGTACTGATGAGCCTCGTGCCTTTTCATGCCTTTTAAGGTTAAGTTTATCATCAGACTTTCTGCCATTATTTGTCCTTTAGTGAAGTTCAAATTCTTTTCAATATTCTCGAAGTTAACTCTTAGATTCCTTAAAAGATTTGTCATACTATCCAATATTTCGTCGATAATTAGAAATTCATGTGATATTATTATCCTCTCTGACGAACTGTTAGTCAGATCTCTTTCGTGCCATAATGGAATATTTTCTAATGATGCTACAACAAGAGAGCGTAAAACTTTAGCTAAACCCCCAATCTTTTCTGACGTAACTGGATTTTCCTTCTGAGGCATAGTACTACTTCCTACACGACCTTCTACGCCTTCACTTATTTCATTTATTTCCGGTCTCATCAATTCTCTGACTTCTAATGCGAATCTATCACATTGAGATGCTAAAATTGCAAGATCAGAAGTTAATTCTGCAAACGCGTCTCGTGGAGCAACTTGAGTTGAAATCTCATGAGGTCTTAATTCTAAAAGTTTCATAACATTTTCTTCGATTTCTAACCCTATATTGCCCCAAGCAGCCATCGTGCCAACTGCACCTGCCATTTTGCCTTTTGCTATTCTTTTCTCAACCTCATTTAATCTCTCTAACGACCTAGAAAACTCATAGATGTAATTAGCAATTTTAAAGCCTAAGGTTATAGGTAATGCGTGCTGTCCATGAGTTCTCCCTACCATTACTAAATCTTTGTACTTAATTGCTAAACTAATCATTATTTCCAATATTTCAATTACTTTTCTCTTTACCAATCTTATTGCGTCTCTAAATATTAACGCATAAGCTGTATCTACAATATCATAACTTGTTGCTCCAAAATGGACGTATCTCCCTGAGTCTCCACTCCTTTCTGCCATTAGCACTACCATAGCCATTACGTCATGACCGATTTTTGATTCAAGTTCATCAACTTCTTCTGGTCTTATTGTTAATGAAGCTTTCTCAACTTTTTGGATGTCTTCCTCTTTTACTAAACCGTATTTGCTTAATGCTTTTAGTAACGCTATTTCTACTTGAATTCTCCTCTTCAAGATTTCTCCTCTACTGAAAAGCTTTCTCATCTCATTACTACCGTATCTCCATTCTAAAGGACATATACCATCTTCCATGGCTAATTGTAAAGTATGTTCAACATTTATTAACTTATACTGTAATCTCACAACAATGATAATTGCTACAATCGGTAGTCATTCTGCATTACAAATCTTGCATGGGGCTAAAAAGGAAGGATTTCAAACTATGATAATAACGGATAATAAAAGAGAAGGATTTTATAAAAATTTTAGTTTCATTGATAGTGTTTCTGCGTATACTAGTCTAGATGAAGCAGTATCTATGATTAATGAGATTAAGGATAATGGAATATTGATCCCACATGGAAGTTTAGTAGAATATTTAGGCAAGGAAAGAGTGGATAGAATTGAGACAAAAATTTTCGGGAATAGGAAAATATTCGAATGGGAGGCTAATCAGAAAAAGAAAATGGAACTACTTAAAAAGTCAAACATAAAGATTCCAGAGATCTTTGAAAGACCAGAGGATGTGGATAGATTAGTAATTGTAAAGCTTAATGGAGCTAAAGGGGGTAAGGGATACTTTTTAGCCAAGAACAAAAGTGAAGTGAAAGAGGGAATTCAAAAGCTCATTGAGAGTAAAATGATAAGAGATGAAGATGAAGTAATTATCCAAGAATATATTATAGGAGTTCCGATGTATTTTCAGTTTTTCTATAGTAATATTATAGATAGAACAGAAATCTTCGGAATAGATATAAGATATGAGACTAACATAGATGGGCTTAGAAGACTTACTTATGAGTACATGAAAGAACTTGACATAGACCCTACGTTTGTAGTTGTTGGTAATATTCCAGCTGTGGCCAGAGAAAGCCTACTACCAGTTGCTTTAGAATACGCCAATAACTTCGTTAGAACTACTAAGGAATTAGTATCTCCAGGAATGATAGGACCATTTTGTTTAGAGTCAATAGTGACTGATAATTCGGATATAGTGGTTTTCGAGTTCTCTGGAAGAATAGTTGCCGGAACTAACTTATACGTAAATGGAAGCCCATATAGTTGGCTTTACTGGGATGAGCCCATGAGTATGGGAAGAAGGATCGCAAGAGAAATCAGAGTTGCAAACGAAAAAGATAAGTTAAGTCTTGTGGTGAGTTAAATGAATGTTAAGATAGCTGCACTAGCTAGCCATTCTGCACTTGACGTTTTCGATGGAGCTAAAGATGAAGGTTTTCAAACAATAGGACTGTGTAAAAAAGGAAGAGAAAGACCTTATTTGGAATTTAAAGCAATCATGGATAAATGTATGATCATGGATGATTTTAAAGAAATAATCTCGGATAAGGTGCAAGATAGTTTACTCAGCGAAAATGCAATAATTGTTCCTAATAGGAGCTTAGCGGTTTATGTAGGTTATGATGGAATAGAAAACATGAAAACGAAAGTCTTTGGCAACAGATATATGTTACGATGGGAAGAAAGAGTAGGCGAAAAGAATTATTATAAAATACTAAATGAGGGGAAAATCTCTATACCCAAATTATTCAAACCAGAAGAGATCGATAGACCAGTAATAGTTAAACTACCTGAGGCTAAAAGGAAAGTTGAAAGAGGATTCTTTTTCGCTGTAAACAAGGAAGATTTTGAAGTTAAACTCAACGAATTATTGAGAAATAACGTAATAGATAATGAAGGTTTAAAAAATATGGTAATAGAGGAATTCGTGTTCGGGGCTCACTTTAATCTTAACTACTTCTACAGCCCAATATTTAATAGACTAGAACTAATAAGCGTGGATAGAAGAATTCAAAGTGATTGGGATAGCTTATATAGATTGCCTGCTGACATACAAATAAAATTAGGTAGGATACCAAGACTGATAGAGGTTGGCCATGAGCCAGTAACAATAAGAGAAAGTCTATTAGAAAAAGTCTTTGAGATAGGATATAGATTTGTAGAGGCCACACAAAAACTTGAACCCCCCGGAATAATTGGACCCTTTACTCTACAAGTTATGGTGACTCCAGATTTAGATCTTGTCGTATACGATGTCGCTCCAAGAATTGGGGGTGGTACGAATGCATATATGGGAATTGGGAGCCAATACTCTAAATTTTACTTCGGAAAGCCAATAAGTTTAGGGAGAAGAATAGCATTAGAGATAAAGCGCGCTATAATAAATAATCTTACTGAAAAAATACTAACTTAATATGTCATTATGATTTTGCGTTAATTAAAGAGATACTACGAAAGTGTCTAGATTTCTATAATGATAAATAACGCATAGATATGTTTAAATAAGATAAAGTAGAGGTATACAAAACGGTGTTTGATGCTAGAATTAATTGTTGGAGGATTTTTTGGTGATGAAGGAAAGGGAAAAGTAGCAGCTTATTTAGGTATTAAAGATAAACCAAAATTAAGTGTGAGAACAGGGTCTATTAATGCTGGTCATACCGTTACGTATTCAGGAAAGATATGGAAGCTAAGGATTATCCCATCTGCATTTGTAAATAAATCCACTGAATTAGCTCTAGCTCCCGGGGCACTTACGTCATTAGACGTCCTATTTAAAGAGATGAGGGAAACTGAAACTTATGATAGATTATATATTGATTCTCATGTTGGAATTATAACTGAAGATGAGGTAAGAGAGGAGAAAAACGATCCGTATCTTATGAATGTAATTGGGAGCACTGGCCAAGGCGTCGGATATGCGGAGAGTAAAAGAATATTAAGAAAATTAAAGTTAGCAAAGGATTATAAAGAACTTGAAAAGTTCGTCATAGATGTTCCTAATAAAATATTGGATTATTTAGAGAATGGTTACAATATTCTTATAGAAGGAACTCAAGGACATTATCTAAGTCTATACCACGGCGAATATCCATATGTAACTAGTAGAAATACTACAGCATCAGGAATATTAAGCGAGGCCGGAATAGGACCAAAATATGTGGATCACATAATAATTACCTTCAAGAGCTACGTTACCAGAGTAGGAAAAGGCCCACTGGAAGGTGAGTTAACAGAAGAAGAAGCAAAAAAACTTGGTTTGGCAGAATATGGTACAGTAACTGGGAGATTAAGGAGAGTTGCACCATTTAATACTAAACTTGCAAGAGAAGCCATTAGAATAAATTCAGCTACAATAGTCGCCATAACCAAATTAGACGCACTCTTTAAGGATGCATATAGAGCCAGAGAATATGAAAAACTACCCACTGAAGCCAAGAAATGGTTGGATGAACTAGAAGAAGAACTAAAAACACCTATTGGACTTATTGGCACTGGAGAAGATGCATACGACATGATAGATCTTAGAGAGGAGGTGAAGTAAATGAGCTTCTATGATGTTGTAATAATTGGAGGAGGTCCAGCTGGACTATTCGCTGCATATGAACTAGCGAGTTTGGCTAAAGACAATGTTTCCAACTATAAGATACTATTAGTCGATAAGGGAGCCAGAGCAAGTAAAAGAACTTGCCCACTTTTGTCCCCGAAGGAGAAATGCACATTTTGTGATCCATGCCATATTATGTATGGTTTTGGAGGAGCGGGAACGTTCAGTAGTGGAATAATAAACCTTAGGCCAGATATTGGAGGAGAATTGCATGAAATAACGAGAAGTTGGGATAAGGCACAAGAATTAATAAACTATGTTGATGATATTTTCGTAAAATTTGGAGCTCCAAAGGACAGGGTATTTGAACCAAATATGGAAAAAGTCAAAGAAATACAAAGAAGAGCTGCAAAGGTAGGTGCGGAGTTTGTTCCAATTAGACAAAGACATATGGGGACCGATAAAACACCATTAATAATAGACAGTATTGTAAACTACGTTGAGAAGAAGGGAATTAAAATTGGTGAACTAACGGAGGTCATAGATATAGAGAAGAAAGGTAATAAATTCTTACTTAAAACTTCAAGAGGTGAAATAGAGTCTAGAATAGTCCTTGCGGCTCCTGGTAGAGCAGGTGCTAAATGGTTCTATGAGCAAGCTAAAAAATTAGGAGTTGATACCATACCAGGGCCATTGGATATAGGAGTAAGAGTAGAAACTGAGTCTTTTGTATTTGATGAACTTACAGAAGCTGTATGGGATCCCAAGGTAATATTATACTCTAAGAGATACGATGATAAAGTAAGGACGTTCTGTGTTAATCCAAGAGGATATATTATGAAAGAGGTTTACGATGACGGGACTATTGGAGTTAATGGAGAAACTTATGTCGATAAAAAGAGCAATAATACTAATTTTGCATTCCTAACTACGATTAAACTTTCAGATCCACTTGAGGATACTATAGAATATGGCAAGAGCATAGCTAGATTAATGACTAGACTAGGTGGTGGGAAACCAATATTACAAAGGCTAATAGATTTTCAAAAAGGAAGAAGGAGCACGTGGGAGAGAATAAATAGGTCTACCGTAAAACCAACCTTAAGAGATGTGACACCTGGAGACATAAGTATGGGACTTCCTTACAGAGTAGTAGATAATTTAATAGATGGTTTAGAAAGGCTAGATAGTATAGCACCAGGTATATTCTCTTCAAATACGCTGCTATATGCACCAGAAATAAAATACTATAGCGTAAGAGCTGTAGTTGATAATAATATGGAAACTGTAGTTGATAATCTATTCGCAGCTGGTGATGGAACTGGACTTTCTAGAGGAATAAACGTAGCTGCCGCAACTGGTATATTAGCTGCAAGAGGAATTGCTATTAAGTTAGGGTTAGATTAATATATCACGTTAACGCCTTTTTAATTATGGATTTATCCGAAATTTCAGATATTGATAAGGAAATATTAATGAAACTAGAATACAACTTTCCCTTTGACCCTCAACCTTTCAAAATTATTAGTGAAGAGTTAAAAATTTCTGAGGAAGAATTATTAAATAGAATTAAAAAATTGTTAGAAGATGGTATAGTTAAAAGAATAGGAATGTATGTTAGTTTTAGAGCAAAAGGAATGGATGGAGCGTTAATTGCAGCACGTATACCTCAAGATAAGATAGAAAAGTTTAGAAAGATTGCGCTAGGAATTAAAGAACTAACACACAACTATGTTAGAGATCATCCAAAGTATAACATATGGTTTGTTTTAAAGGCAAGCGATAGAGATACGCTTAACAAGAATGTTAAAGAATTACTAAGCCAGGTGGATTGTAATGATTATGTCATATTATATTCTAAAAGAACATTGAAATTAAGTGTAAAATATGACGTCATAAGAGGTGTATCATGGAGTCCTAACAATACCATAAAAAGTCTTAATAAAGTTCCTACTGCGGAAGAACTAGGGATAGACAAACAGCTATTAACAGAGTTATCTTATCCATTAAAAATTTCACAAAGACCATTTAAAGAAATAGCGGAAAAACATAAAATGAAAGAAGATGAGCTAATCGAATTAGTTAGAGAATTATATGATAAAAATGTAATTAAAGATTATGGGGCAACCCTTAATGGAGAGAAAATAGGAATAGTTGAAAACGGGATGGTTCTGCTAGATACTAGTAATATAGAAAAATCTTGTGAAAAACTAGCTTTAAACATTCCAGAGGCTACACATGTAGTACTTAGAGAATCTAACGATGAAGACTGGAAATATTTGTGTTATAGTATGATACATGCAAGTAGGAAAGAAACTATAAGAAATGTAGCAAAAGAGATCTCGAAAGAAACGGATTCAAGAAGTTACATGATATTGTTCAGCCTAGAGAACCTAAAACCTGGGATCGTTATTTAGTTTAGAGAAAGCTCCTTTTATTTTTAACACAGATGTAGATTTAACAAGTTTTTGAATAAATTCATGATTTGAGATGTTACCTTCATACTCTAAATAAAAGTAGTATTGCCAAGGTATCGATTTCAGTGGCCTAGAATAGATCATCGAAATATTTATGTTGTACTCATAAAATACTTGCAGAACTTTATAAAGAGCACCAGGCTTATGAGGAACAGTAAATAATATCATGGACTTATTTCCATTGGAGCTCATTTCTTTAGATAAAACTATGAATCTAGTATAGTTATTATGTGAATTAATCGTAAAGAGAACTTTTAAATTGTAAAGCTTGGCCGCAAAAGTAGAGCAAATAGCTGCAGCCTCTGAATCTTGAGATACGATCTGTGCTGCTTTTGAAGTGCTTTCTACTGGTATGTATTCATTAAAGCCTAACTCCTTTAACTTTTCTCTAGCCTCATTAAAAGCATGGGGATGTGAGTATATTCTTTTGATCTGACTTAAATCATCACTTCTGGTTGCCAGAGCTAATTCTATCCTTTTCTCAATTTCACCTATGACATATATATTATCATAGTTGTAGAGATTATCAAGTGTTTCATTTACTGGTCCTTCTAGGCTATTTTCTATGGGAACTACACCTATGGAACCTTCTCTTTCATCGACTTTCTTAAATACTAAAGATATTGTTGATTCACTCTTCAAATTTCCTTTATTAAGCAGAGTGGCTGCTTCATGTGTAAAACTTCCCTCTGGACCTAAATAATAAATTCCATCCGCATCTACCACCTAAAATCTCTACATAAGAGACTTATAAACTATTCTACAATTTTAACATCTATACCTTCATTTGCCAGATTCGTCAAAAGTAAGCTAAGAGCTTCTGAAGATTGAAGCTCGAAAGTTATATATATTTTAGTATATCCCGGTAGTACATCGCTACTATGCCTATCATGAACTATATCAATTATATTACCTCGGATCTTAACCACATAACTTAATACTTTATTTAGTTGCCCTGGCTTATCTGGAACTATTACTCTTACTTTGACAACTCTTTTTTGTCTATATAAAAACTTCTCAGTGAGAGTAGACAATAAAGATAGGTCAATATTCCCTCCACTTACTAGTGAAATTACTTTTTTGTCTATTCCATTCACTTTAACCTTTCCTGAAATTAGTGACGCCAGTGCAGCAGCCCCTGCTCCTTCTGCTAATGTTTTACTTCTTTCCAGTAGTAAAACTATTGCTTCAGCTATTTCTTCATCATCTACTAATACTATATCATCTACTAACTCATTAATGATACCAAAGGTTAATTCAGAAGGAGACTTAACCAGTATGCCGTCAGCTATAGAATAGCCGGGCTCTATTTCTACAAGCCTTCCTAGATCCTTAGAAACCTTCATAGAAGGGGAAGAGGAAGACTGAACACCTATTATCTTGACATTTGGGAATCTATACTTTAAAGCTATACTTATACCAGAAATTAGTCCTCCACCTCCTATTGGAATAATCACGTAATCTGGTTCAATATCGTATAATTCTAATCCTATGGTACCCTGCCCCATTATCACGTCTAAATCGCCATAAGGATGAACAAATATTAAACCAGTTTTTTGAATCAATTCTTCAGCTTTCTTCATACTCTCATGCAAGTACTTACCATATAGTACCACATCTGCCCCATAGGATCTTGTAGCTAAATACTTAGAAGCTGGAGCTGTTTCTGGCATCACTATAGTTGATCTAATATTCAACGTTGAGGCAGCATATGCAACTCCTTGAGCGTGATTACCTGCTGAGACAGCAATAACGCCTTTCTTTCTTTCTTCCTCCTTCAGAGATAACAGTTTATTGAAGGCACCTCTAACTTTAAATGATCCCGTTTTCTGTAAGTTTTCTAATTTAAGATAAACTTTTGCGTTTGTAATCCTAGAAAATGTTGTGGAATAGTCTATTGGAGTAGTGTGTACATATTTTTCTATTTTCTCTTTTACTAGTCTAATTCTATCGAAATATTCTAAATAATTCATCCGTAAAACCCTGCCTTCATCAATTACTCAGATTTCGAGGGCTTCTTCATAATCTCATTAATTTTTGCATTTAATTTTTTAAACGTATCTCCAAGCGTCTCTGGCATAACCTTAGTGTTAAAAATAACTGGCATAAAATTGGAATCACCATTCCATCTTGGCACAATATGAACGTGAACGTGAGCTTCTATACCTGCTCCAGCTACTCTACCTATATTTACACCTATATTAAAACCGTCTGGGGTATAAATTTCTCTTATAGCCTTTATTGCAACACTAATTAAATTAAATATGTCTAATACCTCATCGTCACTTAAAAGTTCAATTGAAGGGACATGCTTGTAAGGGACAACCATTACATGAGCAGTATTATAAGGGAATGCATTAAGTATTATGAAAGCATATTTTCCCCTATATACTACGTAATTTTGCTCATCATTTTCTTCTTTTATTACTCTACAAAATAGACATTCATCTTGCTTTAGCTTGCTAGTTTCAGAAATATACTTAGCTCTCCATGGTGCCCATAAAATATCCATAAGTGAACTATACTTCAATGACACATAAAATATTAACTTTACTCTTCCGCGTCCCTTATTCCTTCTTCAGTTAATGCAAACACTACTTCTCCTTCTGGTAAATGTGGGGCATCAACAACTCTAGCTATTCTTCTATTTCCTCTACTCTTTTTAAGCTGAATTCTTATACCTGGTACGTGATAAAGAGTATGACCACCTACTGCTACGGTGGGATCTCCATAAAACATATCTGGCCTAGCCATTACTTGATTAGTTATAATCACTGCAATATCATAAACCTCTGCAAGTCTGGTTAATTGATGCAAGTGTTTGTTTAACTTCTGTTGCCTTACGGCTAAATTTTCTCTTCCAGGATATTCTGCCCTGAAATGTGAAGTTACAGAATCTACAACAATTAATTTAATTGAAGGATCTTTGCTAACTAACTCTTGTAAATCATCAACAATAGCTATTTGGTGATCTGTATTTATCGCTCTTATATAATATATGTTGTTCATGACATTATCGATATCTAATCCTAGAGCTTTAGCCATATTTTCAATTCTTTCCCACCTAAAAGTACCTTCTGTATCTATATAAACTGCTTTACCGGATAAGCCACCCTTCTCGGGTGGTAATTGTACATTAACACTTAGCTGGTGACATAGCTGAGTCTTACCAGACCCAAACTCACCGAAGAATTCCGTCATAGTCCTAGTTTCTATACCACCAGCTAAAAGACCGTCTAATGCTTGACTACCAGTAGATATTTTCTTAACATTCATTCGCTCCTTTTTAACCTCTAAAGCTGTCTTAAACCTTATATCTAATGCGTCTCTCGCTTCTTTAATTATCTTTTGCGCAGTAGATAACGGAATACCAGCTGCTACACTTAGATCTTGTGGAGATGCAACTGCTAAGGTTTCAAGAGAAGAGTAACCAGCTTCTATTAGCTTACTAATTACAGTCTGGCTAATTCCAGGCAAATCATTAATCGTTTTTATGCTCTTTTTCTGCTCAACTTCATTTGACATCTATTATCACCAGACACTTATACTAGACAAATACCTCTACTTTCTAATTTTTATATTTATCCACCGCGCCTTAAATACCATCCTATATCTTTAACTGGTATTACCCCGTACACTCTTCTCTTCCTATTTTCAACCTTTGCATACGCTATAAAATTGTTCATTTTATCTACAATTATCACATCGTTATAATTATACGCAGAACTAATATATATAGGCTTTTTATATATAATCTTATATATCAAATTGTAATCTGATATTACTAACTTATTCTCACATATTTCAGCTAAATACCTTCCGAAAGCCAAAGTAGGCAAGATCTCAGATTTATCATAAATAATTATTGGTGTACCAATGGAGTATGGATGAAAACCTTTACTCAATAGTCCACTTAGGAACTCCAGCAAACGGTCTTTATTTACATTATTATTAGCTAACATAAACAGTTGATTATATTTGCCTTTAAGCTCATAGAATGACTTGTTAGTTATAAATGTACTTAACTTATTTACACAACCATATCTTGAGAAAATAACCTCAAGTTTGGGTTTAACTTCATCTATTCCAACCTTACTAAAACTCATCTTTATTCCTTCTTTAAAAGGCATAGGAAAAACCCCTCAGTACCTTGTGTATGAGGGAAAAATCTTAAACAATTCTTCACATCGATATTAAATCTAGTATTATAGTATTCTACGTATCCGTTAGAAGCAGGATATCCTTCTACACTCATGGTTTTCATACCTAATTCTTCGATAGCGAAATTAACAATTAATTCATTCTCTTCTGGTGCAACACTACATGTTGAATAAACGATATAACCACCCTCTTTCAATAGCTCATATGCTATCTCGATTAGAGATAGCTGCGAATATGCAAAATCCCTTAAGTCATCAATTGTGGTTTTATATCGCCTAGTAGGATCCTTTTGTATTAGTCCTTCACCGCTACAAGGTGCGTCTAATAAGATTCTATCGAATTGAAATTTATTTATTTTTCTTAAATTTAATACATCGGTTTTGACTAGTACAACATTCTCTGCCCCTAACCTATTAACATTACTGAGAAGAGCTCTAATCCTACTACGTTTTTTCTCAACTGCTACTACCAAACCTTTATTCTGCATTATTTGAGATAATTGTGTAATTTTTCCACCAGGTGCTGCAGCCATATCCAAAACGAAATCATCTTGTGAAGGACTTAGGACATACGCGGGTACCATAGAAGCTAGCCCTTGAATATGATAATATCCCATGAGATACTCAAGTGTAGAACCTAGAGACGGCTTAGGCGGAGTTCTTTTAATTATATAACCATGCTGAAGCCATTTGACTTTTTCCAAAATGAATCCTTTCTCTGACATCATTTCTTCCAATTTTTTGCAGTCAGTTCTCAATGTATTACATCTAATACTCTTTTTTAATGGAAAACTACAAGAATTTAGATATTCTTCTAATTCTTCTTTACTACTAAACATATTCAAATATCGTTCTATCATATAATCTAAAAATCCATACTTAGAGGCTAATCTTTTAGCCTTATAACTAGGAGAAATATGAAACAAATTGGCATGTTCACTTAAATACCTCGCTATGCGATTTTCCATCAGAGAATAATGATCGAAAAAGAGGTTAAAATAGTAGTTGAGTATCCATCATTAGACGAGTTAAGAGAATCGTTGGAGAAAGAACTAAAATTATTGGATATAGAAAAACAAGAAGATATTTACTTTAATTATGTTTATCGAAATTTCAAAATAACTGATGAAGCAGTTAGAATAAGGGTTAACAATAAGGGAATAGAGCTTACGTATAAAGGGCCTAAATTACATTCCTCATTAAAGGCTCGAGAAGAAATATCTATAATTGTAAATGACCTTAATAAAACAATCGAACTTTTGAGGAAAATAGGGTTTTATCCCGTTATAACTATCAAAAAGAGTAGAATAAATTACTTAGATAAATCATTTATTATATCATTAGATTTAGTAGAGAACTTAGGTCAATTTATAGAAATAGAGGCCATTAGTGAAATTAGTGACCAAGAGATCCAGAACTATACTTCCAGCTTCATTAGAAAATATAAGATAAAAGGAAAGTTAACGACAAAATCTTATCTAGAGTTATTAATTGATAAATATGAAGCGAATCCCAAGTCAAATAGCAATACTTACTGACTTTGGGCTTAACGATAACTATAACGGGGTAATGGAGGCAGTAATAAGGAAAATAAACCCAGAGGCCAAAATCACCTATATAACTGGAAATAGCAAACCTTTTAACCTAATTGCTGGTGCGTATCTATTATATACCTCTTATAAATATTTTCCTAGAAATACGATATTTCTTGTAGTTATAGATCCAGGAGTGGGTACTAGTAGAAGGCCCTTAATAGTAAAAACAAAAAATTATGTATTTATAGGTCCAGATAATGGCGTACTATACCCAGCTATAACTTCTGAGGAAATAATAAAAATTGTAGAGATAAAAAACGAGAAGCTATATTTAGCTAAAACAATTTCGAATACTTTCCACGGTAGAGATATCTTCTCCGTAGCTGCTGCTCTTATCTCAATTGGAGTAGAACTTGATACATTCGGAAACCAAGTAAGATACGAAGATCTTACAAAATTAGATTTTACCTATAAATCGTTAAGGAATGAAATTTGCGGAAAGGTTCTATACGTAGACCATTTTGGAAATGTAGCAACTAGTATACCTAAAGAAGTTTTGTTAAACAACTTCAAATATGGTGAAAACGTAGAGATAAAAGTAAATAATTCCAGACATAAATGTAGATTCGTGAAAACATTCGGTTACGGAATGGAAAACGAGTTGTTGATTTACTTCAACGGTTATTTTCTGGTCGAGATAGGAATTAATAAAGGGAGTGCAAAAGATAAATTAAACGTTAGAGAAGGTGATGAGATCTGTCTAGAGGGTTATATCCAGGAAGATTTCAGCCATTCCATCTAGGTCATCTAAATGTAATTAAGTGGAGCTTAGAGAGAGTTGATGAGTTGATAATTTTAGTAGGTAGTTCACAAGAAAGTCACACTGTAACCAACCCCTTTACCGCAGGAGAGAGAGTAGAAATGATAAGAAATTCTCTTAAGTATAGCGGGATAGATTTGTCTAGAATATTTATAATACCGATGCCAGATATTTTAATGAACAACATTTGGGCACATTATGTGAGCACTTATACCCCTAAATTTGAAGTTGTATTCGCCAGAAATCCATTAGTAGTTAGAATATTCAAGGAAGCCGGATATAAAGTAGAGATTCCTCCAGCTTTTAATAGAGAAAAATATAACTCAACTTATATTAGACGTCTTATAATCCTAAACGATAATTGGAGTGAACTAGTTCCAGAACCTGTATATAAGTACATCCTAGATATCCATGGGGATCAAAGATTAAGAGAGATAGTAGGTACAGATAAGTAAAATTTTTTTATATTGTTTTCTTATAACGAGATAAAAATCTTCCCAAACTACTTGCGATTACATGTGCACTCTTCAACAACTCCGGTATTTTCGAATAAATTTGATATTTCTCTATAATCGATTTAGCGATACTTAATTCGACTGTAGAGTAAAGAAAGACATTTCCCCTCTTTGTGGGAATTTGTTTAAGATTATTTAAAACATAGAGTATTTCTCTTACTCTTTCCGTATCAGCCTGGAAGTGTTTCATAAGAGCACTTTTGATCAGATCTACCTTCGGCATCTTAGAATAAAAGAAAATCATGTTATCAGAATAAGGTACAATATAGTTGAAACCAGCAAATATTACACCATCTAAAATAACAATATCACCTTTTCTCAACTGCTTCAAAACATCAGTAGCGTCATTTCCATCAACAGTTATGAGACCCCAATCTAAATCAATCATGTCGTAATCGTAAAAAGTAACTACAACTAATGCAGTTTTACCTTTTCCTCCCTTATATGATAATGGAAAATAACCATCATCAACCCCAGAGATCAGCAAACCTACTATCACTTTCTATTAAAGATTTAACAATTATATTCTTATCAACAGCTAAACCTATCTCCTTAGTCTTACCATACCTACCACGATTAACAACCTTGGCTGTTAATATACCTACCATATCTAATTCATTTATAATATCACTAACTCTTCTTTGCGTAATAGGTTCCACACCTAACTTCTTACAAATATTCAGATAAGTCTCATATACAGCACCAGTAGTCAAAACTACGTTATCTTCTGAAGACATAGAAGCCACTGCGGTAAGAACTAGCTTAGAGTGAAAAGGAAGGGTTAGTATAATGTCCCTTACTCGATCCCTCTCTATTTCTTCCTTAGCTAGATGTACGTACTCCTCTTTAACCTTAGAATCCTTCAACCTCTCAGCTATTTCACCTGCAACTCTCAAAAGATCTAAAGCCCTACGTGCATCTCCATGCTCTCGTGCAGCTAATGCTGCACATAATCTAATTACATTATCCGGTAAAACTCCAAGCCTAAATGCCATTTGGGCCCGCTTTGTCAGAATATCCTCTAACTCTTCAGCGTTATAAGGGGGGAAAACTATCTCTTCTTCACTTAAACTACTTTTAACTCTAGGATCCAATAAATCTATAAACTTAACATCATTAGTTATTCCTATAAAAGAAACTTTACTCCTATTCACCTCACTATTGATCCTGCTTAACCTGTATAGAATATCGTCATTATACCTCTTAACAAAAGCGTCTATCTCATCCAAAACTATGACAACTTGTGAATCATACTCTCTTATAGCTTTTACTAAACGTCTATACAGCTCAGCTATGGACAACCCGGTAAAAGGAACCTTTACATCTAAGGATTCTAGTAAATCAGCCAATACTCTATATGGGGTATCTGTCTGTCTAGTGTTAATATAAATATACTTAAATTTTCCCAAAAATTTTTTATGAAATCTAGATAAAACAAACTTTACTACAGCCGTTTTTCCTGTTCCAGTCAATCCATATATAAAGATATTGTTGGGTTTCTCTTCCCTATATAGTGGAGCTAAAATGCTTGCAATTTTTCTTATCTGATCCTCCCTATGTGGTAACTCATCTGGAATATAATCAGGCATCAAATATTCTCTATTTACAAAGATAGTTGAAGTTCTAAATGAAGAAATAACTTCATCAATTATATCACTCATCTTTTTTACTATTTGAGCTAATACAGCTTTTAAGATATAAGCTATTTAACTGGGGAGTAAAAACCCCTCTATTTCCACTGGAAAATGTGAGTTGATTCATATACAAGGCATACCCCAGTATTTCATTTGGAGATTCTAGTGACATAAAATAAGCTTTAATTTTATTCTTATATAATTCTTTTGTATAATGGTTATCTAAT